>DAOLCW010000072.1:0-14459 GCA_035327665.1 Kiritimatiellia bacterium
CCACGGAGCGGGGAGGCGGATTGTGTTGGACCCGGGGCGCGGAAATTTGAAGCTGCCGATTCGGTGGGGGGTGGCGGGTTTTCCGGATGTTGCGGGGGGGGGGGGGAATTATCTTGATGCATCGGAGCGGGCGCTGCGGTTGGCGAAGGTGCGGGGCGGGGATGTGAGCATGCGGTTTGATATGTCGATGTTGCGCCGGGATGCGGAGCAACCGGCGGATGTATTGTAATGAGCGAGCGGTTTTCAGGTTTGTTGTTGGGGGTGAACATCGATCATGTGGCGACGCTGCGGCAGGTCCGGGGCACGCGCTATCCGGATTTGGTGGAGGCGGCTCGATTGTGCCGGGAGGGGGGCGCGGTGGGGCTGACGGTGCATTTGCGGGAGGACCGGCGGCATATTCAGGATGCGGATGTGCGGCGCTTGCGGGCGGCGTCGATTTTGCCGATGAACCTTGAGATGGGGAATCACCGGGAGATTGTGGAGATCGCTCTGGAGGTGAAGCCGGCGGAGGTGTGTCTGGTTCCGGAGCGGCGTGAGGAATTGACGACGGAAGGGGGACTGGATGTGGCGGGCCAGCGGGAGGCGCTGGGGGTCACGGTGGGGCGAATGGCGGCAGCGGGGATCGCGGTGAGTTTGTTTATTGATCCGGAGGAGGAGCAGATTGATGCGTCGGTGGCGTTGGGGGTTCCGATGATCGAGTTGCATACGGGGGCGTATTGCGAGGCGGAGGGTGAGGAAGCGGAGGTGGAGCTGGCGCGGTTGGTTCGCGCGGCGAAGCTGGCCCGGCAACGGGGGCTTCAGGTGAACGCGGGGCACGGGATTGCGATGTCGAACCTCGGGGGGATTCTTGAGATCCCCGGACTTCACACGCTGAATGTGGGTCACAGTTTGGTGTGCCGGGCGGTGATGATCGGGTTGCGGGGGGCGGTGGAGGAAATGGTGGAGGCCTTGGCCGGGTACCGGGGAGCGGTATGAGTCGGGGATGCGAACGAGGACGAACGGAATGATTTTTGTCACGGCGGAAAGCATGCGGGAGATCGACCGGCGGACGATCGAGGATTATTCGGTAAGCGGGGAGCATCTGATGGACCGGGCGGGGGCGAGTGTGGCGGATTTGATCCGGCGGGTGTGCGAGTCGTCGGGGATGTTCCGGCCCCGGGTGTTGTTTTTGGCCGGGCGGGGGAACAACGGGGGGGATGCGTTTGTGGCGGCCCGATACCTGAAGGAGGACGGGTATGATGTGGAGGTGTGGCTGGCGGGTTTGATCAATCAGGTGCAGGGGGATGCGCTGCTGCACATGAGCCGTCTGAATCAGGCGGGGGTGGAGGTGACGGAGCTTTCCACGATGGATGACTGGCTGGATGTGATCGATCATCCGTGGGATGCGGATGTGCTGGTGGACGGGCTGCTGGGAACGGGATTGTCGGGGCCGGTGAGGGGCCCGTTGGCGGGGGCGATTCAGTATATCAATCAGGCGGCAAAGGAAGCATTTTGCATTTCGATAGATCTTCCTTCGGGTTTGAATGGGGATACGGGTCGGCCGTCGGGGGATGTGGTGCGGGCGGATGTGACGGCGACGATTGGACTGCCGAAGGCGGGGTTTACGCATCCGGGGGCGGTGGACTACTTGGGCACGGTGGAGGTTCTGGACATTGGTTTTCCGTTGGAGGTGACGGGGGATGCGGTCCCGGCGAACCGGTTTCGGATGTTGGTTCCCGGGGAACTTTCACGATTGGTTCCGTACCGGGCGAAATCGTCGCACAAGGGGAGTTTTGGCCATGTGGTGGTGGTGGCAGGTTCGCGGCGGTATTGCGGGGCGGCAACGTTGGCGGGGGCGGCGGCGTTGCGTTCGGGGGCGGGCCTGGTGACGGTGGTGGCCCCGGCGTGTTTGCACGGGGTGATTGCCAGTCAGTGGCCGGAATTGATGGTGGTGGCAGGCCGGGAGGATGAGGAGGGGCGCTTGATTCCGGAGGGGTTGGAGGACGTGGAAGGACTTTTAGGGGAGGCGTCGGCGGTGGTGGTGGGACCGGGACTGGGTGAAGGCGCCGGGGTGGGCGCGGTGGTAAGGGGGGTCTTGAGGGCAAGCAAGGCGGCGGTGATTTTGGATGCATCGGCCTTGCAGGTGGTGGCGGAGGATCCGAGCGTGTTGAGTCTGGTGGAGGGGCGGACGGTGATGACCCCGCATCCGGGTGAAATGGCCCGGTTGCTGGGATTGAGCGCAGCGGAGGTGCAGAAGGACCGGGAAGGTGCGGTCCGGAGGCTGGCGGAGATGTCGGGAGGAGTGGTGGTATTGAAGGGAGCAGGGACGTTGATCGCGGAGCCGGGGCGGGAGGAGGTGGCGATCAGTTTGTTTGCGAATCCGGGACTGGCCACCGCAGGAACGGGGGATGTGCTGGCCGGCATGATCGGGGGGTGGCTGGGGCAAGGCGTGGCGCGGTTTGATGGGGCGTGCCTTGCGGTGTATCTGCATGGCCGGGCGGGGGAGCTGGCGTCGTACCGGAGGAGCCAGATCGGGATGGTGGCGGGGGACGTGTTGGAAGATGTGTCGACGGCGTTGCGGGATGTGACGCTTCGGTAAGGGGCGGCTTGCCTTTACCTTTCAAGGCGGCGAGGTTAGGCTGACCGGGTGAATTCGTTTGAACCGTGCGGCGGGATGGGTTGTCTACCGTCGCGAAGCGGGTTGGGGGCTGGCGTTTGTTGAAGGAGTTTTCGGACGATGAAGATGATTGTGAAGCGAGTGACGGGTCTTTTGGTGGTGGGGGGATGGCTGGCGGGGGCGGGAGGGTATGCGGATCGGGAGTATCCGGGTCCCGGGTGGGAGGACCGTCCGAATCCATTGGCGTCGCCGGAGGCGGTTCCGGGGGGAACGATTGCGATTTACGCCCATCAGTATCCGAAAAGTTTTAACTACCTGCTGGACGCGAATGTGTTCAGCGCGGATCTGTTTGGGAACATGTTTGATTCGCTGTTGAGCCTTCACCCGATCACGGTGGAGTTTGAGCCGGGGTTGGCCGAGCGGTGGGTGATTTCCCCGGACAAGAAGACGTTTACGTTTCATCTCGATCCACGGGCGCGATGGAGCGATGGGACGCCGATTGCCGCCGAGGATGTGGTCTTCACCTACGATACGATCATGAATCCGGCTCATTTGACCGGTCCGCACAAGGTGGGGTTGGAGCCGTTTGATCGTCCGGAGGCGCTGGATGAGCGGACGGTGCGGTTCACGGCCCGCGAGGTGCATTGGCGAAACTTGAATGCGCTGGGGGGATTGAGTGTGCTTCCGAAGCATGCGATGGAGGGGAAGGATTTCAACCGGATTCACTTTGAGTTTCCGGTGGTGTCGGGGCCGTACCGTTTGGGAGAGATCCGGGAGGGGATCAGCGTGCGGCTGGAGCGGCGGGAGGACTGGTGGGCCCGGGAGCTGCCCCGGCATCAGGGGGTGGCGAATTTCCAGACGCTGTTGTTCCGGTTTTTCTCCGAACAGGAGAATGCCTATGAGGCGTTCCGACAGGGGTTGTTGGATGTGTTTCCGGTGTACATGTCGCGGATCTGGATGAACGAGGCCCAGGGCGAGCGGTTCGACCGGAACTGGATCGTGAAACAGAAGATCTACAACGACAATCCCATCGGGTTCCAGGGGTTTGCCATGAATCTGAGGCGGGCTCCCTACGACGATGTCCGGGTGCGGAAAGCTCTGGCTCATCTTCTCAACCGGGAGAAGATGAATCAGACGATCATGTATAACCAGTATTTCATGCACCGTTCGTATTTCGAGGATCTTTATCTGGGCGGGGCGATGAACAACAATCCGGAGTTTGGCTTCGATCCGGGCCGGGCGAGGACGTTGCTGGAGGAGGCGGGGTGGTCGGTGAATCCGCGCAACGGGCTGTTGGAGAAGGATGGCCAGCCGCTGGTGGTGACGTTTTTGACCCGCGATCCGGGCACGGACAAGTTTCTCGCGATCTATTCGGAGGATTTGAAGGATGTGGGGATCACGTTGCGGATCGACCGGAAGGACTGGGCGGCGTGGAAGAAGGACATGGATGAGTTTAATTTCGAGATGACATGGGCGGCGTGGTCGGGGGGATTGTTCAAGGATCCGGAACATTTGTGGTTGTCGAGGGAGGCGGACCGGCCGAGCGGGAACAACATCACGGGATTCAAGAGCGATGAGGTTGATCGATTGATTGAGATGCAGCGGGGGATTTTCGATGTGAGCGAGCGGCATGAGCTGGTCCGGCAGATCGACGAGATCCTGACCCGGGAGGTGCCGTACATCTTGTTGTGGAATATCGACTACACGCGCCTGCTCTACTGGAACAAGTTCGGGATGCCGGATACGGTGCTTTCGCGGTTTGGCGACGAGCGTTCGGCGTATTCGTTGTGGTGGTTCGACGAGGATCAGGCGGCGGATCTGGAGGCGGCGATGGCGGATCGGCTTCCGTTGCCTCCGCGTCCGGTGGTGGTGCGATTCCACGAGATGTTTTCCGGGGAGTAATGGAACGGTTTGACTATTTTTTGCGGCGCTTGCTGTTGGTGATCCCGACGTTTTTGGGGATCACGATTCTGGTGTTCATGCTGATCCAGTTCGTGCCGGGCGGACCGGTGGAGCAGGCGTTGATGCAGATGTCGGGGGGAGGGGAGGCGGGATCGGGGGCGGCCCAGGGGGCGGCGATTACCGAGGAGTACCGGCGCCAGCTTGAACAGCACTTCGGATTCGATCGTCCGTTGTATGAGCGTTACTGGAACTGGCTGGTGAGGGACCGGATGGGGATGCGGATGGAATCGTACCGGTTTCCGAACCGGACGGCGTGGGATCTGATTTCGTCGAGGTTCCCGGTTTCGCTTATTTTTGGGATCAACGGCTTTCTGTTGAGTTACTTGATTTGTATTCCTCTGGGGATTGCCAAGGCGCTGCGGCATGGTTCGGGGTTCGATTTTGTGTCGAGCATGATGGTGTTTGTGGGGTATGCGATTCCTCCGCTGGCCCTGGGGATGGTCCTGAAGATGTTGTTCTGCGGAACGGTGGACGGGTTGCTGGATATCTTCCCGGTGTTCGGGTTCCAGTCGGACAACTTTCACGAGTTGGGGGCCTGGGGACAATTCAAAGACCGGTTCATGCACATGGCGCTGCCGGTGACATGTTATGTGGCGGGGAATTTTGCGGTGCTGACCCTGTTGATGAAGAACTCGCTGCTCGACCAGATCGGGAGCGACTACATCCGAACGGTGCTGGCCCGGGGGGGAAGCTACCGGCGGGCGATTTGGGGGCATGCGTTTCGCAATTCGTTGATTCCAATCGCGACGGGTCTGGGGGGCATCCTGACTGTGATGTTCGCGGGGTCGATCATTATCGAGCAGGTGTTTGAGATTCCCGGGATGGGGCGGTTAAGCATCGAGGCGATCATCGGGCGGGATTATGCGGTGTTTATGGGTGCGCTCGCGCTTACCTCGGTTCTGACCTTGCTGGGCAATATCCTTTCCGACCTTGCGTATGTCCTCATCGATCCACGGATCAATTTCCAACGGTAATCCTGTATGCCGCGTCTGTTGAAAAATCCACTGGCCCGCAAGCGCTGGAACCGCTTCCGGTCGCGGCGGCGATCATGGATTTCTTTGCAGATTCTGTTGGTGTTGTTTGTGGTTAGTTTGGCTGCGGAGTTGATCAGCAATGACCGCCCTTTGCTGATGCGGTTTGAAGGGAACTTCTACATTCCAGCGTTCCGGTTCTATCCCGAGGACACGTTTACGGGAAGCGGGAGGTTCAACCGGGTGAACTACAAGCGATTGCTTGAGCACGAGCGTTTTCAGGCAACGCGGGGAAACTGGATGTTGTTTGCGCCGTTTGCATATGGTCCCCAGGAAATCATCGATCCGGAGACGCTGCGAGACGAGGAGCGCGTGGTGTTAAGTTTGTCGCCGACGCCCCGGGTGGGCACGGTGAACGTGGATGGGGAGGGGCGCATTCAGCGGCAACAGGCGGCGGGGCAGTTTTTTCCTGAGCTGCGGACTCCTTTGGGGGAACGGATGTCCGACCATTGGGTTTTGCCGGAGGCCTTTTATGAGGCGGTAGCGGCGCGATTGGAGAACCGGGATGCGCCAGCGTGGTCGAACGAGGTTCGTTCACGCAAGGACGCATCGCGCCGTGCGGAGGTATCGCTTACAAGGTACATGGAGCGGGCGCGAGGCCCGTCCGATGTGCGGGTGACGTTCCGTGAGGTGGTGGAAGAGCGGCGGGACCGGTTGGTTTTCGCGTTCGACCGGGAGGGGAATGTGGAGCGGAGCAAGGAGGTTGCGTGGTTAAAGGTTCCGGACCTGCAACGTGCACGGCTGCATCAATGGGTCGTCGAACGGTTTGCCGGGGCGGTGTACCCGGTGGACGTGGAGTTTGACGGGCGTTTGTGGAATGTAAGCCTCCGCTACAATGATGTACAGTGGCCGTTTCCGCCGAACCGCAAGCATTGGATGGGGATCGATGCGGCAGGGCGGGATGTGCTGGCGCGGATACTCTACGGGATGCGGATTGCCCTGCTGTTCGGTTTGAGTCTGGTCGTATGCACATTGCTGGCGGGGATTGTGATCGGGGGGATTCAGGGGTATTACGGAGGGCGGATCGATATTATCGGCCAACGGGTGATCGAGATCTGGAGCGCTTTGCCGTTTCTTTATGTGATGATCCTGCTGGGGTCGGTGTACGGACGGAGCTTTGGCCTGCTTTTGTTTTGCTACGCCCTGTTCAACTGGATCGGCATCTCCGCATACATGCGGGCGGAATTTCTCAAGTTGCGGAAGCGTCCGTATGTGGAGGCGGCGAAGTGCCTGGGAATTCCGGCCACGGTGATCATGCGCCGCCACATTTTGCCGAATGCGCTGATTCCCTTGATCACGTTCCTGCCATTTATGCTGGTGGGGTCGATCGGGGCGTTGACGGTGCTCGACTTTTTGGGGTTTGGATTGCCGCCGCCGACCCCGAGTTGGGGGGAATTGTTGCATCAGGCCCAGTCGTTCCGGTGGGCCTGGTGGTTGATTCTGTTTCCGAGCGCGGCCTTATTTGTGGTGATGATTCTGGTGACGTTGATCGGTGAGGGCATCCGCGATGCCTATGACCCCAAACCTTTTAGCCGGATGGAATAATCATGGGCCAACTTCGATTTCCTCCATCTCCAGAAAACATCCTCGAAGTGCGGGAGTTGTCGGTCTCGTTTCGCACCGAGGAAGGCGTCCTGCGGGCGGTGGATAACCTGTCGCTGGATATCCGCAGGGGGGAAGTGTTGGGTCTGGTGGGGGAATCCGGTTGCGGGAAGACGGTGACGGCGATGAGCTTGCTGCGTTTGATTCCCCAGCCTCCGGGCCAGATTGAAACCGGGCATGTGTGGTATGACGGGAAGGATTTGCTGGCGTTGCCTTCGGAGGAGCTGCGAACGATCCGGGGGAAAGACATTTCGATGATCTTTCAGGAACCGATGACCGCGTTGTCGCCGTTGCACCGGATCGGCAAGCAGTTGGTGGAGACCCAGCAGTTGCATTTGGCGATCGGCAAGGAAGAGGCGTGGCGGAACGGGGTGGATTGGCTGGGGCGGGTGGGGATTTCGGATCCGGAGGAGCGGATGCTCGCATACCCCCATCAGCTTTCGGGGGGAATGCGGCAGCGGGTGATGATTGCCATGGCGTTGATTCTCGAGCCGAAACTGATCATTGCCGACGAGCCGACCACGGCGCTGGATGTGACGATCCAGGCTCAGATTCTTCAACTGCTATTGGCCATGAAGGACAAGGATACCTCGGTGTTGTTGATTACCCACGATATGGGAATCGTGTGGGAAACCTGCGACCGTCTCGCGGTGATGTATGCGGCGGAAATCGTGGAGCAAGGACCGGTGGACGCGTTGTTTTCCCGGCCTGCCCATCCGTATACTCAGGCGTTGCTGCGTTCGATTCCCGCTCTGGCCGGAGGGCGGACGAGGCTGGAGACGATCGCGGGTTCGGTGCCGACACTGTACAACCTGCCGGGAGGGTGTCGTTTTCGCAACCGTTGCCGGTTTGCCGAGCCGGTGTGCGCGGAGAAGCATCCGATGCTGGAATCGCTGGGCCAGCACCGGCACTCGCGGTGCCTGCTTGCCCGCGAGGTCATGCATTCGGGGAAGGGAGGGGAAGGATGAGCCGGGAGGAAGCAGGGCGATTGCTGGAGGTGGAGAATCTGAAGGTCTGGTTTCCGATCCAGCGGGGGGTGTTTGCCCGCACGATCGGGAACATCCGGGCGGTCGACGGGGTGACGCTGCACCTGAACGAGCGGGAAGTGCTGGGGCTGGTCGGGGAGTCAGGATGCGGGAAGTCCACGCTGGCCCGGGCGATCATGCTGCTGGAGCGCCCGACAGAGGGGAAGATTCGGTTCCGGGGGCAGCCGGTGGAGGGCCTGCGAGGGAGCGAATTGAAGGCTTACCGGCGCGAGGTACAGGTGGTGTTCCAGGATCCGTTTGCGGCATTGAATCCGAGGTTTCCGGTGGTGGATGTGTTGACCGAGGGGCCGTTGGAACATGGGTTGATCCGGGGAGAAGAGCGGGAGGCCTATGCGGCGAAGTTGCTGGCCGATGTCGGAATGAACGAAGATGCGTTGTACCGTTATCCGCATGAGTTTTCGGGGGGGCAGCGCCAGCGGTTATCGATTGCCCGGGCTCTTTCGGTCAAGCCGAAGGTGATTGTGTGCGACGAAGCGGTTAGCGCTCTGGATGTTTCCGTCCAGGCTCAGGTTTTGAATTTGCTGGTGGATTTGAAGGAGCAGTACGGCTTGTCCTACCTGTTTATCACTCATGACCTGCATGTGGTCCGGTTCATCGCGGACCGGATCGCGGTGATGTACCTCGGCGAGGTGGTGGAGGAGGGCAGCCGGGAGCAGGTAATGGCACGGCCACTTCATCCCTACACCCGGGCCCTTCTCGATGCGGCTCCGGCTCCGGGAAAGGAGCGGCGGAGGCGTCACCCGCTGGCCGGAGAGACACCCTCGGCCTCGCGTCCACCCCCGGGCTGCCGTTTTCATCCCCGATGCCCGGTGGCGATGGCCCGGTGCAAGGTCGAGGCGCCGGAAGCACGGGGGGCAAACGGACAGATGGCCAGTTGCCACCTGATCGAAAACTTTGTAGAATCGACCCCGAAGTAGACGTAGAACCGGGCGAATTGCCCACGATTACGAAACTCAAGGAGCATCGCGCCATGAATAAAGTCACCCTTGTCCGATCGGTCATGACGACCTCCCTGCATACCTTGAAGCCGGATATGCCGATTTTTGCGGCGATTCATCTGCTGCTCAAACAACGGATCTCAGGGGCTCCGGTGCTGGATGACGGCGGGAATCTCGTCGGCATGCTGTCCGAAAAGGACTGCCTGCGCGCGTTTGTGAATGGAGCGTTCTTTTCCCAGTCGGCAGGAGCCCAGGTCAGCGATTACATGATCAAAGACATTCAGACCCTGGATGCGGACGACGACATCTTCAAGGCCGCCTCCCTGTTCTTAAACCACTCGTACCGCCGGTTGCCGGTGTTGGACGACGGAAAACTGGTCGGGCAGGTCAGTCGACGGGACATCCTGCTCGCGAGCGTGAAGATGGTCGAGGAGTCGCCGGTCAAGAAGGAGTGGACGGATTCCAAGTACATTCCCGAAGAGGTGAAGGCAGCGTTGTCGGATCGCTCATCGGAAAGTTGATCGAAACTCCGGGGTGCGATCGCAGGCATGATGTTCGAGGCCCGGTCGGGGTGTTCCCACCCGACGATTATGGCCTCTTCACTTCATGGATTCCCCGACATGGACATCCGGTGTCCAGGTGTACAAAAACCATTGCCCAAAGGTTTAGGTCGGATTAGGTTGGTTTGCGCCTGATCACTGCGGGGTAGACTTGCTGTGGTTTGGAACAACTTGGCCCCCTGCGAAAGGTAAAAAAGAGATGAGTGATATTCCCGTCGTCAACCACCGCAACGTTGTTCTTCTTGGTCATACCGGTTCCGGAAAGACCACCTTGCTGGACGCGATCCTGCACAAGGCGGGGGTCAACGACCGTCAAGGGCTGACCACGGCGGGCTCGTCGATGGCGGATTGGACGGAGGAGGAAAAGGAGCGGAAAATCTCGATTTGGGCCAAGCCCTTTGTGATGAGCTACAAGAGCTCGGTGGGCGAAGAGATCAAGTTGACGGTGATCGACACCCCGGGGTATGCGGATTTCTTTGGTCAGACCATTTCGGCGGTGTCGGTGGCGGATGCGGCTCTGCTGGTGGTGGACGCGGTTTCGGGGATTCAGGTGGGAACGACCCGGGCGTGGCGGTTGTGCGAGCGGATGGGGCTTCCGGTGGGCATTGTGATTACCGGTCTCGACAAGGAGAATGCCGACTTCGACGGGATCCTCGGGACGTTGCAATCGGCCTGGGGCAAGACGGTGGTTCCGGTGGAGCTGCCGACCCATGACCGGCATCACATTGTGGATTTGCTCGAGGAGACCAAGATTCCCGAGGAATTGGCGGAAGAGGCGGAGGCGGCGATTCATGTGCTGGAGGAGGATGCGGCGGAAGAGGACGACTCCCTGCTGGAGAAGTATTTGAGCGGCGAACACCTCGATGCCGATGAGTTACGGACTGGATTGCGGGCGGCGATCCGGCAGCGGCATGTCTTTCCGGTGTTTGAAGCGGAGGCGCTGGCGGGAGAAGAGGGCGTTACCGAACTTCTCAATGAGGTGGCGCGGTTGTTTCCTTCGCCGTTGGACCGGGAGGTGATGGATGCGGAAGGCAATCCGGTGAATGTGGCGGCGGATGCTCCGTTCGTGGGGTTGGTGTGGCGGGCAGTGAACGATCCCTACGTTGGGCAATTGAGTTTTGTCCGGGTGTTTGGGGGGACGCTGCGAGCGGACACGGAAATCTTCAACATCACCCAGGGCCAGAAGGAGCGGATTGGACCTTTACATGCGTTGAACGGGCGCAAGGACGAGACGGTCACCGAAGCGTCGGCGGGGGATATCGTCGCCCTCGCCAAGCTGAAATTCACGAAGATCAACGACACGTTGTCCGACCAGGGGGGGACCCAAGCCCTTCCGCCGATCGAGTTTCCGCATCCGACCACAATGGTGGCGGTCATGCCGAAGAGCGCGGGCGACGACGACAAGATCGGGGTCGGGTTGCACCGTCTGGCCGAGGAGGATTTGACCTTGGTGGTGGAGCGCAACGTGGAGACCCACGAATTAATCCTGTCGGGAATGGGGGATATCCATATTGATGTCTCGCTGGGCCGGATGCGCAAGCGAAGCAATGTGGATGTGGAGACCTCGGTTCCAAAGGTGGCCTACAAAGAGGCGATCAACGGGCGGGGGGAAGGGCACTACAAGCACAAGAAGCAAAGTGGCGGCCGGGGGCAATACGGAGAGGTGTACCTGCGGGTGGAGCCGATGGCGGACGGGGAGACGGATTGGTTTGTGAATGAAGTTGTGGGGGGTGCGATTCCCAAGAATTTCATTCCCGCCGTGGAAAAAGGCGTGGTGGAGGGGATGACCCACGGGGTGGTGGCGGGCTATCCGGTGATCCGGACCCGGGTCCGGATTTACGACGGTACGTATCATGATGTGGATTCCTCCGAGGTGGCATTCAAGATTGCGGGTTCGCGAGCGTTCAGCGACGGGATGGCCAAGGCCAAGCCGGTGCTGCTGGAGCCGGTGATGTCGGTGCGGATCATTTTTCCGGACCAGTACATGGGGGACATTACCGGGGATATGAATCATCGGCGCGGACGCATTCTCGGGGTGGGGAGCGATGACGGGCTCCAGGTGATCGAAGCCGAAGTTCCCCAGGCGGAATTGTTCCGTTATGCCTCCGAGTTGCGGAGCATGACCCAGGGTCAGGGGACGTTTGAGATGAGGTTTGCCCGCTACGATGTGGTTCCGGCCAATCTCGCCCAAAAAATCATCGCTGAATCGGCCCGGAAACGCGCGGAAGAGGATTGACCAGCCCGGCAGGGATGTTGAATTCTCCCGGTTGGCAAGTCGGTGGTTCCTTGCGTAGGAGTCAGCGGAGCGGTTGGGACGGGTAATACTGTAGAGGAGTAGCAATAGCATGGCTGGTCATAGCAAGTGGGCAAACATCAAGCACAAGAAGGCGGCCTCAGACGCGGTCAAAGGCAAGGTTTTCAGTAAAATTGCCAAGGAAATCATGGTCGCGGCCCGGTTGGGGGGCGGAGATCCGGCGGGGAACATCACGCTGCGTTCGTTGATTCAGAAGGCCCGGGGGGCGAACATGCCGATGGACAACATCGAGCGGGCGATCAAGAAGGGAACGGGCGAGTTGGCCGGGGATGCCATGGAGGAAATCGTGTATGAAGGGTTTGCGCCGGGCGGGGTTGCGGTGGTGGTGGCTTGCCTGAGCGACAACCGGAACCGGACGGCGGCGGAGGTCCGGCATGTATTTTCCAAGCAAGGCGGCAATCTGGGGACGCAAGGAAGCGTGATTCGTACGTTTTCGCGGAAGGGCCAGATGTTTGTGGATGCTTCGGCGATCGGGGAGGATGCCTTGATCGAATTGGCTCTTGAAGCGGGGGCGGAGGATGTTCAGCGGGATGGCGAGACGTTCGAAGTGTTGACCGAGCCCTCGGTGTTCAATCAGGTGCTGGAAAGGTTGACGGAGGCGGGGTTGGAGCCGAAGGACGCCGAGGTGACGCTACTTCCGGTGACTTCGACCCCGGTGACCGAGAAGGACAAGGCGGAGGCGTTGATGAAATTCATCAATTCCCTTGAGGAACTCGATGATGTCCAGAATGTGTATGCGGCCTTCGAAATGGAGGACGCGCTTCTGGATGAGGTCACGGCCTGATGGTCCGCGCGTTCTCCCGGGCTTGACTTTCCCATGATCGTTCTCGGAGTAGATACGGCGCTGCGTTGCACGGGGTTCGGTGTGGTGGAGGGGGTGGGCTCCTCGCTGCGGGCGATTCGTTGCGGGTTGATTAAAACGCCGCAGGCCCGGCCTCACACCGAGTGTTTAATGCGTTTAGCGAGAGGGATTCGCCAATTGATCGAGGAAAACCGTCCGGATGTTTGCGCGATCGAAGGCATCTTTTACTGCAAGAATGTGCGGACCGCGATGGCGCTGGGTCAGGCGCGGGGGGTGGTCCTCGCGGTATGCGCGGAAGCGGGAGTTCCGGTGTTCGAGCATGCGCCGAGACGGGTGAAACAAGCGGTGGTCGGATCGGGCTCGGCCCATAAGGAGCAGGTAGGCTCGATGGTGGTCCGGTTGTTGAATTTGCCTTCGGCCCCGAGCGAGGATGAGACCGATGCTCTCGCCCTCGCGATCTGCCATCTTCATTGTGCGCGACATCCGGAGCTATCCGGATTGGAGTCACTTTAAAGCGTGCCGCAGGGGGGAAGACCCGTCGGGAAGATCCCCGCCGTTCCCCGCCGAGCATTTTCTTTACCTGCTTTATTTTCCGGGTGAACCACGGGGGCAACCGGCTGCCTGCCACAGCGCTTCGAGGGTCTCGATGCGTTTCCGGGCGTGATGTTGGACACCATGGCGTTCGCGAACATCATGGAGGGCCTTTCGCCCAACCGCTTCGGCTTCGTCGGGATGATCGAGCAGATGTTGGATCTGAGCGGTCATGGTTGCGGCATCGCCGGGTTCAGCGAGGTATCCATTGACCCCATGTTCAATGAGATCGAGGGTGCCGGGGGCCTGGGTGGTGATCACGGGCTTTCCGAATCCCATGGCTTCAAGAACGACCACTTGGCCGGTGGCCCGTTCCGTGGGGAGGAGGGGCAGAATGACGATGCTTGCTTTCTTGAGAAGGGAAAGATAGGCCTCCCGGTCGATTTCCCGATAAATGGTAACGCGATCCGGGAAGGTGGTGTCGGCAAGGTCGTTCTTGCCGGCGACCACGACCCAGGGTTGGGTGGTCATTTCGATGACCCGGGCGAGGGTCGGGTAATCGCGAAGGGTACGACCCGCGCAGAAGAGGTGACCTTGGGGGGCGGGTTGGTATTCCGGTGAATCAACCGTTGCATTGAGTGGCACATACCGGAAGCGATGTTCGGGAAGTTGGAACCGTTCGGCATTGGTCTGGATTTCTGATGTGCTGTTGGTGATAAAGCCGATGGCCCGTTTGGCGAGTTGCCGGTACAGCCAGGTTTTAATCATCCAAAGCGGGTGGCCGGGGCGGGGGGTATCGATGAAGACCTCGGTCATGATTTGGCGGGAGGGCCGACCGGTGATCCAGCAGAGGAAGGCGTAGGCGAAGGATTCGCGGATGCCCATGGTGTGGACGAGGTCATATCCCCGGCTGCGCCGGTACAATGTCCACGCTTCCTTCCACCAGGGCATGAAGGCGGGATCTCCCCGGTTGAGTGAAAGGGGATAGATCGAATCCGTCCGGTCCAGCCACTCCGGACTTTGCCAGAAGGCCATGTTGGTAAGGATGGTGGGGGGAGGGGGCATGGGTGGGGGGGG
>DAOLCW010000073.1:0-14459 GCA_035327665.1 Kiritimatiellia bacterium
AAATTTCGCAAAGAAACGTTTCTTTATACCGTAAAGTTGTAGGGGTTGGTATTAGAGGCCCGGGAGGCGGAAGCCGGGGGGCATGTTGGGCATGGCTTGGACGGGGGGGACGAGGCGTTGGAATTCCTGGGTGTTTCGGACGATGTCGAAGCGGGGGTCGCGGCGGACAAGGTCGCGGGCGGGTTCGCCGCCGAGTTCGATGGCGCGGCGGAGGGAGCGGATGGCTTCGGCGTTGCGGCCGAGGATGGCGTGGGCGGCGGAGAGGTCGATCCAGGCGTTGGCGTTGTTGGGGTCGGTCTGGACGTAGACTTCGAGGGCACGGGCGACGAGGTCGGCGCGCTGGGCGCTGGCGGCGCTTTGGGCGATGTTCATGATGATTTGGGGGGGGAGGCCGGGTTGCTGGAGGATGCGGTTGAGGAGGTTTTCGTACATGCCGCCGAGGTTCATGGCGCGGTAGATTTCGGCGAGTTCGAGGGCGAGGTTGACGTCGCCGCCCTGGGCGAGGATTTGTTCGAGTTCGCGGCGGCGGAGGTCGGCTTGCTCGATGTTGATGATCTGGTTGAGGAAGTCGCGGACGCGATGGTTTTTGGGATCTTCTTTGAGGAAGGCGTCGATGACTTTACGGGCTTCGCCGAAGCGGAATTGTTGCATGTAGATGTCGGCGAGGCGGAAGTTGGCTTCGGGGCTGAGGGGGTAAAGCTCGATGGCCTGTTTGAAGGCGTATTCGCTTTCTGCGAACATGCGGCGGTAGGAGTAGAGTCCGGCGATGGCGCTGCGGAGTTTGGAGAAGGTTTTGCGGGCGACGACGTCGCGCTGGAATTTCCAGTTGCCTTTGAGGCGCTCGACGTACCAGTCCCAGAATTCGCGGTCGTTGCGGACCATTTCGGGGGTGAGGCCGGGGAGTTCCTCGGTGTTGATTTTCATGATGAGGCCGTGGGGCTCGAGGAAGGGGTACATCCAGGGGATGACGTAGCTTTCTTCGACGTAGAAGTCGTGTTTGTGTTTGTTGGCGTCGAAGATTTTACGGGCGAGGATGCCGTTGATCATCATGACGCCCTGGACGCCCTGGACGCTGACGCGTCCGCCTTCGATGGTGACGTCGGCGCCGGGGGGGATGCGTCCGGCCTGGACGTCCTGGACGTATTCCTGGAAGGCGAGGTTGCTGTCTTGCTGGGAGGGGATCCAGATTTGGTCGCCGTAGAGGTCGCGCATGACGCTCATGTAGGTGTTGTCGGCGAGGGCGTTTTGGGTGATGAGGTGGACGTCGCCGCGGACGTGGGCGGAGTAGATCATGTAGGTGGGGACGAACCGCCCGGGATCGGTGCCGCCGAAGAAGATGGCGTTGGTGGTCATGGGCGGGGGGTAGTCGGGGTTGGGGTAGGTTTCGCGTTCATGTTCGTAGATTTCGTTGAGGATGGCTTCGACGCCCTGGAGCTGCCAGTGGCCGAATTGCCAGCCGAAGTCGTGGCCGTTTTGCTCGGCGCCACCGACCATTTTGATGAATTCCTCGTCGAAGTAGTTTCGGTGGATGGGGACGAGGAGGGAGAGGAGCATGAGGGCGATGCCGGCGTATTTGACGAGGGGGTTTGCGTTGGTACGGATTTCAAGGAAGGTCATGGTGAAGATCATGCCGTAGCAGATCCAGAGGGCGAAGATGGCATGGGCCTGGATGTACTGGACGCGTCCGATGAAGAGTTGCTGCACATCGGGGCTGGGGTATTGGAAGATGATGAAGACGAAGGTCATGAAGAAGAAGGCGACGAAGGAGGTGATGAGCCAGGTGGCGGCCTCGCGGGACATCCGGCGGAGGAAGAGGAAGGGTACGATGACGAAGATGGAGAGGTACCATTCGAACTGGGAGACGACGGAGGTGGCGTCGCGGAAGTCGAAGATGATTTTGTGGACGAGGGTGGCGAAGTAGTCGGGGTTTGCGATGGCGTGTTTGAAGTTGTCGACGGGGTCGATTTTTTCGTATTGGCCGCGGCTGACGGCGTGCCAGAAGCCTTCGACGGTGCGGGGGTAGCCCCAGTTCATGGGGGGATTTTGTTCGGAGGAGACGGGGAGGTAGGCGTAGAAGGATAGGCCGAGCCCGGCGAGGAGGATGAGGGGGATGAGGCGTTTCCACTCGGTGAAGAGTTCGCGCTTGATGAGGAAGAGGCCGGCGGGAAGGAGGATGAAAATGATGCCGGCGGTGTAGAGGTTTTGTTTTTTGGAGAGGAGGTTGGGGCTGATGGAGGGGTCGATGCGGCTGGCCTGGTAGATGCAGATGCCGGCGACGAGCCAAAAGAGGGCGGCCCAGCAGTCGCGGAAGAGGTCGCGGTTGCGGAAGCCGATGGCGGCGAGGAGGGCAGGGGCGAGGAAGAGGAGGCTCTGGTGGTTGGTGAGGCCAAGGCCGAAGATGAAGGCGGCGATGAAGAGGATGTAATCCTCGTTGGGGCGGCACATCCAGCGGTAGGTGAGGAGCATGGTGAGGACCATAAAGAGGGCGTTGAGGCTGTAGACCTCGACGATGGTGGACTGGGACCATAGTACGGGACTGAAGGCGAAGAGGAGTCCGGAGACGACACCGGCGACGAGGCAAAGCTGGTTTTCGGATTTTAGGCCGACGACGTCGACGGCTTTTTGGTAGCTGCGCATGATGTCGGCGCTGGAGCGGCTGGCCATGAGGGAGAAGAAGCCGCAGGCGAGGGCGCCGGCGAGGACGGAGCCGATGAGGGTGACGCCGAAGGCGGGGTTGGCGTAGCCTTGGAAGGCGTCGGGGTTGAGGGCGGCGTAGGCGGATTGGAAGAGGATGGTGATGTTTTCGTCGGGATAGCCGAAGTATTTGACCCAGTGGAAGATCCATTGGCCGAACCAGGTGACGAGGGTCCAGATGGGGTAGCCGGGGGGGTGGGGTACGCCGAGGTAGTCGGAGGCGACGGCAAGCTCCCCGGAGTCCTCGAGGGTGACGGTGGGGGCCATGGTGTGGAAGTAGACGACGAAGGTGACGAGGAAGCAAATCCAGAAGGCGAGCCAGTCGACGGGACGGAAGAAGGGTCCGGATTTTTGGTCGAAGAAGGCGTTGGCTTCGGTGAGGGTGGCGTCGATGCTACGGCCGTCGTGGTGGTTGAGGGTAGGCTCCATGAGGTCTTCCTGTCGTTTCCGGATGGTTGGTTCGGAGGGACGGTCAAAAAGCCGACAGGGTAGGGGGAAGGCCTTCCCGGCGTCAAGGCTCATGCACGGTTCCGGACAGTAGGGATAGACAGGGGGAGCGGGGGATTTGCTGAAAATATTTTGGAGAGGAAGGGTGATTGAGGGCGGCTCACCCGGAGGGTTCGCCCTACCTGGGGGGTGCGGTGATGGGCGGCTCACCCGGAGGGTTCGCCCTACCTGGGGGGTTAGAAGGCGGTGGGGGCGAGGATGAGGAGGAGGGCGGTGAGGCCGTAGAGGAGAAGGGTGGTGATGAGGGGGATATCGGTCATTAGGACCTTTTCAGGGCGTTCGCCCTGGTTGTGGCGGTAGACGAGGTCCATGTAGCGGAAGATGCCGAACATGACGAAGGGGATGGTGAGGCCGAGGCGATGGGAACCGAATTTGGCGACGGTTTCGGGGGCGAAGGTGTAGAGGGCGTAGGAAACCATGGCGGCGGTGCCGGTCATGGTGATGAGTTGGTCGAGAAGGCGGGCGTCGTAGGCAAGAAGGGAGGTGCGGGATTGGCGGTGGTCGCCTTCGGAGACGATTTTTTCCTGGCGGCGCTTGCAGAGGGCAAGGAAAAGGGCGAGGAGGAGGGTGCAGAGGAGAAGCCAGGGGGAGATGACGACGTGAATGGCGAGGCCTCCGGACATGGCACGGAGGACGAAGCCGGCGGCGATGATGAAGATGTCGAGGAGGGCGATGTGTTTGAGTTTCCACGTGTAGGCGATTTGGATGGCAATGTAGAGGAGGAGGATGCCGAGGAAGGGCTTACTGACGGAGTAGCCGATGAGTAGTCCGGCGAGGAGGAGGGTGAGGCCAAGAAGGACGGCTCCGGGGACGGGGACGGTTCCGGCGGCGATGGGGCGATGGCGTTTGAAGGGATGGTGGCGGTCGTGGTCGCGGTCGCGGATATCGTTGAAGAGGTAGACGCTGCTAGAGATGAGGCAGAAGGCAAGGAAGGCGAGGGTGGAAAGGAGAAGGGCGGGAAGGAGGTCGATGGATTGGGCGCGGTCGCCGAGGGCGAAGACGAGGGCGGCAAAGACGAGGACGTTTTTGGCCCATTGGCGGGGGCGGAGGGCGGCGAGCCAGGGGAGGAGGGAGGTCATTGCGGGGAGGGGGTTTGGGCGAGAACGCTTTTGGGGTGAACGGGGGCAGGGGCGCGGCGGAAGCGGCTGGCGAGGGTGAGTTTCCAGACGACCCAGAGGGCTTCGCGGACGATGCCGGCGCTCATTTTGGAGGCGCCGGAGCGGCGTTCTTCGAAGGTGATGGGGACTTCTTCGATGGCGAATCCGTTGAGCCAGGCTTTGTGGGAGAGTTCGACCTGGAAGGAGTAGCCGTTGGAGGTGACGGAAGCGAGGTCGATGGTTTCGAGGACGGTACGGCGGAAGCATTTGTAGCCGCCGGTGGGGTCGGTGAAGGGCATGCCGGTGACGATTTGGACGTAGAGGGCAGCGCCTTTGCTGAGGGCAAGGCGACTGAGGGGCCAGTTGGTGACGCGGATGCCGCCTTTGTAGCGGGTGCCGAGGCAAAGGTCGGCGCGGTCGGCGGCGGCGCGGAAGGCGGGGATGGCGGCGGGGTCGTGGGAGAAGTCGGCGTCCATTTCGAAGATGAATTGGTAGGATCGTTCGAGGGCCCAGCGAAAGCCGGCGATGTAGGCGCGTCCGAGCCCTTGTTTGCCGGGTCGGTGGAGGGCATGGATGCGGGGGTCGGCAGCGGAGAGTTGGTCGACGAGGGGGCCGGTGCCGTCGGGGGAGTTGTCGTCGACGAAGAGGATGTCGGCCCAGGGGGCGTGGCGATGAACGGCGGCGGAGATTTCGCGGACGTTGTCGACTTCGTTGTAGGTGGGGATTACGATGAGGGTGTCGTTCATGGCGTGGATGTGGTGGGGATCATGTCTTGTTCGGGGAGATTCGGCAAGCCGGGGATCATTGATTGTTGGGAGGGGATGGTTTAGGATGGTCGTTTAAAGTATAACCGAAGATGGAGAAGGTGTTGAAACGAGCGATACGAGAGTACGGGGATCCGGTGTTGCGGGAGGTGTCGGTGCCGGTGGCGGAGGTGGACGCGGAGCTGCGGGCGCTGGCGGAGGAGATGGTGGAGGCGATGCGTGCGAACACGGGGGTGGGGTTGGCGGCCCAGCAGATTGGGGAGACGCGGTCGATTTGCGTGGTGGAGGTTCCGGAGGAGTATGATCTCGACGACGAGGGGAACCGGCTGAACCCGGATTTGCCGGGGATGCCGTGGGTGCTGTTGAATCCGCGGATCCTTTCGAGTTCGGCGAAGACGGACAGCCATGAGGAAGGGTGCCTGAGTTTTCCGGGGATTCGAGGGAGCATTGTGCGCCCGGTGGACATTCGTTTGGCCTACATGGATCTGGAGGGGAGGTCGCATGAGCTGGATTTGCGTGGGTTTGTGGCCCGGGTGGTTCAGCATGAGGTAGACCACTTGAACGGGGTTCTGTTCATCGACCGGATGTCGGCGGCGAAGAAGTTTACGTTGCGGAACCGGCTTCGGAAGATGAAAGAGGAAACGGAAGCGATGCGATGAGCAGAGCGAGGATACTTGCGGTGGCGAACCAGAAGGGCGGGGTGGGGAAGACCACGACCTCGGTGAATCTTGCCGCGTGTCTGGCGGAGAAGGGGATGCGGGTGCTGCTGGTGGATTTCGATGCGCAGGCGAATGCGACGAGCGGGTTGGGGGTGGAGAAGCGGGAGGGGTGGAGTTTGTATCCGGCGCTGCTGGGGGAGGGAACGGCGGCGGAGGTGGTGGTGTCGACGCAGGTGGCGGGTTTGGATTTGATTCCGGCGGAGGTGAATCTGGCGGGGGCGGAGATCGAGACGGCGCGGTTGGAGCGTTATTTGCACCGGCTTTCGGAGGCGATGGCTCCGGTTCTGGCGGAGCGGAGGTATGATTTCGTGCTGGTGGATTGTCCGCCTTCGCTGGGGGTGTTGACGATGAATGCGTTGACGTTTGCGGATGGGCTTTTGATGCCGATTCAGTGCGAGTATTATGCGCTGGAGGGGTTGTCGGTGATGGTGCGGCTGGTCGAGCAGTTGAAGGCGGGCGGGGCGAATCCACGGTTGGAGGTGGAGGGGATTTTGATGACGATGTATGACGGTCGGACCAATCTTTCGCAGCAGGTGGTGCAGCAGGTGGTTCAACACTTTGGGGAGAAGGTGTATGAAACGTTGATTCCACGGAGCGTGCGTTTGAGCGAGGCGCCGAGCTACGGGCAGCCGATCATCCAGTATGACCGGATCTCGACGGGGGCGACGGCGTACCGGGCGCTGGCAGGGGAAGTGATGGCGCGAAGGGGGCGGGGTTCGTTGGCGGTTGGTTCGAGGCCGGACGATTTATCTGGAGGCATGGCATGAAGATTCGAGCGGGACTGTTTGCGGTTTGGCTGGGGGTGGGGGTGGGATGTGAGACGGTGACCTGGGAGGTGGCGGAGGCTCCGGCAGGGTCGGCTTTTGATGCGGATGGGGCGGGTGGGGGAGGGCGGCCGGCGTCGTTGGTGGAAGTGGATGTGTCGGAGTCGGGGCAGATGGAGGTGACGAAGAATCTGCCCAAGCAGGCGGCGGAGAGGGTGCGTGGAGCGGTACGGCCGGCGCGTAGCGAGGAGGTGGAGGTGGAGGAGGAGTAACCACGGGAGGTGGTATTTCGTTAACCTTCGCTTCGAGAAGCGAAGGACAAAGCGGGATCAAGATCCCGCACTCCAAACGGACAGGATTCACCATCGCTTCCGGAGGTATGACGGGAAGGCTTTTGACGGGAGGAAAGGTTGGGCGTACTTTGTCGCCATCATTGGCTTTGAGGAAAAGGTTTTGTTGTTTCGGCTTACACTTTTGTTTTTGACGGCCGGGTTGGTCTTTCCGGTACTTGCGGACGAGCGGATTCCGGTTCTTTTGCCGGCGGGGCGGGAGATGATGCCGCCGGAAATCATGGGGCGTAGCTCGGGGGTTCCGGCCCGGAGGCAGGAGTTGGCGAGGCTGAACCGGTCCTGGTTTGAGGTTCAGGTTTCGGGAGGGGAGGATTTGGCGGGGGTGGGAATGGAGATTTCACTGTTCGGGGGGGAGGCATGGAGGCTGGATGTCCTCTCGGTGAAGGTTCGGGGACCGGATCGATACACGATGGTTTTGGAGGTTGCAGGCCGTCCTCATGCGCATGCGTTTCTGACCTACGAGGCAGGAGGGTTTCACGGGGTGATTGAAGATCCGCGCGAAGGTCGTTATCTCCTTCAAGGTTTGGGTCATGATGTGGTGGAGGTGGTGGAGGTGGACCCGGAGCAATTGAAGCCTTGCGGGGGTGGTGTGCGGGGGGAACCGGAGCCTGTATCCATGGGTCTAACGGCGGAGATTGTCCCGTTTTCGACGGGTACGGTGACGGTGGATGTGGCGGTGGTTTACACGCCGTCGGCGCGAGTCGGAGCGGGAGGGGTTGGGCAAGTTGAAGCCCAGATTCAAAATGCAATCGCCCAAGCCAATCTGGTGATGGGGAACAGTCAGTTGGATGTGGCGATCCGATTGGTTTACCTCGGCGAGGTCGATTATGTGGAATCGGGGGACATGTTCACGGATTTGAATCGCCTCACCGATACTCACGATGGCTTTCTGGATGAGGTCCACTGTTTGCGGGATCTTCACGGGGCGGACCTGGTGCAATTGATCACGGAATCCGGTCAATTCGGAGGGTTGGCGTGGATTATGTGTCCTTCGTCGATTGGTCCTCAATTTGCGTCGCAGGGGTTCAGTGTGTCGCGGCGAATCGAGTTGAGTCATTATGTATTGATTCATGAGTTCGGCCACAATTTCGGGTGCGACCATGATCCAGGCAATTTGAGTGGGTGCCGGGCGCATGGGTATTCTCAGGGGTATCGATTCATCAATAACAACAACTTGAACAAGACGGTGATGGCGTATGATCCGGGATTCACGGTGGGTCATTTTTCCAATCCGAATGTGAATTTTTTCGGCACACCAACCGGAAATGCGACGCAGGACAATGCGCGGACGATCCGGGAGACGGCGGGGATCGTGGCGGCCTTCCGTTCGCCGGCGACGCCCCAGGTTCCTTCGGTACCCATGGGGGTGCAGGTGGTTCCGGTGCAGACGAATGCGGTGCGGGTCACGTGGAACGCGGTGTGCGGGGCGACGGGATACCGGGTGCTGCGTAACGGGTCGTTGGTGGGGACGACGTCATCGACCACGTTTACGAATTCCGGGTTGGTTCCGGGGAGCACGCATTGTTGGCGGGTGGTGGCGACGAATGGGGTGGGTAGTTCAGCTCAATCGGGGCAGGTGTGCACGACCTTGCCGTTGTTCCCACCTTTTATCATGGACGGGGTGGCGGATTTTGGGTCGTACCTTCAATCGAGTCCGGGGATGACGATCTACGCGGCGGTTCGAACGTCATTGCTTTACGTGGCAACGTGGTCGACGGGGATTCACCCGGGGGATACGACGAAGAATGATCACTTTATTTTTGTGACGGATGTGTTGCTTCCAACGGCGTCGTCGCCGGCTCCATGGGCGAAAAGCGGGAATGTGGCGATGAATATGTCGATCAAGCCGTTTATGGGAGCGGAAAGCGAGGGCGATTTTGTGGGGTGGTTCAATGCGCCGGCCGGCTCGGTGGCGACGAAGGCTGCTTTGAATAGCGGACAGATGGAGGGGGTGATCGATGTGGTGCAGGCGTTTGGTTTTATGCCGGAGGTGGTGTATGTGGCCTCGGCGGCGTATCAGACGCAGGACGGAGGAGGGTTGGTCGCGCAGGCACCGGCGGGGATCAGTTCGCCGAACATCGCGCCTTCGGGTTTTCTGGCGTTGCCGATGGTGGCGATACGGGATGAGGCAGGGACGGGGGTGTATGACCGGTTGGATCCTGACCGGGATTTTGTGGCGTATGACCTGATGAAGGATGCGGTGGGGACACGGTTGGTGTGGGCATCCGTACCGGGGCAGGAGTATCTGGTGGAGGCAGCGGTGGAGCCGGGGGGGCCGTGGAGCGTGGTGACCAACCTTGTTGCGGGTCCGGGGGCGGTATTTATGAATTGGACGGAACCGATGGGAACGGGGCCGTCAAGGGTTTACCGGGTTTCCCTGCCCTGACCCCCCGCACGGTGGGAGGGTTGGGATCAGGTGCCGAGATCCTCTTCCTTTTGAGCGGCGCGCTTGCGCTGGGTGGCGTTGAGAACGCGCTTGCGGAGGCGGAGGCTTTTGGGGGTGGCCTCGACGAGTTCGTCGCCCGCGATGTATTCGATGGCGTGCTCGAGGGACATTTTAAGGGGGGGCTCAAGGGTGACGGTCTTGTCCTTGCCGGAGGCGCGGACGTTGCTGAGATGTTTGGTTTTGGTGGGGTTGACGGGGAGGTCGTCGTTGCGGGGATTTTCGCCGATGATCATGCCTTCGTAGACTTCGTCGCCGGGACCGATGAAGAGGCGCCCGCGCTCCTGGAGCATTTCGAGGGCGTAGGAGGTGGCGGTGCCAGCTTCCATGGAGACGAGGGTGCCGGTGATGCGGGAGGTGACGGGGCCAGCGTGGGGGCCGTATTCCTTGAAGAGGTGGCTCATGACGGCGCGGCCGCTGGTGAGGTTGACGAGGTCGGTTTCGAGGCCGATGATGCCGCGGGTGGGGATGACGGCTTCGACTTGGACGCGGTCGCCATGGTGGCTCATGTTGGTGATTTGAGCCTTGCGGGAGGCGGCGTTTTGGAGGAGGTCGCCGAGGCATTCGTTGGGGAGGTCGACCCAGAGGGTTTCGAAGGGTTCGAGGGTTTGGCCGTCCTCCTTTTTGAAGATGACCTGGGGACGGGAGACGAGGATCTCGAACCCTTCGCGACGCATTTGCTCGACGAGGATGGCGATCTGGAGTTCGCCGCGGGCGCTGACGAGGAAGATGTTGGGGAGTTCGGTGTCGGATACGGACAGGGAGATGTTGGTGCGGGTTTCCTTGACGAGGCGCTCACGGAGGTGGCGGGCGGTGACGAACTTGCCTTCGCGTCCGGCGAGGGGGCCGTCGTTGACGCAGAACTGCATCTGGATGGTGGGGGGATCGATGATGGAGAAGGGGAGGGGTTCCTGGGTTTCGTTGGCGCACAGGGTTTCGCCGATGTCGAGATCTTTGAAGCCGGAGATGCCGACGATGTTCCCGGCTTCGGCGATGCCGGCTTCGGAGGATTTCATGCCGCTGAATTCAAAGATTTTGGTGATGGCGGCGCGTTCGCGGCGGCCATCGCGGTGAATGCAGTAGATGGGTTCGCCGACTTTGGCGGAGCCGCTGATGACTTTTCCGATGGCGATGCGGCCGACGTAGTTGCTCCAGTCCATGTTGCTGATGAGCATGCGGAAGGCTTCATCGGGGAAGACCTTGGGCGGAGGGATATGCTGGATGATGGCATCGAAGAGGGGAACCATGTTCTCGGGGGTGTCGCCGACGTTATGGATGGCATAGCCGTGCATGGCGCTGGCGTAGACGAAGGGGGCGTTGAACTGTTCCTCGGTGGCGTGGAGGTCGAGAAGGAGTTCGAGAACCTTGTCGTGGGCGGCGTGGGGGTTGGCAAATTCGCGGTCGATCTTGTTGACGACGACGATGACTTTGAGTCCGTGGTCGAGGGCTTTCTTGAGGACGAACCGGGTTTGGGCCTGGGGCCCGTCGAAGGCGTCGACGAGGAGGAGGACGCCCTCAACCATGCCCATGATGCGCTCGACTTCGCCGCCGAAGTCGGCGTGGCCGGGGGTGTCGACGATGTTGATGATGTAATCGTTCCAGTGAACGGAGGCATTTTTGGCTTTGATGGTGATGCCTTTTTCGCGTTCGAGATCCATGGAGTCCATGGCCCGTTCCTCGACGGCTTCGTTGGCGCGGAAGACGCCGGCCTGATGGAGGAGTTTGTCGACGAGGGTGGTTTTGCCGTGGTCGACGTGGGCGATGATGGCGATGTTTCGGAAATGTAAGCTCATGGGGGTCCTTGGCCTTGGTGGAGGGAACAGGGCGCGGGAGTGTAGAGGTTTGCGGGCTGAAAGCAAGCGCGGGTTCCGGCGGTTCGAAAGGCAGAGGTTCGCGACTGGCGTAACGGGTTGGGGGCAGGTATAGTTCGGTCATGGAGGAGACGACGGAACGTGAAGCGAAGGAGCCGATGGGTCGGGAGTCGCGGCGGGAGCGGGCGGCGGCGGATGTTTTGCGGACGTTGATTCGGGATACGTATGGTCAGCATTTCGGGGCGTTGTTGCCGAAGGCGGGAGAGTTCGAGGTTACGTTGCGGGTTCGGGTGCGTCCGGGGGAGAAGTGGGCGTTGGGATTCGATCCGGCGGTGGTCGATCAACTGGTTCCCCAACTTGCGGATGTGGAGGCGGGCCGGGAGTTGTTCACGAGAGGGAAGGTGTTTTGCTTTCGCAGTGAGTCGGCGGAAGTGGAGCAGGCGGGGCCTCCGGGTCCGGGATTCGTGTTTAAGGGTTACGACGAGACGGGGCGGCCGGAATGGGTGGAGTTTCATCAGGTGTTGTTGGATTTGCAGGATGAACGGGTGGGGGATTTGTTCGAGGCGGTGCCGGGCAAAGTGGCGCTGGTGCAACGCGGGAAGGATGTGAAGGGGCGTCAGCTCGCCTCGTTCGGGAGGGGATCGAAGACGTTCTCGATTCTTGGCCAGGTGGTGGCGGGGTATTTTCCGGTACCGGGAAACGGGGGGCGGCAAGGGGTGATCCGGGTGGCGGTAACCTTGCAGGTGGTGGAGTCGCGGGACCGGCACGGAATGTTTGCGTTGCATGTGAATCCGGTGGTGTCGCTGCCGGGCGGGATGACGTTCAGCGAGGCGATGGCGAGGGAATGGGCTCCAGAGCTTGGGTGGGCGATCGGGGTGGCAGAGCAGGAGGTGGCATCGCTTCAACAAACGGTAAGGGCGTTTCGGGAGACGGGGCAGGTGGCGGCCGCGAATCGTGAGCTGGGGAGGGTTCCGTCGATACTGCGGAAGCTGGCGGAAGGGATTGAACGAGGAGGACGTCAAGAGCGACGGCGGACGAAGCATGTGGCGGAACGGCGTAAGGATCAGCGTCCAATTCACAAGGCGTTGGACGATGCGCGTCATGCGCCCCGGGCAGGATGGCGTTACGATGAGAAAGCGGAGACGCTGGTGGTGGTGGGAGGACGGGGGCGGACCCATGTGTTTAATGCCGCGGGTCGGCATGTGACGAGTTTGGTGCTGCGGGACGATGCGGTTCAGTTGCGGGAACGGACGGGCCGCTGGCGTCCGCTGGTGGATGAAGAATGGAAGCAGATTCAGGGGTGGAAGCTGCTTGAGGATGGATCGAAGGAGGGTTAAAGGAATTGAATCATCTCAAGCGGACGAGGGTACGGAAGGGCACATGAGAACGGAGGAGCAACGTGGAGGGTTGGACCGGTCGTATTTTTTTGATGAGGGGTTGCGATTTTCCTGCACGGGGTGTGGGCAATGCTGCACCGGTGCGCCTGGGGTGATTCTTTTTACCGAGGAGGAGGGGAGGCGGATGGCGACCCGTATGGGGATGGCGGAGGAGGCTTTTCTGGAGGCCTATGCTTACCGCTATGGGAAGGGGTATAGCTTGAAGGAGAGGGAGAACGGGGACTGCGTTTTTCTGGAGGGAGTCAGGTGCGGGATCTACGAGGCTCGTCCCTCCCAATGCCGGACGTATCCTTTCTGGCCGGAGATTGTGAGGTCGGAAGCGGCTTGGCGGAAAACGTCGCGGGAGTGTCCGGGGATCGGGCAAGGGGATCTGATTACCAAGGAGGAGATTCTGCGGCGGCTTCAGGAAGCGCTGGAAGCTTGTGAGGATTTCTAAAAGGTGACCTGAGCTGCTTGAAGGGCTTGGCTCAAAGCTTGGTCGCGGGTGTGGCCGGTGGCGGTGAGGTGGCCCATTTTTCGTCCGGGCCGGGACTCGGCCTTTCCGTAGATGTGAAGGGAAACGGAGGGGTGATGGAGGGCGGCCTCGATGTTGCGTGGCCAACCGGGACCGGAGGTTTGGCCGAGGAGGTTGACCATGGCGGCAGCGGGGACGCGAAGGCTGGCGTCGCCAAGGGGCCAGCCGAGGATGGCGCGAATGTGGTTTTCGAATTGGGAGCAGTGACAAGCCTCGATCGTGTAATGGCCGGAATTGTGGACACGGGGGGCCATTTCGTTGATGAGAAGGGTTCCGTCGGCCTGGCGAAACAGTTCCACTCCAACCGAGCCAACAAGATTAAACGCCGCCACAGCTTTGGTCGCAATTGTTGCAACCTCTTGCTGTTCATGGCTCTGAAGGGATGATGGGGCGGTAACATGATGACAGATATGGTCTTTTTGAACAGTGTCTACCACCGGGTAGGTGGCGATTTGACCGTCTTGGCCTCGGGTAATCATCATGGCGACTTCACGTTCAAATGGGCACCAAGCCTCTACGTAAAGTTCTGCATTGGAGTGTCTTAAATCGTTCCATGCGGCGGGAATGGATTCGGGTCCGGTGAGGGTTGCGTTGCCTTTTCCGTCGTAGCCATTGCGGCGTTTTTTAAGGACGAGCGGCCATCCGTGGGTATGGGCAAAATCTTCTATATCATCTTTGCATTCAACAGGTTGGTAAGGAGAAACCGGCAAGTTTTCCGCGTGGAGGGTGTTTCGTTGGGTGAGTTTGTCTTGAATGATGCGTATGGCGGAGGGGTGGGGGAAGACCGGACAAATTTCGGCGGCAGCTTCGAGGAGGTCGGCATCGACGAACTCGCTCTCCAGCGTGATAACGTCGACGGTTTGGGCGAAGGCGCGCAGGGATTTAGGGGTCCAGAGTGCGATGGTGGGGTGATCGAACATACCGGGGAGGAGGGCCTCGGGGGAGGGGGAGAGGATCCGGACGTGGACGCCGAGAGGACGCGCGGCGGCGGCGAGCATTTTTGCGAGTTGGCCACCGCCAAGGATTCCGATCACCGGGGGGCGGGAGGGATTAGAAAAATAATTTGATTCCATCGTTGACAAACCTTGCCCGGTTTTGTGAAGGTAACCCAGTTTTTCGTCTGGAGCGCGGGCCTTTGGCGTGCGAGACGGAGGATAACGTAGACGAGACGCTCGACATGCACAACCCTGTTTCTCGAAGAGATTCGAGAGTTCGGGGGAGGGTTTGCCGGGAAGTCTTTTTCTACTTTGCGCTTGTTGGATCCAGGCAGGCGGTCGATACGCGGTGAAGGGGAATCGGCAAAGCGGGTCGCTGTACAGCAGGCGGAATTGCTGGAGACGTATTGCCCACGTAGCTCAGTTGGTAGAGCACGTCCTTGGTAAGGACGAGGTCAGCGGTT
>DAOLCW010000074.1:0-2274 GCA_035327665.1 Kiritimatiellia bacterium
GGTTTTCCAAGGTTTGGAAACGGAAGGAGGGTGGTTTTCCAAGGTGGCGGTTTGGAAACTGGGGTGCGGAGGAGGAAGGGGAGATTCTTTAACCACGGAGATCACGGAGGACACGGAGGGGGAGGCGTGGGGAGCCGGGGCTACGGCGTGGGGGGATCAGGGGGAGGCGGCGGTATCGGAGCTTTTTTTCCAGGCGCCAGCACGTTCGGAACGGGCTCGCTGTTCGAGGCGCTGGAGCTCCCGGCGTTTGAGGCGGCCATAGTTGCCGTCGACGGGCATACCAAAAATGCGGACAAGTCCGGCTTCGACGAGGAGTTCGTCGAGGTCGCCATCATCGACGACGATAAAGGCATAGTGGCGGGGGAGGGAGCTGCTGCCGCGGGCGTTTTCCCATCGGGTGACGACGGTGAAGGGCCGCTTGGCCATATGTTTCTCGACGAAGGTGGTGGCATCCTTGCCGAGTCGTAGGGTTTCGTTGACGGTGGTGCCAAAGTATTTGGCCTGATCGTGGACGCGCTGGGGGAAGGCGAGGCTGGTTTCGGCGGCGTCGACGTAGTAGAGGCGGAAGATGTAGTGGTTGCCGTCGTGGCGGACATGGAAGGAATCGCCGTCGTTGGCGGCATGGCGAATCCAGCGGGCGCCTTCAAGGACTTCCCAGCCTTTTTGGTTTCCGATGCGACGAGCGAGGCTGCGACCTTCACCGGGGCGGGAGGGGTCGCGGCGGGTGCGCCCGACGGAGGGGAGTTCGGCGATGGAGAGTTGGCGGGCGAGAATCTGACTTTCGGAACCGAGGCGATGGATGGGGATGCGGAACATGCGGTCGTCAGGGGAGCGGAGGACGACGACATCCTGGACGAGTTCGGTGAATTCGGCTTCGAGGGTTTGGCCGGTGGCGCTGGTCCACATTCGGAAGTCCCCTTCGGTGCGGACGGGCGCGGTGGGGGTGAGTTCATCTTCGGGTTCGTCTTCGAGGTCGAGTTCGGGGAGGAGAAAGGAGGATCCGGCGGCGACGAGCCATTCGACGAGGTCGAGGTGTCCGAGGTGATAGGCGATTTGGGCGGGGGTTTGGCCTTGGGCGTCGATGGCGTCGAGGTCGATGTCGGAGGTGAAGAGGGCGGTGGCGATGGGGAGGCTGCCTTTTTCTGCGGCGAGGTGAAGTGGGGTTTTGCCATCGGCATTGGCGATGCGGAGGTCGGCTTCGCGGGCGATAAGCCATTCGATGACGGGGAGTTGGGCGGCTTGGACGGCGAGGGTGAGGGGGGTATCGCCGCGGTCGTCGGGCCAGGACCAGTCTTTGCCTTCGAGGTGGAGGCGTTCGAGTTCGGCAATGTTTCCAGTGTGGATGGCCTCGGCGAGGGATGGCCGGGGCGGTTCGGGGGCGGGGACCGGGGCGGTCTCGCGGGGTCGGAGGTCGCAGGCGGCGACGAGGGTAAGGAGAAGTAATCCGGGAAGGATGAGGCGTCGATTCATGTTAGGGGACGATAAGGGAGGAGGAAGGGATTGGGCAATGGTTTTTGAGGTGCGCGGTTGTCGTGCCGGATGGTTATCGGGTCTTACACGGGCGTGGGGAATGTTCAATGGGCGGAGTCTTGCGTTTTTCAAGGTTCTTGGTGCATGATGGAAGGCTGTGCACGATTGCGGGAACCGGGAGGGTTCTCGAGGTTGGCCGTGGCCTTTACCGGACACTCCGGGTGGGGCGAACAGGTGAATGTGGAGACAAGTATGAACCAAGGGCTAAAATATTTACTGGTTGGTTTTTTGGGGTGCGGGTGGTTTGTAGGAATTTCCTTTGGGGAGATGGACGCCCGGCTGGATGGTTTGACGGCGCTTCAAGGTCAACTGGTGGAGAGTGTAGCCGCGGAACAGGTAGAGATTCGAAATCTGCGGGATGGTCTTTATGAGCTGGGGGTAACGATTCGCAAGGTTCGGTTGGAAGCAGAGCAAATCATGGCTCGGTCAGGTTTGGAGGGGGAGGCTTTGGACGGATTGCGGCAGGCGCTTCTGGATAGTGTGGCATGGATGCGGGCGATCCGTGAGCAGACGGACGTGTTGTTGAGTTTGCAACGGCGGCAGTCGGATCATGCGTCGAGCTTGGAGGGGGAGATTGCGGGATTGAGGGTGTTGTTGGATGGCTTGGGGCCGCGGGATGAGTCGGGGATGGTGGCCGAGGCAGGTATTGATGTGTCAGGATATCTGGAGGCGCTTGCCCAGCGCGAGGCGGAGGTTTCGGAGTTGCGGAGTCAGGTGGAGGCGTTGCTGGCGGAGCGTGATGTT
>DAOLCW010000074.1:2374-14091 GCA_035327665.1 Kiritimatiellia bacterium
GGCTGCGGGGACGGGTTTGGAGGAAGTGGAGGCGAGGTTTGCGGAGGAGTTGGGATTGAGAGAGGCGGAGATCGCGGAGTTGAGGCTTCAGGTCGAGTCGTTGTTGGCGGAGTCGGTGCGGGTGTCCCCGGCGGCGTTGGAGTTGATTGCGGAAGGGGATCGGTTGTTGGTCCTGGGTTTGTTGGATGAAGCGCGAGATCTGTTTTTGGGCGCGTTGGACATTGATCCGGAGCTGGTGGATGCCCGGTTGGGATTGGCGGCATGGGCGTTTGACGCGGGAAGGCTCGATGAGGTGCGGTTGACCGTGGCGGAGGTGTTGGCGGAGGACCCGGAGAATGCCCGGGCGATCAGCTTGAAAGGATTGGTGCTTTGGCAGGATGGGGAATTCATGGCGGCGAAGGATGCGCTGGAGCAGGCGATACGTTTGAGTCCGAATGAATCACAGTTTTTCAATTATCTGGGAATCATTCGGTTCGATCTCGGGGACGAGGCGGGTTCGCTGGCTTCGTTCGGACGGGCGGTGGAGTTGGACGGGGGGAATCCGGGTGCGCTTTACAATTATGCGTTTGCGCTGGCGCGGCAGCCGGAGGCGGATATGGACCTTGCCCGAACGATGTATGAAGAGGCTTTGCGGCAAGGAAGCCCTCCGGATGAGGAGTTGGAGCGGATTTTGTTCCCTTAACACGACGAGGTACGTTTATGGCGAGGCGATGGTTGGGACGAGCGGGCTGGACGGGGATGTTGTTTGCGGCGGCGTTTGCGGTGGTTTTGATCCCGGTGAGGGGTCAGACGCCCCCGGAGCAGGCGCAGGCGTTTGCGATGGTGATTCAGGGGGAGCAAGCGATGCAGGCGGGGAATCGCGAGGAGGCGATCCGCGCATTCCGGGAAGCGTTGGGATTGTATGAGGAGCTTTTGGCGTCGGCCCCGGCATCGGGTCAACGTTTGCTGGAGAACCGGGTGATCTTCTGCCGGTCGCGGCTGAAGGAGCTGGGATGGTCGGGGGAGGGGGAAGGTGGGTTGCCCGGGGAGCTTGAGGAATTGACCCGCGATGAGGGTGCGGGTCCGGTCGGGGAGAGGCAGGGGACGGAAAGGATGATCGACGAGGCGTGGCCGGGTGAGCTGGAGGCGGTGAAGCGACTGTTGGCGCGGACGATTGAGGAGCGGAATGAGCTGCGCGAACAGATGGATGGTTTGCGGGGGCGGATTTCGGAACTCGAGCAAGAGATCGCGGAGTGGACGGGGGAGTTGGCTCTGGTCCAAGAGCGACATGCAGAGCAAAAGGAACGGACCTTGGATCTGGAGGCGGATGTCCTGGAGCTTGAGGACAAGTTGTCGACGGCGGAGTCGAGCCGGAGCGCGCTTTTGGTGGAGTTGGAGTCGATGCGCACGGAGCAAGCCCGGCTGGCGGCAGTGCAAACGGGTGCCGCGTCGCGGGAGGCGGAGCTGGTGGCGGAGGCGGAGGCGCGGATGCTTCAACTGGGGGCGATGGAGGAGATCAAGGACGGGCTGGAGCGGGAGCTTGCGGAGGTGCACCGGAGGTTGGCAAAGGCGACGTCGGAGGGGGAGGAACTTGCGCTGGTGGCGGAGGAGCTGGGGCGTTCGCTGGTGGCATTGGAGACGGAGTTGGGGGAGGCTTTGGAGCTGAAGCAAGGGGCGGAGGAAGCCCTGGCCGCGCTGAAGCGTGAGGTGGATGATCTGGGATCGGAGAAGGGGGATGTGATCCATCGTTCGGTGGAGCTGGCGGAGCGATTGGATGTGGCGACACGTGAACTGGAGCTGATGCGCGGGGCGCAAGCGGATGTGGAGGCTCGTCTGGAGGCACTTCAGGAAGAGGGTCTGGCGGGTGACCGGGTGCGACGGGAGTTGGAGGAGATGCTCGAAGAGCAGCGGGTGGAGTTGGAAGGCTTGCGGGAGCATTTGGCGGCGATTGAAGACGAGCGGGACGCGGCGCTTGCGCGTTGGGAAGGGGCCATGAATGAGAAGGCTGAGCTTGCTGCGCGCTCGGGTGAGGGTTGGGCAGAAGTTGATTCGTTAAAGGGTTCACTGGAGTCCCTGGCGCTTCAACTGGAGGAGTTGAGTGAGGAACGTGCCGGGTTGATGGACCGACTTGCGGATGCGGAGGCGGGTTGGGCGGCTATGGAAGCCGAACTGGTTGCTGCGGTGGCGGAGCGTGATGAGTTGCGGGTGGTAAGGGAGCATGCGCTGGCCGCGAAGGAGGTCTCGGAAGAGGCGATGGACCGATTGTCGTTGGAGCGCGAGGAGTTGGCGGAAGCGCTGGCGAGAGCTTTGGCAGATGGAGAGGCCTTGGCGGCGCGGTTGGCGGAGGTTGAAGAGGCACGGTCGATGGCTGAGGAGGAACGGGGGGAATTGTCCGTCGAGGTGGAAGCGTTGGGGTCGATGATCACTTCGGTGCAGTATGAGCTTTCGGAATGGCAGGCGATCGCGAAGAATGCTGAGGATCGTTTGGACGTAGCGATTCGGGCGCGGGATGAGGCCCGGAGAGAGGTTGAGGAACTTCTGGATGTCCGGGATGGGTTGGCGAGCGAGGTCGGCGAAGTGCGTGCGGAGTTGGCAGGTTTGCAGGAAGCGCGAGCTGCGTGGTTGGCACGGGAGGCGGAGTACATCGAGGATCAACAGCGCCTGGCGGCGCGGTGGCGTTTGGCGGAGTCGGCGCGGGAAAATCTGCGGATGGCGCTGGCGGAGGCGCGAGCGGCTTCGGCGGCGGGGTTCAGCGAGGAGCGAGCGCTGTGGCAGGGCCTTGAGGAGGATTATCGACAAGAGCAGGAAGCGCTGCGGGAAGCGTTGGTCTACGCGGAACGTGGGTTGGCGGGGGCAGAGGCGGAAGGGCGACGTTTACAGGCGGCGTTGGACGAAGCGATTTCGGCAGCCGTTGGCGAGCGCGTGACGGTGGATGACGAGCGGCTGGCCGAGGTGGAGGCTGCGTTGACGGAGTTGCGCGGGGAGCGTGACGAGTTGGAAATGCTCCTGGAGGATGCGCGGGCAGAGGGTGCGCGTTTACGGGCGGAGTTGGAGGATGCGCTGGCGCGTGAAGAAGCGGCCCGGGCCGCAGTCGATGATTTTCGTTTGTCCGAGGTGGAGGCTGCCTTGGCAGATTTGCGTCGGGAGCATGAGGCCTTGGAGAAGGTTTTGGCGGATGAGCGCGCGGGCCGGGAGGATGTGGCCGCCTTGCTTTCAGTGAGTGCAGAGGAGCATGAGCGGCGGCTGGATGAGGCCCGGGCAGGGATGCAGGAACTGCGTGCTTATGTGGCCGGGTTGGAGTCGGAGCGGGAACTGTTGCTGGCCACGGTGGCGGGGCTGGAAATTGCCGCTTATCAACCGGCGGGTGAGCCGGATGATGAGTTGGCGCTGCGGTCGCGGGAGTGGGCGTTGGAGCGGGAGGAGCATGAATTTGAGTTGAATCAACTGAGGTTGCGAATTGCCTCGTTGGAGGGATTGTTGGCGGATGCGCTTGCGGGTCTGGAGCGGGTGGCGACCCCGGTTGGAGATGGTTTGGAGAATGTGACGTCGGGGATGCGGGTGGAGCTGGCGGACATGGAGCGTCGAGGGTTGGCGTTGCGCCGTGAAATTTACGAGATGGGGGTTGCGGTGCAGCAGGGGATGAGTCGGGCGCAGGGTGGGGAAGGGGATTGGGCGTCGGTCATGACGGACGTATTGAGGGGGATGAGGTCCATGCGGGCTTCGGTGGAAGGAATTTTGAGCCAGCAGGCAGCGATGGTGGAACAATTGGAAACAATCGAGCGCGAGGCGCGATAAGTTAAGCAAGGAGCAATGACGATGAAGGGTAAGGCAGCAGGTCGGTTTTTTGGATGGCGGCGTTGGTGGGGCGGGATGGTTGTGGCATTGGCGATGGGGATGCCCGGAAGTGGTCAGGCCCAGCCTTCGGTGGAGCAGGTGGATGCGTATGTGTTGATTGTCCGGGCGGAGCACGCTCTCCGCAATGATGACACCGATGGGGCGATTGCGGCGTTTCGATCCGCACTGGAGATGTATGAGGAGCTGGCGTTGGCGGAAGAGGGGGGGGCGCGTCAGGCCCTGATCAATTACCGGATTACGTATTGCCGGGATCAATTACGGGCGTTGGGGGTGGATGTGGATGCACGGGTTGAGTCGATGATCGAGGAGGAGGTTGCCGAGGAGGAGGAACCTCTGGAGTTGATTCAGGTTGCCGAGGTGTTTGGTCCGGTCGAAGAGGGGGGCGAGATCGAGACGGTTGAGGTTTCCACGGTTGAGGTTCCCACGGTTGACGTCTTGGATGAGGTCGTGGTGGTTGATGCGGAGGAGGCCTTGAGTGAGGAACTGATCGAGGTTGCCGTGGAGCAGGTTGTCGAGGCGGATGTTGTCGAGGCGGCCTTTGCCGAGGCGGAAGAAGCGGGGGACGTCGCCCAGGTTGTGGCGGCCGCGGAGGAGCTATTGGGTGAAGAGGTTGATGTCGGGGCCGAGGCGGCAACGGTCCTGGAGGGTATAGATTTGGGAGGGTTTGTGGAACCTGTGGAGGTTGTGGCGGTTATTGAGGAGGAGGGGCCGGTGGGATTGGACTATGACGCATTGGAGGAGTACCGGGCCGAGCTTGAGGCATGGCGAAGTCAGGCGGAAGCGACATTGGCGGCGTGTGAAGCCCGCAACGAAGCGCTGCTGGTGCGTTTGGCGGCGTTCGAGGGAGGGGAGGCGGCATGGATGACCGAGCGGGCGGAGTGGGCGGCGATGTTTAGCGCGTGGGAGGGGATTGAGGATGCTTTGATTGCGGCGGAACAAGAACGAGATGCGTTGCAGGTGGAACGCGACGGTTTGGCGAGGGAGTTGGAAGATCTTCGAGCGGTGGAGCTGCTGGTGGCGGGAGCGGAGATTCCGGCGGAAAAGCTGGCGCATCTGGAGAGCGAGTTGGCGGCGTTGAGGATGGAGTTGGGGGTGGCGCGTGAGGAGGCGGACCGATTGAGCGGGATGGCGGATCGGAGTGCGTTTCTGGAAAAGCAGGTAGAGATGTTGCGACGGGAACTGGTGTTGTTCCGGGATCGTCTGGTCGCTTCAGAGCAACGGGTTCGGGAGTTGACGCGGGAGACCGTGATCAGCGGGGGCGGTCGGTAAGGAAGAGCTGATCCTGATTGTAGAGGAAGACGGCTTCCTTGAGGGGGAAGTCGCCGGGGATGCGGAGCTGGAAGACGGGCCACCAGGACCGGAACGGTCCGGTGAGGAGGGTTCGGGCAAAGGGGAGGTCGCGGGTTTCGGTGGTGAAGTAGAGCCCGCTGATGCGGCGTCTTAGGTCATGAATGTCGTAAAATTCCCGCATTTCCTTGGGGAGGAGGATGCTGTTGCGATTCCCATACCATGCGGTGGCCCAGGGGATATCGGTGCAGAGGAGTTCGTCGGGGTTAAGTTTTTGGGAGACGAAGCTGATGACGGCGGGGTCATAGGGGGGGTAAGGATGGGCGGCGCGGGGGGGGAGGAGGGTGAAGAGGAGGGGCAGGGAGGTGGCGGTGATCAGCGCGGCATGGACGCTCCATCTGACGAGGGGGATGGTGATTTGCAGCCGGTCAATGAGGATGAAGTAGAAGGATAGCCCGTAGAGAATCACGAAGGGCCAAAAGATTTGGAGGAGGGTGGAGTCGTCGGAGGTGTAGAGGGCGGAGATGTTGAGGAGGAGTGCAAGGGCAAGAAGGAGGGTCCAGCGCATGACGCGAATGGAGTCGCGCACGAAGCGGAAGAAGAAGGTGGTGAAGAAGAGGCCAATGAGGACGCCGTCGCCGATGGTTCGGAAGGGTTGGGCATAGAGGGATTCGAGTCCGGCGAGCCATTTGTTGCGGAGAGCGGCGGTTCCGGCGGGTTCGGGGTAAAGGGCGCGTTCGTAGGAGCGGGTGACGAGGAGTTCGGTGTCGTTGTTGGCGAGTTTTGGGGTCATGCCGAAGGGGGCGCCGGATACGGAAAGGTTACGGGCGATCCAGGGGGCAAGGAGGATGGCGACGATGGCAAGGACGAGGGCAAGGGCTTTGGGGAGGGCAGGGCCGCGGAACTGAACGGCTATCCAGAGGATGATTCCGGCGAGCAGGGGCCAGGCGGCATAGCGGGTGAGGATGGCGAGGCCGGCACAGAGGGCGGCGGCGGCGGCGGGAAAGGCCCAGTGGCGGAAGGTGGTGGATTCGGCGTAGCGTTCATGAGCGATGAGCATAAAGCGGAACATGAGGATGGCGAGAAAGGTCACGAGGGAGGTGGGGAGTCCGGTGATGCTGGTGGCCCAGACGGAGTCGCTGAGGAAGAAGAGGCTGACCCCAATGAGAGCGATGCGGGGGTCGAAGAATCGCTTGGCAGTGAAGTAGAGGAAGAGGCCGGTGAGGAGGGAGAAGAGCAGGTTGAGGGGGATGATGACGTATTGTTCCGGGGGGATGACTTTGAAGGATTGGTCGCGGGGGTAGGAATCGCCGACAAGGGAGAATCCGGCGGCGAGGGTGAGGGGGTAGAGGGGCGGGTTGACGATGTCAGGATGGTTGCGCATCCATTCGGGGGAGTCGCCTTTTTTTTCGGTGAGGTGATGGAGTGCGGCGGGGCGGATGACCTGGGTTTGGAAGGTTCCGAGGTGGGCGATGTTGCGTCCGAGTTGAGCGTAGTCCATGGCCTGAGCGTTGTTGAGGCCGTGGAACTGGGTGGCGGTGTAGATGCTGACGAGTCCGAGGACGAGAAGGAGGTAGAGTCCGGTTTTGACGAGTTTAAGTCCGATGCCGACGTCGACATTGTAGACGAGGTCCTGGATGATGGCTTCGAAGTTTTTCGGGGGAGGTTTCATAGAGGGTGCCTTGGTTAGGATGGGGTTCGGCCGGGGGTCCGACCGGGTCGTCCCGGGGGAATGTCCTGCGGGTTATCTTCTTTTAGTTCAAGCAATTTCCGGTGAAGGGTGCGTCGGCTGATGCCGAGTTGGCGAGCGGCGAGGGTGCGGTTTCCCTGATTGGCCTTGAGGGCCTTAACGATCATGGAGCGCTCGGCATGGGCGAGGGAGAGGGGATTTTTTTCAGGGGCGGGGGTGCCGGACAGGGGGATGGTTTGGGCGCGGAGATCGGAGGGGACATCGCGGAGGGTGAGGCGGTCGTTTCGGGAGAGGACGACCATGCGTTCGATGGCATTGCGAAGTTCGCGGACGTTTCCGGGCCAGGGGTAGTCGAGGAGGAGATTCATGGCGTCGGGGCTGAGGCCTTCGATGGACCGGTTGTTTTCGTCGGCGCTTTGTTTGAGGAAGTGCTGGACGAGGTGGGGGATGTCTTCGCGGCGGTCGCGGAGGGGGGGGATGGTGATGACGACGACGTAGAGGCGAAAGAAGAGGTCTTCGCGGAAGGTGTGGTTCTGGACCATGGCCTTGAGGTCGCGGTTGGTGGCGGCGATGAGGCGGGTGTCGGTTTCGATGGTTTCCTGTCCGCCCACGCGTTCAAAGGTGCGTTGTTCGAGGACGCGAAGGATTTTGACCTGGGTGTTGAGGTCGATTTCCCCGATTTCATCGAGGAGGAGGGTTCCACCGTCGGCGAGTTCGAAGCGTCCTCGGCGTCGTTCGGTGGCCCCGGTGTAGGCGCCTTTTTCGTGGCCGAACAATTCGCTTTCGAGGAGGGTGGGGGAGAGGGCGGCGCAATGGACGGCGACGAAGGGCCCGCGGGCACGGGGGCTGAGGCGATGGATGGCGTGGGCGACGAGTTCTTTTCCGGTGCCGCTTTCGCCCTGGATGAGTACGGAGGCGCGGGATGCGGCGACCAACTTGATGGTATCGAAGACTTCCTGCATGGCGGGGGAGGATCCGATGATGTTGCCGAGGCCGTATTTGGAATCGAGCTGTTCGTGGAGTTGGCGGTTTTCCTGTTCGATGTCGCGGGTGTGGAGGGCGCGTTTGAGGAGGATGTCGAGGCGGTCGAGGTGGATGGGTTTGGTGAGGAAGTCGTAGGCGCCGCGCTTCATGGCTTCGACGGCGAGTTCGACGGAGCCGTAGGCGGTAAGCATGATGCAGACGGGCGGATGGGGTAGGGCGAGGGTGCGTTGGAGGAGGGTGAGGCCGTCCATTCCGGGCATGCGGACATCGCTGAGGAGGATGTCGACATGGCGGGACTGGAGGATGTCGAGGGCGGAGGTTCCGCCTTCGGCGAGGAGGACTTCATGCTGACGACGGAGGGCGCGGGCGAGGCCTTCGCGGGAGTTTTTTTCGTCGTCGACGATGAGGATGACGGGTTTGTTTTTCATGCGGGTTTCGGGGGGGGGAGGGGGGCGTCGAGGAGGCGGATGCGGTGTTCGTCGCGGGGGAAGTAGAGGGTGAAGGTGGTTCCGGAGCCGGGTTCACTGTGGACTTCGAGTTCGCCGCCGTGATCGCGGATGATGCGCTGGACGATCATGAGGCCGAGGCCGGTGCCTTCTTGTTTGGTGGTGTAGTAGGCCTCGAAAATGCGTCCGAGATCTTCGGGGGGGATTCCGGGTCCGGAGTCCTTGAAGGATATGGCGACGAAGCGTTCGGTGGCGGCGAGGGTGATTTTGAGGAGTCCGCCGGAGGGCATGACCTGCATGGCGTTGCGGATGAGGTTAAAGAAGGCCTGCTTGATCTGGTTTTTGTCGAGGAGGGCGGGGGGGAGGGTTTCGGGGGCGTCGACTTCGACGAGGATGTCGCGGTCGAGGAATTCCTGTTCGAGGAAGCGGAGGGTGTCGTGGAGGACATCGTGGAGGGAGGCGCGTTCGAATCCGGGCTGGGTGGGTCGGAGGGCTTTGAGGAACTGATTGATGATGAGGTCGAGGCGTTCGACTTCGCGCTGGGAGATGTCGAGGAGTTCGGTGAGGGATTCGCGGTCGAGGGGTTCGCCGTGATCGAGTTCGCGGCGGAGGAGTTGAAGGTGGATGGTGAGGGCGTTGAGGGGGTTTCCGATTTCGTGGGCGACGCCAGCGGCGAGCAGGGTAATGGCATTAAGGCGTTCGGATTCGAGGATGCGGGTTTCGTTGATGCGTTCTCGGGTGACGTCGCGAAGGATGACGACTCCGCCTTGCTCGGCGGGATTTACGGCGGCGAGGGGGACGATGTAGAAGTCGACGTAGCGGCGTTCGGGGTATTGAATTTCGATTTCGCGATTGACGAGTTTGGACCATTCGCCTTCGTCGAAGTTCATGACGAGGTCCCACTCGATGTCTTTAAGGTAGCGGCTAATGGGGTGTCCTTCGGCTTCCTCGCTGGTGAATCCGAGCATTTTTTCGGCGGAGCGGTTGGCGTAGGTGATGCGTCCTTGTCCGTCGAGGACGATGAGGCCTTCTTGAATGGCATGGAAGATGGTTTCGAGGAGGCCCTTTTCACCGGCGAGGCGGAGGAAGTGGGCCTGAAGGCTTCCTGTATCGAGTTTGTCGATGCGGGCGATGAGTTTTTCAAGGAAGGCTGATTTCACGGGGGGGAGTCTAGTTGATGTGAGACGTTTTGTCACGCATGGGGCGAAGGTTGTGGTGGACATGCTGACCCACCAAACCAGAAAGTAGTAGGGATTGGTGTAACGCAGGAAAATGAGCGAAAGGCGGATCTCTTCAATTTATCGCTCATTTCATTTTCGTTGTAAGGCTTCAACGATCAACTTTTTCACCAGCGACACAAGGTTGCTGGGGTCAAATTCACAGAGTAGCCATACGGTTGCGGTGATGCCGGGTCACATTCGGGGGAGCTTGATTCCGGGAGGGAGGGGGCGTATGGTTTTTGGCTTTTAAACCTTTCACCCGGCTTTGAACATTTTGTTGATCCTATGAAAAAAGTACTGATTCCGACGAAGTTGAACCGCGTGGTTCGCGATACACTGGAAGCGAATGGCAACTACACGGTGGTTCAGGACGATGCCACGGAGCTTAAGGCGCTGATTGCGGGGCATCCGGACACGTATGCGATGATCGTACGGAGCGAGAAGGTGACGCCGGAAGTGATCGATGCGCTACCGAACCTGCGGGTGGTGATCCGGGCGGGGTCGGGGTACGACAATATTGCTTCGGGGTATGCGCGGAAGCGGGGGATTGATGTGATGACGACGCCGGGGGCGAATGCGAACGCGGTGGCGGAGGAAGTGGTGGCGTTGATGCTGGCGGATGCGCGGCACTTGATTCCGGCGGATGCGTCGTGCCGGAGCGGGAAGTGGGAGAAGAAGAATTTCATGGGGCGGGAACTGGCGGGGAAGACGGTCGGGATTGTGGGGCTGGGGGCGATCGGGCAGTTGGTGGTACGCCGGCTTTCGGGATTCGATGTGAAGGTGGTGGGGTATGATCCGGTGCTTTCGGAGGAGCGGGCGCGGTCGATCGGGGTGGAGTTGATGGATCTGCCGGCGCTGTTCGAGCAGGCGGACTATGTTTCACTGCATATTCCGGAGAATGACCACACGCGGGGAATGATCAACGCGGATTTGCTGGGCCGGATGAAGGAGGGGGCGACGCTGGTGAATTGTGCGCGGGCGGGGGTGATCCATGAGGAGGATTTGCGTCGGCTGAAGGGGGAAAAGAAGCTACGGTTTTTGAACGACGTTTATCCGAAGGACGCGGAGGGTCCGAAAACGGTGGCGGACATTGCGGATATCATGGTGCCGCACTTGGGGGCGAGCACGAAGGAGGCGAATTTCAAGGCGGCGCTGCATGCGGCGGAAGAGTTGATTGAGTTCGATGAGAAGGGGATTACATCGTTTATTGTGAACCGGGACATTCCGCCGGGTCTGGATGAAGCGTATGGTGAATTGGCCCACACGCTGGCCTTGCTTTGCCGACATATGGTGGGGGCGGATGCGAAGCTGAAGTTGATCGAGACGAGCTTCTATGGGACGTTGGCCCCTTATGCGAAGTGGTTGCTTTCGCCGGTGGTTGCGGCGTTGAGCGATGATTTCGACCGGTCGATGGATTATCCGGCGGCGATTTCGTATTTGAAGGAGATGGGGGTGGATTATACGGACCGGGAAACGGATGAGCGAAAAGGGTTCGAGAACTCGATTACCTTGGATTTAACCGCGTCGGTGGGGAATGATCTGCTCCGGCGTTGCAGTGTGCGGGGAACGGTGACGGAAGGGGTGAGCATGGTTTCCCGGATCAATGATTTCCAAAGCTTGTATTTTGAGCCGCGGGGACATTGTGTGGTGTTTATCTACAAGGATCGTCCAGGGGTGTTGGGTCGGATCGCGGCGGCGCTGGCGGGGGCGAACATCAACATCGACGACGTTCGCAATCCGCATGATTCGAAGTGCGAGAAGTCGATCGCGATTTTGAAGGTGAACGAGCGGCCTTCGGATGCGGTGGTGGCGGGGATTGCGCGGGATATCGAGGCGGAGACGCATTTTGCGGTGAGTTTCGATGCGGCGAAGGGGCATCTAGGGTAGAGCCGGCTTGGCTTCTGTGGGTTCGCGGCCGGGAGGGAGAAGGTTGGATTCACTTGCCGGGAGTCTTTGAGCGAAGGGGAGGGCGGGTTCGAGAACCCTGAAAAAAGCGGCATCAAGATGCCGCACTCCCAAAGGCTCGTTATTGATTGGTTGTTTGACCCCCCGCAAGTTGGTTTCCAAGGTTTGGAAACGCGGGGAGAGTGGTTTTCCAAGGTTTGGAAATTGCTTGAACCCTGAACCTCTGAACCCCTTTGGGGGATCGATTACGATTACGATTACGATTACGATTAAGAGTAAGAGGAAGAGTAAGAGTAATACCACTACCTATAACTTTTCGGTATGAAGCTTGGCCGATAGAGACTTCGGTCT
>DAOLCW010000075.1:0-13855 GCA_035327665.1 Kiritimatiellia bacterium
CCCGCTTCGCTTCCACCTTCGCCAAGGCTACGGCGGACAAGTGAGAACACGAAGGTCACGGAGCACTTTCGAAGCCAATCAGACCCACTTCTACACCGTAACACCATTTCTCAATCTCTTCCCCCTCCGTGTCACCCGCCTGCAACGCGATGCGTAGCATTGCCGTCTGATCCGCCTGCCCTGAGCCTGTCGAAGGGCCTGCCCTGCGATCAGTCCGCCGTAGTCCGGCAGACACCGGACGAAGGAGGAAGCCTGCCGAAGGGGGGGAAGATAATCCTCCTTCCCCTCCTCTGCGGTCAAAACGCCAAGCCCGGATCCCCTGATCTTCTCCTTGCCACGCACAACCCACACCCTGTACGGTGTTCCCATCGTCGTCACCCCCTCGCCGACACCAACTCAACCCCAATCTCCGACATTCCACATCCCGTATCCCGCAACCTGCAACCTGCAACCTGTAACCTGTAACTTGTAACTTTCAACCTGTAACCCGCAACCTGCAACCTTCTTCCATGAACACTCCATCCATCGCCATGGTCGGCACCGGCTACTGGGGCAAAAACCTTGCCCGGAACTTTCACGAACTGGGCGCGCTGGCCATGATCGTCGACTCCTCCCCATCCGCCCGGGAGGCGATGGCCCGGCTTTACCCCGACACCCGCTTCTCCTCCACCTTTTCTGATGCCCTCAACACCCCGGATATCCAGGCCATCGCCATCGCAACCCCGGCGGAAACCCACGCCGCCCTCGCCCGCGAAGCCTTGCTCGCCGGCAAGGATGTCTATGTGGAAAAACCCCTCTGCCTCAACGAGGCAGAGGGTCAGGCCCTGATCGAATTGGCCGCTCAACAAAAACGCATCCTCATGGTCGGACACCTTCTTTGGTACCATCCGGTTCTCCTCAAGATCAAAGACATGATCCATGAAGGGGAGCTCGGTCGGGTGCGCTATATCTATTCCAACCGTCTCAACATCGGAAAGCTGCGCCGCGAGGAAAACGTGCTTTGGTCCTTTGCCCCCCACGATGTATCGGTCATCCTTGGCTTGCTGAATGAAATGCCGGCGACCGTCTCGACCCGGGGTGGCCATTACCTCCACCAGCAAATCGCTGATGTCACCTTGTCCCACCTCGACTTTGCCAGCGGGGTCAAAGCCCATATCTTCGTTTCCTGGCTCCACCCATTCAAAGAACAAAAGCTGGTGGTGGTCGGAGAGAAAAAAATGGCCGTCTTTGACGACACCCTTGCCTGGGAAAAAAAACTCACCCTCTATGGCCATGAAATCAAATGGCAGGACAACATTCCCACCGCGATCAAGGCCGAGGGCGAACACGTGGTTTTACCTCAGGAGGAGCCCCTGCGCTCCGAATGCGCGCACTTTCTTCATTGCGTTCAAACCCGAACCCCTCCTCGCACGGATGGCCGCGAGGGCTTGCGGGTTCTTCGCGTCTTGAATGCCTGTCAGCAATCCCTTGAGTCGGACCAACCGGTCGCGATGACCTCTCCCTCCCCCGTCGAACCAACGTTTTTTGCCCACCCCACCGCCGAAATCGACCCTGGAGTCACCGTCGGCAAGGGAAGCAAAATCTGGCACTTCAGCCACTTGCTCAAAGGCACCACCCTCGGTGAAACCTGCAAGGTCGGCCAGAACGTGGTCATCGGACCCAAGGTCACCATCGGCAACAACTGCAAGATCCAGAACAATGTCTCCGTCTACGAGGGCGTCACCCTCGAAGACGACGTATTCTGTGGACCCTCCATGGTCTTCACCAATGTGTTTAATCCCCGGAGTGAAGTCAAACGCATGGACGAACTTCGCGGAACCCTGGTGAAAAAAGGCGCCACCCTTGGCGCCAACTCCACCATCGTGTGCGGCATCACCATCGGAGAGTATGCGTTTATCGGGGCCGGTGCGGTGGTCATCCGCGATGTGCCGGCCTATGCGCTCATGGTCGGCAATCCCGCCCGACACATCGGCTGGATGAGCCGCCATGGCCTCCGCCTCGATCTGCCGGTCAAGGGCGATGGCGAGGCGACTTGTCCTGTCACCGGAGAAAAATATATCGTGCGCAATGGAGGATGCCTCCCCGCCTCGCAAGATATTCTCTAGGATCAAGGCTTGGTCAGGGTGCACACATTATGGGTGCGCCAAGCGTCCTCAACATTCGCGAAGGAAAACCCTATCGCTTCGGCAAGAACCTGAATCGACTCGTGGTGATGCACTCGGAAGATCGCACGCTTTACCTCGTTCTCGAGGCCAAACGTATCTTGCTTTTCCAGCTCTCGTAGAAACCAACGCGCAGTCGTTGAATCATCCAGAGATAGATAATCAATCAAGGCTATGCCGGAAGGCTTGAGAATTCGGTAAGCCTCGCTCATGTACCCGAAAAAAGGCTCGACATCCAGGTGAACAAACACATCGAAAGACATCACCAGATCCACGGACTGATCAGGTATATCTGATAGCCGGGTATTTTGACAGTGAATCACATGAAGCTTTGCGTTTCGTTTGTTTCGCCAGTAATCACAAACCATCTTGGAATAATCGATAAGGTAGAGCTTGCTGGATGCGTCCATGAGGTATTTGGTCCATCGCCCAACCCCGGGTCCGATTTCGCACGCGACCATCCCATCCTTCACATGGGGTAGAATATACTTCTCCCATGCTGGCTTTCCCCAAGCTTCTTCCACGGCTCGGTTCGGGTCCCCCCCCCCCCCGTTCCTCGGCCACGCCTTTTCGGAACGTGTGATCCCACGGCTTTTCCTCGTGAGCCGTGGTTCGTTGGACTTCCACCCCAAAGGGACGAAGGAATCGATTAATCATCTCTTTTTTATTCATGTTCTGGATTCTCCTCATTCAGCCTTGTCGTCCTGCTTATTCCCCGAATTACGAAACGTCACCCGGCCATACGTGATAGTCTTGCTTGCTCACAGGCTCAAAAAAGGTCCGGTTGCCCAGCCGCAACACCCAATACCTTCGGTAATAACGCTTGAGGTCGGCCTCCCATCGAGAGGGTATCCACCGCGTCATGCGCCCTTTTCCCCTGGCGGGAAGGGGTGGTACGGGAACCTTCTGGCCGCCACCGGTGCGATCAACCGCCTTCCATGCCTCAACATAATCCGCCTGCTGAACGTTGAGATGGTCGGGCAGTTGGTCTCCGACTCGCTGGGCGAGGACCATGAAGAAAAGCGGATGCGAATTGACGCAACCGACCCGAGCCCCGAGCCGGGCCGGATCCGCGACCCGGTACCAGCGCGTATCCCGCATGCGCTGCTCAACCAGGACCAGATCCCGCAATCGATACCCGTGAGCCTCACAGAACAACCGGTGGAAAAGCTCGGGACCGAGCTGATAAAACCCATGTCCCAGTTCGTTGTTGGCCGGCGTCCAAAGGCAAAGGTGCCCCCCCACTTTGACCAGTTTCATGCACGTATGAATCCCCGTGGCATAATGAAAGACATGCTCGAGTGTTCCCCCGTCATATACAACATCATAGCCTTCCCCCGGCGGGGACGCGAGCGGTTGATTCAAGTCGTGAAGGAGCGCCGCGCCCTCATAAGGTGAATTGTCGAGCACATCAAGCGTAGCTGCGCCAAGAGCGCGAAAAAAATCGTCGGCCCAGGCCGTCCGGTCCGGGGAACTCGTGTCGGGCCACCTCACCGATAGCGCATCAGCTCTGGTTGCAAGTCGTTTCCAATCTCCAAACCACCATTGCCGGCCCAGCGTCAGGCACCGATGATATGAAACGCCCGATTGTTTGGCCCCGAGCATGAAAAATGCGGTGTCGGTATTGACTCCCATGGTGACTCCAAGATGAAATGGGATACCCTAGCAGTGTAGTCGCGAAACGACAAGTCCGGCCACCCGGTCCCAGGTGTAGGTCGATATTACCCGGTCCCGCGCGGCGATCCCCATGCGCCGCCGGTTCCTTTCATCGTGATAATAGGCAAGAACAGTCTCCGCTAATGCCGGGGGATTGCGCAAGGGTACCGTGTACCCGGTCCGACCATGCTGAATGATCTCCGGCATGGCATTTATGTTCGATCCAAGACACGGGACCCCTTGGGACATCGCTTCCAGAAAGACAAACCCGAAGGAGTCCCGGAGGGATGGCATGAGCAACAGGTCACTTTGGCGGTACAACCGGAGCAACTCCTCCTTCGATGCGACCGCCCCCAACCAGGTTACCCCCGCCTGCTCCCGCCACTGGGACCGATCCGGACCGGCGATAACCAGCCGGAGATCGGGCCTCTGGTCATGGATCTGTTGAAAGGCCGCGAGGACGTCCTTCCCCCCCTTCATCCCGAAATCCCAACCCACAAAAAGCAATTGCCCGGTGAACCTCTCGGGAATGTCTTCAGAGGCAATTCGGTGCTGCTCAAAGAATGGATGAGGCCCTCCCCCCGCAACCACTACCCGATCCGCTGCTACGCCGTAGTCATGGACCAGACTGTCCCGTACGTAGCCCGCCCCCACAAAGACCGTGCGGGCATGTTGGTACAAGGCGGTCTCCCGCTCCAGATACCGGGGAATATCAAATCGGGGAGGAAGCCATGGCGTGACCCCGTCGGCAAGAGCAAGGCGCATGTTGTGATGGATAAAAACATGAACGTTCATGTCCCGAAAGTTCGGATGTGGAAAATACTCCTTGCCGACCATGAAAATGGGCGCGTCACCCAGATCCAACGCATCGATGCGGGCTCCCACATAGATCGAGGTGCGGTCCCAGGCCCGGGATGAAAACACCATTTCCTCCCACCGCGCCTTCCACATCGCATCGCGATTCCAGCGCAGTGAGCGCAGAACCGGGAGAAGCTTTCGCCACCGTGAACCCAACGGATGAATCCACACCGGGTCGCACCCTTTTCCGGAAAGGGCTTGAGCAATGTGAGGACCGAGCCCGGAAGAACTTTGCGGGTTGTTGATAAAGCCAACCTTCATGGCGTTCCGCTTTCCACCTCCGGCCTTGAGGGTTTGAGGTAAACCGTGAACCGGGCGGATGCGTGGATACGCTCCGCCGCGCCTCTTGCCACCGCAGCCTCCACCTCCGTCGCCGGAAAGGGCCAAGTCAAACCATCCTCTGCGTGATAGAGGATCACCATCGCCGAATCCGGAACGGTTTCGTAGCTTCGCCGAATAATCGCGGGCTGACCCGTCATCAAGTGAAAGACCCTCGGCTTGAAAAAGATCACGCGATGGTGGGATGGAAGAGCATGTAAAACGGCGTCAAACATCGCCTGGGCCTCGGAAGTAAACGGTCCTTCCGGGGCGGAGCGCCGGGCCTCAAGGTTAGCTATGGCATTGGACATGCTGATCGTGCCCATCCAGGCTACGAGATAGATCCCGATCCCTCTCCCCCCCCAGATCATCATACTCTGAAGGGTTCCCGGAAGCCTTGTCACAGCTTCTTGAAACCCCGCAAGCGCAAGATAGGCCACAAAGGGCAAAACCGGAAGCAGGTGGCGCATCCCCTGAAAGGAGCCAGGCCAAACCATGTACAGGACATAGGTAAGCCCGACATAACTGACCACGGACAACGAGGTTCGTATCCGGAAGCATCCACCAAGTATGGCAAACACCATCATTAGCAAAAACCATGCATGTCGACCGGGAACCCCCTCGAAAATAACTAGAAGCAATGAACCATAGTACTGAATATTCCGGGAAAGGGTCACCAGTGAAATCGAGGAAAGACGATCGACGTGCGAAGCGCCTCCCTCCGGGTACACCCAGCCCACCATCCCGACCAGGCTGAAGGCAACAACATAGGGAAGAATCAAGGCCATGGATACCGGCCAAGCGAGCGTTCTTCGCAATGTGCCGGCCCAATCCCACCTTGTCCCGGCTCCTAGCCGCTCGGGTAAAAACACCCGTCGCAACTGCACCAGAGCCAGACACATCAACAATAGAATCCCATTGCTCCGAAACAACAGGGCGAATCCAATCAGGCAACCCAAGACGATGCCCTGACAAAAAGGAAGCGGCCGACCGGATGGTTCACGCTCGTGCGCCCAGATCATCAGCAAGGCAAGACTCGAGAAAAACGCGAACGGAATATCCGCCATTACCTGATTCAAAAAGGAAACCAGGAAAGGATTCACCGACAACCCAAGACCGATCAGAAACGCCCCCCCCCGGCCCAGCGTCTTTGTCAGGCCGAGATAAATTACGAGAATCGTTACGGTGTGGAAACCAACCACCAACCCCTTCATAGCCAGCCAGTCCACGCCGCGGACCCGATAGATCAAAGACAAGAGAAAGGGCCACCCCCAAGGGTAGGCCACCGGGCCCGGCGCCCGCGACGATTCTCCCATCATCTTCCGGTTTTCGGCGAGAAATTCTCCAACCCGCTGGTCCACCATGCTCTTCGCCTGATGTACGTACTGAGCAAAATCCCCCCCCCAGTCATGCCCTTGGGTCAACGACGCCGTGCCTAGTCCCGCAGCAACAAAGGCGAGCAACAGGATGATGCCCGTGTCCCGCCAATCAAACTTCGCCCCGGTCACGTGGAGACCTCGCGACGCCGGAAAACGTGTTTGCTGTAAATATATTTCATCACGGAGAACAAGATCACATTGGTGACCTGAATCAGAAGGTAGTACGAAGGAAACATGCGCACCCAAAGTGCATAAACCATCCAATCAAGCACCCGAAACCCGCCGATACCGGCAAGAAACGCCACGAATTGCCGCAGCAAGGCAGAAGATTCGGCCTGTTTGAACACCAGCCAGCGACACATGAAAAAATTCATGGTCACTTGAACGATCAGCACGACAGCATATGCCACCGGTTTGGGCCAGCCCGCCCCATCAACCAATGCGAAATTCAAAGGCAGGGCGAGTGCGAAGGCCGGAAGCCCCGCCCCAAGAAAACCCAGCCAGTGGCCAACCTCCCGACCCGCTTTTCCCCGGTCAAACATCCGGTGGCCTTCCGTTACGCCTCAGCCGGTAAAGGATTTCCTCGGAGAGGCGACGCTGATATTTGATCAACTCCCCAATCACCCCGAGAATAAGGCTTAGAAAACCCGCCGAGGCGAAAACGGCGAGAAGAATCAACGAGGGCAGATAGGTGCGCCCCGGCTCCGGATAAATATACACCAACACAAGAAACCTGAACCCCAGAAGGAACGCACCGGCCAGAAAAACCGAGGCAAGACTGGCAAAGAAAGCCCCGGGTCGGTAGATCATGAACATCGTGGCCATGGTCATCCCCGATCGGTAAAGATAGTGTGGGATGTTCCTGAACAGTCGGGATGCGCGTGTCGAAGGGTTCACCCGGATATCCACCGAGGCCACCCGCAGTCCGGAGTTCCCGGCTTGAATGAGGGTTTCCATGCAATACGAAAAGGTCGAGTAAATAAAAAGCCGTTGCAGCGCATGGCAGGAAAAGGCTCGAAAGCCCGAAGCCGCATCCCGGACCGAGGTCCGTGAAATCTGCCGAAGCGTCCAACTCCCGGCTTTTTGAAGGCGCTTTTTGATCGGGCTAAACTCGGGGTGATCCTCGATCGGTCGACACCCCACCACAATGTCCGCCCGGTTTTCGAGAATCGGGGGCAACAGGCGGGCAATGTCTTCTCCCCGGTATTGATTGTCGGCATCCGTATTCACCACAATATCCGCCCCCGCCGCAAGGGCATACTCCACTCCGGCGGCAAAGGCCCGGGCAAGCCCGCGGTTGCTGCCCAGCGAAAGGATATGATGAACACCTTTCTCCCGTGCAACCTCCACCGTGCGGTCGGTCGAACCATCGTCGATCACCAAAATCTCGATCCGGTTGATCCCCGGAAGGGAACGCGGCAGATCGGCCAGCGTAGCGGCGAGGGTGGCCTCTTCATTGAAACAAGGTACTTGGATCATCAGGTTCACGAGGTTGCTCCTTGATCAAGAGGCGCGCTGCGCAATTGCGTTCGGGCAATCCATGTGCCGCCCTCATAAACCAATGTCCTTGTCACACGCTCGCCACATCCTGTCGCGTGGACATCGGCAGGATGCCAACTGTCTGCACTCGCCACATGTCGCTTCGATGCCCGGGGAGCCACTTCCGGGCAAATCCCGGCCGGCAAACCTTCCATTCGATCTTCGATGTCAAGGCCACCCTCAACCAGCGTCAAACGGCGAAAAAACTGAGCCGGGGCCAATCGACGGGCAAAAATTAACCTGCGCTTAAGCCAACCAATGATCGATTGGCCCATGACCAGACTGGCCAGACGCAAGATGTGATGATGAAAGGGATGGCTCAACCGCTCCCGACAGGGAACCCAGTTCCCCTTCACCTCCCACCTCGCATCGCTCAACCGGTGAACCTCCCAATGATCTGACCACCAATGGGTGACCCAATGCTCCCCCTTAAAAAACACTCGCCAACCAAAATCGGACACTTGCCCCCCCTCCTCATCCACCACCGTGGCGATCCCCCCTTTACGCAGGGAAATGAGCGCATGCGAAGAGATCAGATGACCGCTTCCTTCGAAGTAAATCGGACCCTCAACCTCGTGAGCAGGGGCATGTTGCGGTGTTGTGGCCAACAGAACCTGCGCCGCACGAATCACCGAATGGCCGATGTAGTGACAAAGATAGCGGTCATCGGTCGAAGCGAAAAAGTGATCCGGGCGATCGGCATGTTGGAAAAGGCGGTCCACCAGGGATGCGGCCTCCGGCATGCCTTCCCCGGCAAGTCGGGCAATGCCATAAGGAACAAGATAGTCGGTGTTCCGGGAATTGTGCATTCCGATGTTTGTTCTCGTCGTGCGCGTCAACTGATCGAGGTAACGAACTGCAGACTCTGCCGACGCTCTTAATTTCGAGTCGCCCCCCGCGTCAAGCGCGTCGAAAAGACAGTCCACTGTCACAGAAAGATAACCCAGATCAGGACCCCCATACTCCCAATACCACCCTTCATCATGCTGAAGGGCAAGCGTGCTGCGGGTACATTGCATACAGTCTTCGCGTGAAACAAGCTTGGGGAAAACCGACCGCAATACCCAAAGGGCGGCAAGCCCCGCCACTTGTTGATTCGCCGCCTCCCCTTCAAACCGGTGGAGCAACTGCTCCGCCGCGACCCGCGCCCCCATTTCAATCTCCGAGGGTTCAACCACACCAGCCGTAACCATCTTCATCACCGCCAGTGTCGAAAATGCCAGGGGGGGATACCCCCGCTCCCACGGATAATATTCCTCAAAAGCTCCGTAGCGAATGGCTCGGGACGCCCAAAAACGGCAGGATGCCGCCGCCAATGGTTCCAGACCATCCACGATCAAGCCGGGGGTGTTACCAGCCAGCCAAACTGAATATCCGGCCTGCTGAAGAATGATTGAAGGAAAATCCCGGATCTTGTAATGCCACCAGTTCCGGTCCGCGCAACCATAACTTGAACTCGTGGGATCGCGATCTATCTGGGTCAGGATCCGCGGAAGCCATGCCGAAGCCAATTGATTCAATGCGCGATGCGCGGCAAACCTACTCACCATGTCTCCTCCATGGTCAACTCACCCAGCCCCTTCCGTTTGGTCGGCTTGCTCAATCGTTTCCATCCCAGACGCAGGCGATTGAAAAAAGGACCAAGAATGGATTCGGGAATCCGGGCAAGGAGCCATCGGGCCGCACCCGAGCCGCATATCGCAAAGATCAACGAGATGATCAACTCCACCCCGATCCTCGACCACGGCAACGGCCGCGGCCTCATTCCAAAATCCGGAGCTGCCAACCCGATCCTCCGGCGCAATTGATTGCGGATATATCCCCCGCGCTTCTTGAAGTCCAACATATGTCCATGCATCTCCGAGGCCTTGAGGGGATCAACCGGATCTGCAAACAACAGACCCTGCTTGATCATGTCCATGACAATCGCCTCCATCGACGGGGTTCGGGTAGTGAACACCGCATGCCCCCCCCCCGCCGCCTCAAACCCCGGGGCCCACGCATCCCCGACCGCCAAGTCCGAAAACTCATTTGCGAAATCCATATTCTGGAGGCTGTTTCGGGTAATGAAAAAGGGAATGAGGTAATTATAGTAAACTTTCTTGGTTTGCAAAACCTTTCCCGACGCGGTCCGAATTTCAAGATATCCCGGCCACTCCCCCGCCCGCCACTGAAGAGATGTGACCGGATCCTTCTCATTGACCCCCTTGCTTCGTAAATACGCGGGAATCGCCCCGGGATCAAGCGCGGTTCCCGTGTAGGGACCCAGGACATAGTGGACTTGGCGGGCAGGTTCGAACCCCTCCCGCTGAAGCGCCCGCAAGGCAGCCGCTTGATCAGGAAGACAGGTCATCGCATAGCGTTTGCCCGGCTCAAACTCCCGTAGAATATCCAGCAAGGAAACCGGAACATAAACGGATTGGGCACAAGCAAGGATCTCTGCGCGTGTGGAACAAATAACCGCACGCGCCCGCTCCGGAGTAGGGACCCCCTGACGGACTGCCACCACGGCATCCACACGCCTCTGCTCAAGAAGATAAATTAGCGTCGTGGTAAGAATCCCCCCCGAAGCGCTGCGTCGGCGGATCTCTGGATCGGTGGAATATCCTGTTCGAGTGGCCACGACCTCCCCCAACAACCAACGGTCAGGTAAGTGTCCGTAATGGGACCGATACAAATGGGGGTAGGATAAACGATTTGCGGGACACACACGTAGTCCAGCTTCCGGCTCGGAAGTGTTCCCGAACTCCGGAAGGGGTCCCCGAGGCGAATCAACCATTTGAGCCGAAGACGTTGAGGATAGGGCGATACACGCCCCACAGCCAGTGCAAATCCCTTTGCGTATCACGGACTGATATAGGGTCGTGACCATCAAAATTAACTCCACCAGCCTTTGCTACGAATCCCCCCGGTCATGGGGATCGCCCTCCTTGGCTTCGGAGGTAAATCGTTGCGCCATGAGGTGCTTGGAACACAAGGGAAAAGGTATCCGGAGCACCTTGAAGCCATTCAATCATAAGGTCCTTTTGCCGCCCGTAGCCCGCCGACCGCTCGAAGCCATCGAGAATCCAGAATTCTTTTCTGCCCGCCACGGTCCCCTCATATCGTGCAAGCCCTTCCGTGGGCAAACCAAGGCCGAGGTAACGCGTTCGACGCCCCGAAGCCAAGGCAATGAACAAAGGCTTCTCCGCATAAATCACGGCATTCGATGGGGCCGATTCGAACAGCCACAGCCCGCAGGCTAAATGGTCTGCAAATGCGAATTCTCCGGTTACTTCATAGCGTGCCGGATGCCAGGCCGGTTCCCCCCACAACTCCAGAATCCGTCCGATATTTTTTGTTCCCGCATACCCGTTGATCATGATGTTCCATCCGAGAAAGACGAGGAGAAGACCTTGGATAATACCCCGGGAGGCCACCCGAAATCGATCATTCCAAGCCATTGCAACTTCAACGCCCCGACACGTAAAGAACCAGAATGCCGGCACAAGCGGAAGGAAAAAGCGAACGTCCCGATAGGGCCAGATCAGGATGATGCCCAGCATGACTAGAACACACCACGCCGTCACGCCACTCCGTTGCCGCCTGATCAATGCATCGATCAGGCCAATGGCGACAGTCGCCATAAGCAGCAACACCAAGGGAAGCGTCAACCAGGATGCATGCATTAAGCCCAAGAGCCCTCGACTTCCGATCAGCTTGGGGAGCAAGAGATCGAACAGCGTTAATCGATAGGCGAGTAGATTGCCCCCCACCAGATCCAGTTTCCCTCGGAGGTCAAGCCCAGAAGTGGGCTCCCCCCCCGACTGCGCCAATTGTGCCAGATGGGTTGGATTGGCCAACGCCATCATCGCAAGACCCATGCCGAGCAGGACCATCCCGGCCAGCAAAGGGCGACGGGCGGTTAGCCATGCACGACGAGGACCCAAGGAGACCGAATAGAAGATCACCCCCAAGGGGATCGCCAGGGCAATCTGACGAAACAACAGGGCGAAAAACGTTGCAAATAAAGCCAGAGACCACATCCCCGGGCCAGCTCTGGGTTCCGACCGTAGAAGATGCTCCCACCCCAGCAACGCCAGCCACATTAATGCAATGAAGTAGGGCTCGGTGCCGACTATAGAATAAAGGGGGGCTAGATGCTGACTGGTCACAACGACCGCGGTCAACCCAAAGGCCAGATATCGACGACCGGAAACGAACAGAATCCATCCCCACAACGTGACAACAACCACCGGGATCATGGTCATACCCAACCCCTTCATCGCATACATTCCCGGCGAGGAAAGCGTAAAGGGGTCGCTTGCCAGAGAGATTCCGCCTAGACCGGCAAATGCAGCGAGGAGATAGGGATACCCCACCGGGAAGCGCCAGCCAAACGGCTCCGCCCAATGCCCCTCCAAAACCCTCGAGGCAATGAAAAGATAATCAAGATTGTCCCCATTGGTCATCACCCTGTGAACGAACAAGAGAAGCGCGTTAATCAAGGCAAGTACGACCAAGGCCGATAGAGCCCCGCATTCAAATCGAGATAATTTCATGGAAAAGTCGAAAAGAGGGAATGATGCTCCAAGGACAGCCTGGATACAGGGATTTGATTGAGGAAGGGAGTAATTTCACCACGGAGTACACGGAGGTCACGGAGAGGGACAGAATTATTTACACAGAATTTTCCCGCTTCCCGTATCCCGCATCCCGCTACTCCAGCGGATTTGTCCGTCCATGGCGGAGAATTTTCCACCCTTTGGTAAACGCACGGACCAGGAAGGGCGGCTCATCGACGTATTTCTCCGCCAGAACTTGATTTAGATAATGGATGTTGTACTTCGCTCCGATGCGGAGCCACAATTCGTAGTCATCAAAGTAATACGCAGGATCCCACCCGCCGACATCGTCGAGGATCGCTCGCTTGTGGACGACACAATCGGTATCGATGAAGTTATACCGCTTCAGCTTTTCGTAGGAATATCCGTGCATCCAGCACTGAAACGGATTCCCCCACACCCGGCGACCCGTCTTTTTATCCAGGTAAGCGCAACGGCAATAGACCATATCCGCGGCCGGGGTCGCCTGAAGATAGCCAACCATGGTGCGGAGATAGTTCGGCCGGTAAAAATCATCATCATCCAAATAAGCGATCAACGGGGCCTCAGACATCTTAAAGATCGCGTGGTTCTTTGCGATCGCCCCGTGACTGCCCGGCGGGGACTTTTCAGGAAGGTTGAAATACTTCAAGCGGGGATCGTTGTAGGAGGCCACCGTACCTGCGGTGTCATCCGGTGTACAATCGCCGACCACACACATTTCCCAATCCTCAAAGTCCTGCCGGAGCACGGATTCGATGGCGACCCGGACGATGTCGGCCCGGTTGTAGGTACTGGTGACAACAGTAACGGCTGGTTTCATGGGATTCGGGTTACGGGTTACGGGATACGAGATACGGGGTACGGGATGAGGATTTCCCCCTTACCAAGACGGCTGTCGTCCATTGGGTTGCATGAGGTTTTGAAGGGTTGAGGTTGCCTAGGTTCAGCATGCATCCCATCTGTTTACGGTAAAAATTTCTTTGGCGAAGTCAACAAGGATTGCGTATTCAATATTCTCGGCCCTCGGTCTTACGAATCATGATTTCGCGCTCATAATCGGCTCGGGCCTCGCGCGGGTCAATGCCGAAAGCTTCCATGGATTGAATGTACTCTTCTTTTTTCTGTTTTTCGCTTGAAGCCTTATTGTACCAAGAGCTTGAGAGGTCGGAACAGCCAACGCAAACCACCAGCGCCAAAGCCAAACCACTCATGTTCATCCATCGTCTCTTCATGTTTTCCCCTTTCCGTGTCCTCCGTGCTCTCCGTGGTAAAACAATCTTCCACCACCCGCTTCGCTTCCACCTTCGCCAAGGCTTCCGCCGCCGCCAAGGCTATGGCGGACAAGACGGCGGACAAG
>DAOLCW010000076.1:0-13807 GCA_035327665.1 Kiritimatiellia bacterium
TCCGGTTGGTGTTGACCTGGATTTGCGGACGCGGGGGCGGGGGAGGGGTGGGCTCGGGTGTCGGCGCGGGAACCGGAGCGGGAGGAGGATCGGGAGGGGGTGGCGGGGGAGGCCGGGGGGGAGGCGGAGCGGGGGTGGGAGCGGGGGCGGGAGGGGCGACCTCGACGAGTTCGATGAAGGTGATCTGCTCTCTCGGTTTTTCCTTCGAGCACCTCGGGAGCCACGGGTAAACGAGGAAGACGGTGAATAAACCGAGGTGAACAAGCAGGGTTCGCTTAAAGACCCGCTGGAAGAGGGTGGTCATCGGCGGCGGGTTTCCTCCGGGTTGGTGATGAGGGCCATGCGGGTGACCTGGGCGTCGTTTAGCAAGCGAAGGATGTCCATGACGCGTCCATAGGCGAGGGTTTCGTCGGCGCGGACGAGCACGGCGGTGTCGGGGAGGGTCTGGCCGAGCAGGGTCATTTCCCCCGCGAGGTCTTCGGCGGAGATGGGGACGTTGTCGAGGAAGAGTTTGCCTTCGCGGTCGAGGGTGATCGAGCGGGTTTGGTTTTGGTCGACTTGCTGGGCCTGGCCGCGGGGGAGCTGGATGGGAATGCCCTGTTCGAGGAGGGGCATGGTGATGATGAAGGTGATGAGGAGCAGGAAGGTGAGGTCGATCAACGGGGTCATGTTGATCTCGTTGATTTCCTGGAGGGGTTTGATCGCGGAGCGGCGGGCCATGGCGGGTTCCTTTATTCGCGGAGGTAGGAGCGCTGGATGCTGGAGGCGAATTCGTCGGCGAAGTTGTCCATGTCCACGGTCATTTTTTTGATGCCGCCGGCGAGGATGTTGTAGCCGATGGCGGAGGGTAGGGCGACGAACAGGCCGACCACGGTGGTCATGAGGGCGCTGGCGATCCCGGGGGCGACCTCGGTGAGGTTGGCGGCGCCATGGAGGCCCATGGCGGAAAAGGATTCGAGCACGCCCCACACGGTGCCGAGCAGCCCGAGCATGGGGCTGGCGCTTACCGCGATGGCGAGGAAGCCCATGAATTTTTCGAGCGTGAGGTTTTGCTCGGCGATTTCCCGCTCGGCGGCATTGCGGACGGCGCCGACTTGGAGGGCGGTGAGGGTGGGGCGGATTTCGTCGTCGGTGAGGCCGCCTTCTTTGCGGTGTTCGAGTTCGAGGCCGAGGGCGGAGCAGGCGGCGTTGTATACGACGGTGACGGGATCGCTGCCGCGGCTCCGACGGGCGAGGTAGAGATCGAGGGGGTAATCCTGGCGGCGGTATTGGTCGAGGAAGCGGTTGGCGGAAAAGCGCATGCGGCGTTGCTCGATGACTTTGGCAATCATGATGGTCCAGGCGACCACGGACATGACCATGAGGATGATCACGATCATTTTGCCGGAGAAGAAGTTTGCGGATTGGAAGGCGTAGGAAAGGTTGGCGAGGGGCAGCGGGGCGAAGATTAGTATGGAGGGCATAAAGACATTCCTTTGGCAGGGTTCGGCGTGGGGCCGGATGGATCTGAGGGGTTGGACGCTGGACCGGACAAAAGGATTCATTCCTCCTCCCGGGAATCCGGCAAAGCTAGCCTTCCTCCCGCGTCGGCTTCAAGAAGGTTTGATGGGGAATGTTTGGGGGCGCATTGCGGTGCGTTTCCAAACCTTGGAAATGAGGGGTGTTTTGGTTTCCAAACCTTGGAAAAAATGGAGCTGATTTTTCCAAGGTTTGGAAAGGGAAGGAGGGCGGTTTTCCAAGGTTTGGAAAGGGGGGCGGTTGGGGAATGGCGATGGATGAGTGGGGGGAGGGGATTAAGAGTAAGAGTAAGATTACGATTAAGAGGAGGAGGGAGGGTTACTGGGTGCGTTCGACGACGTAGGCGGCGAGGGCGCGGAGGGGGTCGAGGGTTCCGGGAAGGGAATGGAGGTGGGAGAGGGCGGAGGCTTTGAGGCGGTCGGCGTGGGCGCGGGCGCCGTCGATGCCGTAGAGGGCGACGAAGGTCTGCTTGCCGCGTTGGTGATCGGAGCCGGTGGCTTTGCCCAACTTGTCGGGGGTGGAGGTGGCGTTGAGGAGGTCGTCGGCGACTTGGAAGGCGAGGCCGATGTCGTCGGCGTAGGCGGCGAGGGCGTGGAGGGCGGCTTCGCCGGCGCCAGCGGCGAGGGCGCCCATGCGGACGGAGGCGCGGATTAGATCGCCGGTTTTGTGGCGGTGGATGAAGCGGAGCATGGCCTCGGAAAGGGGTTTGCCTTCGTGGGCGAGATCTTCGACCTGGCCGGCGATGACGCCGCGGCTGCCGCCGGCTTGGGCGAGTTCGAGGACGAGGAGGTGGGGGGAGCAGGCGAGGTCGGGGTCGGGGGTGGCGAGGACTTGGAAGGCGAGGGTGAGGAGGGCGTCGCCGGCGAGGATGGCGTTGGCTTCGCCGAAGGCGATGTGGCAGGTGGGCCGGCCGCGGCGGAGGGCGTCGTTGTCCATGGCGGGGAGGTCGTCGTGGATGAGGGTGTAGGTGTGGAGGAGTTCGAGGGCGGCGGCGGGGCCGAGGGCGTGGCGGGGAGTGCCGCCGACGGCTTGGGCGGCGGCGATGCAGAGGGCGGGACGAAGGCGTTTGCCGCCGGCGAAGACGCTGTAGCGCATGGCTTCGTGGAGGATGGAGGGGGGCTCAGTGGGAGGAGGGAGGTGGTGGTCGAGGCGGCGATTGACGGCTTCGGAGGTTTCGGTGAGGTAGGCGGATAGATCGAACATGGGGGGGATTTTTACCGGGTGGGAGGGCGGGGGGCGATGAAAAAGGGCGGCGTGCGGGGGAGTGGCGTCGTCGGATGGATGGAAAAGGGGGCTTGAAATAATGTCTAAATAATTGTACGTATTATACATGAGTTGGTTGGGTTCCATGTTTAGCTCTCCGGCGCGGACGGAAGTTTTGCGGGCGTTGCATTACCAGAACCGTCCGGTGGGGTTGAGGATGTTGGCGTGGGTGGCGGGGATTCATCCGCATTCGGCGGAACGGGTGGTGGAGGCGCTGGAGGAGGAGGGGTTGGTGGTGTGCGGGAGGTCGGGGTATCGGATGAGGATCGCGAAGTGTGCGGACCATCCGGCATGGGTGGCGATGAGCGAGATGTTCGAGGCGGCGGACCGGTCGTGGTGCGGGGCGGGACTCGAGGCGCGGAACGAGCGGGCGAAGCAGGTGTTGAGGTTTTTGGAGGAGGGGATGGAGTTGACGGGACGGGCGAGGAGGGCGGGCGGTGTCGCTTAGGGAATTGTTTGAGGCGGCGGTGGTGGAGCTGCGGCGACGGCGGATTGCGTTTGCGTTGGCGGGCGGGCTGGCGGCGGATCTGTACCGGGCGGAGCCAAGGTTGACGATGGATGTGGATCTGGCGCTGGCGACGGCTCGGCAGGAGGATGCGGCGCGGACAGGATCGGAGATCTTGCGGGGTCTGGGGTTGGAGGCGGGGGTTTTGAGGGGGGGGCCGCTCTTCGCGATCAAGTCGCGGCGAACAAAACCGGTGATGCTGGTGGGAAGGGTGAAGGGAGGGAAGGATGAGCCGGGATTGGATTTGTTGCTGCCGAGCTTGCCGTGGACGGGGACGGCGATTGTGCGGGCGGAGGGGAATCTGGTGGATTTCGGTTTCGGGCCGGTTCCGGTGTTGCGGTTGGAGGATGTGATTGTATCGAAGCTTTATGCGTTGCAAGGATCGGAGGTGAGGGCGAAGGATCTGGACGATCTCCAGTCGATTTATGCGGCGGGGCATGTGGTGGACCGGGCGTATTTGGCGGGTCGAATCGGGGAGTTTGGGTTGCGGGTGCCTGCTTCGGTGAAGGTGTTGGTTCCGGAGGAATTGCGGAAGCTGTGCGGGGGCAGGGGGAGGGGGAGCGAAGGCGTGGGTGGCGTTTGACAGTTGGGTGGGGGGCTTCTATACTGGACGGCTTATCGTTCACGGAGGGTGATTTTCCATGCCAACTTACGAATATGAATGTTTGAAGTGCGCGCACGAGTTCGAGACGTTCCAAAGCATCTCGGCGGCGCCGCTGAGCCGGTGCCCGAAGTGCCGGTCGAAGATCCGCCGGAAGATCGGGACGGGAGCGGGTCTGTTGTTCAAGGGGTCGGGCTTCTACATTACGGATTACCGGAGCGAAGGGTACAAGAAGGCGGCGACGGCGGAGACGTCTTCTTCGACGTCATCTTCAGGAGAGAAGACGGGTTCGGCGAAGCCGGAGTCGAAACCAAAGGCCCCGGCGAAGAAAGCGGCGACTGCGGCCGCGTAGGCAGGAGATTTTTACATGTCACCGATTGTCGTTTGTAAACAGTGTGGGGCGGAGAATCCGCTGGGACGTTTGTTCTGCGGGAGCTGCGGGGCAAAGCTGGAGATGAACGAAGGGTCGGTGAGGGCGGGTTCGGGTGGTTCGGATCGTGGGGTTGCGGGTCCGGGGCGTTTGATCCGGGGGGTGTTGTTCGTGTGCCTGTTGGCCCTGCTGGCGGCGCTGCTGATTCCGACGGGGGCGCCGGGGGTGGCGGGGGGGGAACAGGATGCGATGGCGCTTCGTCAGAAGCTTGCGGGGCTTCGCACGGCGGCGGTGCGGGGGGAGTTCCGCCAAGCGCAGATTTCGGAGGCGGAGATCAATGGCTACCTCGGGGCGGTGTTGGCGAATCAGCCGGGGGGTCCGGGCGGGTTGTCGGTGCAGGCGCAGGAGGTGAGGGTCGCGCTGGAGGGGGAGAAGGTGCGGGTGTGGCTGAAGGGCCGGTTGGGTCCGGCTTCGTTAACGTATGAAGTGATCGGGACGGGGGCGATTGTTCCGGGGGGCGGTTTTGTGTTTACCCCCCGGGCGGCCCGGCTCGGGCAGTTGCCGGCCCCGGGCCCGCTGCAAGGCCGTGTGGTCGGGCAGGTGGCAGCATTTTTTAGCGGAATGAGTCAGGAACAGGCGCTGCTGGCGCGATTGAGCCGGTGGGAACCGGACGAGCAAAGCGTGGTGGTGGCGGTGGGCAGCCAACCCTAACCCTAACACGGGGGGAGAGCATGAAAGATAAATTGGAATTTTATAACGTCCTCCGGGACATCGACGGGAAGGATTTCTCGGAGTACAGCCGGTTGATCGGGGACTACGATTTCACCCGGTTTGTGGTGAGGATCAGTCAGGTTCCGCAGACGCCGGAGGATGACCGGGTGGTGCTGACCCTTCGGGTTTCGCAGGCGATTGCAGGGTTTCCCGCCCACACGTTCAGTACGCCGATTCGCCGTACGGGGCTGGAGGATCTGCTGGCGCGGAAGTTGTCGGACTACCTTGAATCGATGATGCGGTTTAATGCGGAGGGGGTGGCGTACCGCCGGATCGACATGCCGCGTCCGGGGCAGAAGATTCTTCCGCGGTCGCTGCTGACGGTCTCGGAGGAGATGATCGAGGTTCGGCTGCAGGTGCGGTTTCCGATCCGCCGGGGCCGGGTGGCGAGCGAGGGCTGCATCGATGCGTTTTTTGCGGACATGCCGGAGCTGGTGAACAATGCGCTGCTTTACTGCAATTTGGATCCGGTGGCGGTGGATGCGTTCGTGGGGCTGATGGAAGATGCGGACCGCATCCGTGCGCAGTTGCCGACGCGGGGGTTGATCGCGTTTGCGGCGGAGGGGGCGCTGGTCCGGCGGGCGGGGGGTACGGATTTGCCGGATTACGATTTTGACCGGCCGTTGGAGATTGATCCGTCGCTGGTGATCGATATGGAGGTGCCGAACGCGGGTTCGATCCGGGGGCTGGGGGTTCACAATGGCATCACGTTGATTCTCGGCGATGACACGTCGGGCCGGAATGAGCTGATGCGGGCGCTGGGGGCCGGGGTGTACAACCACATTCCGGGGGATGGACGCGAGTACATCGTGACGATGCCGGACGCGGTGTATATCGCGGCGGACCGGGGGCGGAGCGTACAGCAAGTGGATGTGCGGCCGTTCTTGCAGGATGCGGGGGCGCATCCGGAGGCGTACACGTCGAGCCACGCGGATGCCTGCCTTGCCCAGGCCGCGTCGACGGTGGAGGCGATGGAGTTGGGAGCGCGGGCGTTGTTGTTCGACGAGCAGGATTCGTATCCGGGATTTTTGGCCCAGGACCGGCGGTTGCTGGACCTCGCGGGGCAGGCGTCGTGGTCGACGGTGCCGATGGCCCAGTGGGCGCGGCGGATGTGCGACGAGCTGGGTCTATCCATCGTGGTGGCGGGAAATGCCTGCATTGCGGAGTTTATTCCGGTGGCGGATACGATTCTGTGTCTTCAGGATTTCCGGATTACCGACATTACCGAAAAGGCGAAGGCGGCGGGGATCGCGGCCTCGCCCCAAGCTGAGGGCCCGAGCCTGCTCGCGTTTACCGAGCGGTCACGGTGGTTGATACCGAGCAGCATCGACGCAAGTTCGGGGCGGGATGACTGCGTGATCCGGACCACGGCGTCGCGGCGGTTGCAGTTTGGAAAGCACGAGCTTGATCTCGAGCAGATCGTGCAGGTCGGGGACGATTCGCAGGTGGGCACGATCGGGTTGATTCTGGAATACGGGCGTCATCATTACCTCGATGAGCCCCGGCCGATTCGCGAGTTGATGGATTTGATCGACCGGGATTTGAGCACCCAGGGCTTGTCGTGTTTGTCGACGGATTTGCATCACGATCTTGCGCGTCCGCGGCGGTATGAGATTGCCGCGGTGTTGAATCGCCTGCCTTCGCTGCGGGTGGCCCGGATCGAAAGTTAGTCGGGGGTTCCCGCCCGATGCGCCTGGTGGTTCAGCGAGTGCGTTCCGCGTCGGTGACGGTGGATGGGGTGGAACGTTCGCGCATTGGTCCCGGGCTGCTGGTGTTGTGCGGGGTGGGACACGGGGATACGGAGGCGGAAGCGGAATGGCTGGCCCGGAAGACGGCGGGGTTGCGGATTTTTTCCGATGAGGAGGGCAAGATGAACCTCTCCCTGGGCGAAGTTGCGGGGGGTGCGGCGCTGGTGGTAAGCCAGTTCACGTTGTATGGGGATTGCCGGAAAGGAAACCGCCCGAGCTTCATCGATGCCGCGCCTCCCGAGGAGGGCCGGGCGGGTTATCAGGGGTATGTCGAGGCGTTGCGAAGGCTGGGGGTTCCGGTGCAGACGGGAGAGTTTGCGGCGGATATGAAGGTGGCGTTGGTCAATGACGGTCCGGTCACATTGATCCTCGAGCGGACTCGGGGGGGAGCCCCGGCGTGAAGGCCGGGCTTCGACTGGCGGTAAGTTTGATGTTCGCAGGGTGTGGACCGGTGGCGCTTGAGGCCTACGATGATTTTGCGATGGATTTGCTCGAACCTCTTCCGGGGGAACCTGCGGAGGGCGGTGCGCTCGATGGAAACGGTGACACTCCCGGGGGTGACGGGGAGGTGGCGCCGGTTCATTTCACGTCGACGCGGAGGTTGCTGCTGCAAAACTTTTTTCCTGCCGACGCGATGATTCTCGGGCGGTGGGCGGAGGAGCTGATCCAGCGGTTCGAGGATCGGACGGGGCGACCGGTGGAGGTGTCGCCACGGGAACCGATCCGGTGGACGGCCCGTGAGGATGTCGCTTATCCGGCCGGGCGGGTGATGATGGAGCAGTCGGTGGAGGGGGACCGGTTGATGCAGAGACTCTGGGTGATTCATCCCGGCCGGGTTTCCGCTCAGGCCCTGCGCGAGGCGATGGTCGAGTTGTTGGCGGTGAGGCTGGCGATGGCGGAAGGTGGGCTCGGTGAGCCGGTGACGTTGCCGGGATGGCTGATTTCGGGGGTGTCGCAGGTACTATTTCCCGAATCGCGGCAGGATGCGGTGGCCCGGGTGGCCGAAGTATGGGAGGGGGGGCGCGGATTTTACCTTACCGAAATTTTGGAGTGGGAGGATCGGTCGGCTTTGAATGAAGAGCGGCGGGCATGGGCGGGGGCGATGGTCGCATGGATCCACGCGGAGGCAGGGCCATCCGGATTATCGAGGGTCATCGCCGAGGCGGGGAGCGGAGGGGTCGATGAAGCCTTCCTGGCCGGGTTGACCGGAGCGGGGTGGATCGATGGCACCGAAGTCCGGCGATCCTTTGATCTGTGGCTGGCCCGCCAGCGTGACCGGATCCTGCCTCTACAAGCGAGTGGGCGCGACCGCATTCGCCGGGTCGAGGGGTTGCTGGAGATTCAGTCTCTCGCCGGGTTGGCGGCCCCGGAGAAGGACGTTTCGCTTCCGGCGTCACTCGCTGACATGATCGAGCGTCGCGAGGAGGTTTGGATCCGGGAATGGGCGGGCTGGTTGACGGCCCGCTTGCAGGCGGAAGCCATTGCGGGCGGTCCCGAACTGGCGGAGGCGGTTGAACCATTTTTGGATGTGTTGAAGATGATTGTTGGCGAGGCTTCCCGTTCAGGGATTCGGTGGCGGGCCTCGAAGCGGGCAGCGTTGCGGAGGCTGGATCAAGCCGAAGCGGGTTGGACGCGGTTCCGGGTCCGTGCGGAAGCTCAGGCGGGGTTTCTTGATGCGGTCGAGGCGGCCCACGATCTCGGCCAGCCTACCGTGGAGCAGGAAGGGTGGAATGCGTTGGAGGCCTTGCGCGAAGCGATGATCGGGATCTGGCTCGATGGAATCGAAGCGGATCTTCCGCCTACGCCATCTGGATTTGAATGACGAGGAAACCCGCGTACATCCCGACGAGCAAGGAGCCCTCGAACCGGGAAATTTGTTTTCCACTCAGCATGAGAGGGAGAAGGATCAGGGTGGCGAGGACCATAAACCACAGGTTTACCGGGTGAATGCCGGGCGCGCTTAACGGCATGATGAGGGCGGTCAGGCCGGGAATGCAGAGGGTGTTGAAGATGTTCGATCCCACGATGTTTCCGACCGCGATGTCGGATTCCTTTTTGAGCGCGGCGACCAGCGAGGTTGCCAGTTCGGGAAGCCCGGTGCCGCCGGCGACCACGGTGAGCGCTACCACGACTTCGCTGATTCCGAGCCGGAGGGCGAGGCGGGTCGCTCCTTCGACCAACAGATCCGATCCGAACACGAGAAGGACGAGTCCTCCCACGATCCATGCGATATCCCGCCACAACGGTGTGGTGTGCGGTTTCAGTTCCTGCTCGAATTCGCGGGCTGCTACATCGTCGTGCTGGTGTTGGAGGGCAAGGCGCACGGTGATGATGGTGTAGGCGAGAATTGCGCCGAAGAGCACCGCGCCCTCGGTCCGGGTGAACATGCGGTCGTTGAGGGCAAAGTAAAACAACGCAGTTGCTCCGAACAGCACGGGAATGTCCTGGCGGATCAATCGCGATTCAATTTGGATCGGGCGGATCACCGAACAGAGGCCGAGAATGAGGGCGATGTTGAAGATGTTCGATCCAATCACGTTCCCGACCGCCACGCCGCCTTGATTCTTCAGGTTGGCGCTCAAGCTGACCAACAGCTCGGGGGCGCTGGTTCCGAAGGACACAATGGTAAGGCCGACCACGAGGGGGCTGATCCTCATTCGCAAGGCGAGCGAGGCGCTGCCGGAAACCAGACCGTTTGCCCCCACATAGAGCAGGGCCAAACCACCGGTGATCAACATAAGCATCAAGGCGATTTCGTTCACACGAAACCTCGGACCCGAATTGCCCGGTTGGAAGATCCTGTCGTCATCCCGCCCACTGTACGGATAGCGGGGACAAGAATCAAATGGTTCGCATGGGGGCCCAGCCTCATCCAATCCGAACCAAAATTCCGGGGCGATCATCCTTGCATTCTTGCGGATCGCCTATCTATGCTTATGCCCATGACCTTGTTGAGCGGGGTGTCGCTGGCTCTTCGAGGTTATGGTTCAGTTGGTTCGGCGACAGATAAAGGAAGAAGCGTGTGAATATCTTTGTTGGGAATCTTGCCTACGGAGTGACCGATGTGGAACTTCGACAGGCCTTCGAGGCGCATGGTGTAGTTACGTCAGCCAGTGTGATCATCGATAAAATGACCGGAAAATCCCGGGGCTTCGGCTTCGTGGAAATGGCGAATGCTGACGAAGCCCGCGCAGCCATTGCGGCCTTGAACGATCAGGATCTGCTTGGACGCAGCATCCGGGTCAACGAGGCGCAAGCCCGCGAAGATCGTCCTCCCCGCCGTCGCGAAGGCGGCTTTGGCGGTGGCGGTGGCGGGTATGGCGGTGGTGGCGGCGGGTATGGTGGCGGTGGCGGTGGCTATCGCGGCGACCGTGGCGACCGCGGCGGATCCCGTTCCCGCGACCGGTACTAAACCGGCCCGCTCTTCCTGTTGCGGCATTGAGCTTCCGGCGGGACGCGCCGGAGGTGAAGGCTCCTCCATCCTTCCCGTCGGCATCGACGGGACATGGGTGGGGTGTGTCCCGGTCTTGAGTTTCATGTGAAAGTCGCGCAGACTGCCCGGCTTTAACGAAATCGACAGGATTCCATCATGGCCAAATACCCGTTTTCCGAGATCGAAGCAAAATGGCAAGCGTACTGGGACGAGGGCCAGACGTTTCGCACCCCCGACGAGCCCGATCCCACACGCCCTAAATTCTACGCCCTCGACATGTTCCCCTACCCGAGCGGGGAGGGCCTGCATGTCGGCCATCCCGAAGGCTACACGGCGACCGACATTGTCTGCCGTTACAAGCGGATGGCCGGGTTCAACGTTCTTCATCCCATGGGGTGGGATGCGTTTGGTCTTCCCGCCGAGCAATACGCGCTGAAGACCGGCACCCATCCCCGGACCACCACCGAAAAGAACATCAACACCTTCCGGGCCCAGTTGAAGTCGATTGGCTTTTCCTACGACTGGAGCCGGGAAATCTCCACTACCGATCCGGAGTACTATCGGTGGACCCAGTGGATTTTTCTCCAGTTGTTCAAGCGCGGCCTCGCCTACGAGGCGGAAATCCCGGTGAACTGGTGCCCCGAACTGGGGACGGTGCTTGCCAACGAGGAAGTGATTCAGGGCAAGAGCGAGCGGGGCGGCCATCCCGTCATCCGCAAACCGATGCGCCAATGGGTGCTCAAGATCACCGAGTATGCGGACCGGTTGCTGAATGACCTCGACGACCTCGACTGGCCGGAAAGCATCAAGGACATGCAGCGCAATTGGATTGGCCGCTCCGAAGGGGCCGAGGTCGATTTTGCCGTCGCCGGTCATCCCGGTGAAGTCATCCGGGTGTTCACGACGCGGCCCGATACCTTGTTCGGGGCGACCTATATGGTCCTTGCCCCCGAGCATCCGCTGGTCGAGGCCATCGCGACCCCGGAGCAGAAGGCGGAGGTGCTTGCGTACCGTGAAAACGCCGCCCGCAAGAGCGACCTCGAGCGCACCGAGTTGCAGAAGGTCAAGACCGGGGTTCCCACCGGGGCGTTCGCGGTCAATCCGGTCAACGGCAAGGAGATCCCGGTGTGGGTGGCCGATTACGTTCTCTGGGGCTACGGCACCGGGGCAATCATGGCCGTGCCCGCTCATGACGAGCGCGACTACGCCTTCGCCAGGCAATTCAAGCTGCCCATCGTCGAAGTCATCTCCGGAGGCGACGTTGCCACCGCCGCCCACACCGGCGATGGAACCCTCGTCAACTCCTCCAGTGATCGCGTCTCCATCGACGGACTCGATGTCGCCTCGGCCAAGAAGAGCATCACGGACTGGCTGATGGCCGGGGGCCATGGCGAGGCCAAGGTCAACTACAAGCTCCGCGACTGGTTGTTCTCCCGCCAGCGCTACTGGGGTGAACCTTTTCCCATCCGGTTTGTCGATGGCGTGGCCAAACCTCTCGGCGAGGATGAGCTTCCCCTCACCCTCCCCGATGTCGCCTCCTACAAGCCCAGCGGCAGCGGGGATAGCCCCCTCGCCACCGTTTCCGAATGGCTGAACACCACCGATCCCGAGACCGGCAAGCCTGCGGTGCGCGAAACCAACACCATGCCCCAGTGGGCCGGATCCTGCTGGTACTTCCTCCGGTTTATCGACCCCCGCAACGACCAGGCCCTCGTCGATCCCGCCAAGGAAACGTACTGGATGCCGATCGACCTCTACGTCGGCGGGGCCGAGCACGCCGTGCTCCATCTGCTCTACGCCCGGTTTTGGCACAAGGTCCTCTACGACTGCGGAGTCGTCTCCACCCCTGAACCGTTCCGCAAACTCGTCAACCAGGGCATGATCCTCGGGGAGATCGAATACACCCTCTACCTCAACGAACAGGGCGAGCCCGTCTCCGCCGAGCACGTCGACGACAACGGCCAGCTCAAGGCAACCGGAGCCGCCTTGACCCCCCGCAAGTTGGGGGAGGGCGAGGTTGAAAAGCGCGGCGATGGATTTGTGTGGAAAGAGAATGCCTCCATCCGCATCGCCGCCCGGGCCCACAAGATGAGCAAGAGCCGGGGCAATGTCATCAATCCCGACACCGTGATCTCCGCCTACGGGGCCGACTCCCTCCGCCTTTACGAAATGTTCATGGGCCCGCTCGAGCAGGTCAAGCCGTGGAGCACCCGCGGGGTGGAGGGCGTGCATCGCTTCCTCAACCGGGTGTGGCGGCTCGTCGTCGATGAAGATCTCGACGCCCTTGCCGCCCCCGTCGCCGACGTTCCCCCCGACCCCGCCCAGGACAAACTGCTTCACCAGACCCTGCGCAAAGTCACCGAGGACATCGAAGCGATGCGGTTCAATACCGCGATCTCCGCGATGATGGAGCTGGTCAATGAAGCCACCAAGTGGACGGTTCGTCCGGTGGCCGTGCTCAAGCCGTTGGTCTTGATGCTCAGCCCGTTCGCCCCGCATTTGGCTGAAGAATTGTGGCAACGCCTCGGCGGGGCCAGCTCCCTCGCCTATGAACCGTGGCCCGCCTACGACCCGGCCAAACTCGTCGAGGACACCGTCGAACTGCCGGTTCAGGTCAGCGGGAAGATGCGCGGCACCATCACCGTCTCCAAGGCCGCGACCGAGGCCGAAGCCGAGGCGGCGGCCCGGGCCCTACCCTCCGTTCAAGCCCAGCTCGAAGGCAAGACGATCCGCAAGATTATCTACGTCCCCGGCCGCATGTTGAATTTGGTTGCCGGGTGATGAACGTTACCATCGCGTTTTAATTTCCCGGCATTCAGTGAGTCGCGCATCCCGGGTGACAAGGATCAGGTCGTGATGCCATGCGGTGGCGGCGATGACACGATCAAACGGATCGGACTGATTGAGCTTCAACGAGATTGCTTTTGCCGCAATAGCGGGATTGATGGGGAGTACGCGACAAGCGGAAGCGATCTCACCGAGTAAGGCCTGCAATGTTCCCGAGAGGGTAATGCGACCACGGTCAGCTAAAAGGGCGATTTCTAAAAGGGACATGTCACTGATGAACAAATCCTTTTCTGTAGAGGCCTTAAGGATTTTCCGGGCATTCTTTCCCAGGCGTGGATCGTCGCAAAGCGTCCATAACACGGCGTGAGTGTCGAGAAGAAGGCTCACTCCCGTGATTCCCACTCGCTTGGCTCGGTGGTTGGTCCATCGATGTCGTCATCGGTGTGAACGATCACATCCCGGCATCGACCCAAAATGGATGCCCGAGGAGGATTGTAGGCTGACAAGCGAAGGGTACCCTCACGGGTTTGAATCAATACCTCTTCGCCCGACAAGGCCGCTCGCCGGACTCGAGGGAATTCCCTTAACAAGGTGCTGACATTGGTTTTCATGACACAAGTAATATGTCAGATAATTTGTCAAATATCAAGCTGTCAAACAAGGGCTTTTTGCAAGGAATGCCATGACTCAAAACATTTCGGCATCGAGCGCTGTCGGGCTTTGATCGTCCTGCTTGAGGACGCGCGGGAGCGCGTCCCTGGAGTTTGGCCTTTTGAGCTGCGGCAGCGGCTCTTATGGAGTGCGGCGGCTT
>DAOLCW010000077.1:0-13740 GCA_035327665.1 Kiritimatiellia bacterium
CGAAGCTGGAGGGCGGAGCTCCGCGACCCCGCAATCTAGTCACATTGCACAAAACCGAGGCCCTTCACCACCGCCGGCAACCCCATGCCGGAAAACATTGATCCGCAAACCCGCTCATGACATCCTATCGGGCTCGTAATGAAACCTTTTCTCCCCATTTTCCTTTTCCTTGCTCTCGCCTCCACCTCCGTCGAGGCCCAGCCTCGCCGCTTCAACCTCCCCATCGACGGCTTCGCTGCCACCGTCAACAATCAGGTCATCACCATCGGCGAAGTGGACGCCATCACCCGTATCGACCAGGAACGCCTCCGCATCCAATACTCCGGCCCCGAACTCGCCACCCGGCAGATCGAAGTCTTCAAAACCGGCCTCCGCCGCCTCATCGAAGACGCCCTCATCAAAGAAGAATTCGCCTCCCTCAAAGGCAACATGCCCGACCGCGTCATCCAGGAGGAAATCAACGCCATCATCTACAACCGCTTTGAAAACAACCGCGCCGCGTTCCTCCAGGCTCTCGCCGAAGATCAGATCACCCTCACCGACTTCGAGGACCAAATCCGCAATCAAATCATCATCGGCGAAATGCGCCGCAGCGAAGTCCTCTCCCGCGCCACCGTATCCCCCCGCGACGTACGCCGCGTCTACGAAACCGAACGCGACCGCTACCGCACCCCCGGCCAGGCCCACCTCCGCCTCATCTTCATGTCCGCCGAAAATACCTCCCCCCAGGATCTCCTTGACCAAGCCCGCGAAGTGCATCGCCGCTTCACCCAAGGCGAAGCCACCTTCGCCGAACTCGCCGCCGACGTCTCCCAGGATCCCTCCGCCACACGAGGCGGCGACTGGGGATGGATCGATCCCTCCATCCTCTTCGACAGCCTCCGCACCCTCGTCAACGACCTCCCCATCGGCCAGATCAGCCAACCCCTTGAAACCACCGACGGCATCTTCATCGTCCTCGTCGAAGATCGCACCGACGAAATCGTCAAATCCTTCGATGACGTCCGGGCCGACATCGAAGCCGACCTCCGCCAGCAGGAAATCGCCCGCCGCCACGAAGCGTGGATCGAGCGACTCCGCCAGAAATTCTACGTCCGCGTATTTGATGGCATCCCCAATCCCTTCACCGAATGAAACGCCCTCCCCGCATCGGGATCTGCCTCGGCGACATCAACGGCATCGGCCCCGAAGTCGCCCTCAAAGCCGCCGCCCACATCACCGCTGAACATCCCCAGGCCCGCCTCGTCCTCATCGGTTCGCGCCAGCCCATCCTCCGCCTTGCCGCCGAACTTCACCTCCCCGCCCCCCTGCCCATCGACTCCCTCCGCCCTCCAATCCCATCGCCACTAACCCTGTGGGACCCCACCCCCAACCAACCCCTCACCTGCCATCCCGGGCAAATCCGCCCCGACGCCTCCACCGCCGCCGCCGCCTGGATCAAAGCTGCTGTGCGCGCCTGCCTCGCCCGCGACCTCCACGGCATCGTCACCGCTCCCATCGCCAAAGAAGGCTTCACCCAGGCCAACATCCCCTACCCCGGCCATACCGAATACCTCGCCGCCCTCACCCGCACCCGCAACGTCGGCATGATGCTCTTCGGCGGACCCCTTCGCGTCGTCCTCGCCACCCGTCACCATCCCTTGTCCGCCGTCCCCCGCCTGCTCACCCGCCGCCTCCTCCTCAACCAAATGCAACTCCTCGCCACCTCGCTTTCCTGGCTCGGCGAAAAAGGCAAGAAACCCATCGCCATCTGCGGCCTCAACCCCCATGCCGGTGAGGCCGGCACCATCGGCCGCGAAGAAATCGACATCATCGCCCCCGCCGTCCGCGCCGCCCAACGCCAGGGCCTCCCCGTTCAAGGCCCCCTCCCCGCCGACACCGTCTTCCACCGCGCCGCCCAAGGCGAATTTTCCGCCGTCCTCGCCATGTATCACGACCAAGGCCTCGCCCCCCTCAAACTCATCGCCTTCGACACCGGCGTCAACCTTACCCTCGGCCTCCCCATCCTCCGCACCTCCCCCGATCATGGAACCGCCTTCGCCATCGCCGGAAAAAACCAAGCCCATCCCTCCAGCATGATCCAAGCCATTCGCACCGCCATCACCCTCGCCCCCCGTCCCAACCCATGGAAACGCCCCGCGCGTTGAACCTCACCAAACCATCCGAAGTCCGCGCCTTCCTCCGCGACATGGGCTTCCAGCCCAGCCGCATCCTCGGTCAAAACTTCCTCATCGATCGCAACATCCTCGACATCCTCCTCGACCAAGCCCACCTCACCCCCCACGACCGCGTTCTCGAAGTCGGACCCGGACTCGGCGTCGTTACCCAAGCCCTCTGCGACCGTTCCGCCCACGTCGTCGCCATCGAAAAAGATCGCCGCCTCGCCGCCCACCTCCGCACCACCCTCGCCCACCGCCCCAACCTTACCCTCATCGAAGCCGATGCCACCTCCCTCGACCTCCCCCAACTCCTCACCCACCATTCCTTAACCAAGTTCGTCGCCAACCTCCCTTACAGCGTCGGCACCCGCGTCCTCGTCGATTGCCTCCACGCTCCCGCCCGGCCAACCCGCATCGTCATCACCCTCCAGCGTGAAGTCGCCGACCGCATCGTCGCCCCTCCCGGCACCCCCGACTTCGGACTCCTTTCCCTTTGGTCCCAACTCGACTACACCCCTCGCCTCCACAAAGTCGTCGCCAACACCTGCTTTTATCCACCTCCCCAAATCCAATCCGCCATCGTCGTCTTCGAGCCCACCCCCCGCAACCTTCCCCTCCTCAACGAACCCCTTTTCCGGCAACTCGCCAAACACGCCTTCTCCGGGCGCCGCAAACAAATCCAAGCCCTCCTCCGCACCTTCCCCCCCTCCGCCGGACGCGAACTCCCCCTTCTTCAAGCCGCCGCCATTCCCCCCGAAGCCCGCCCTGAAATCATCCCCCTCGAAGCCTGGTCCCGCCTCGCCAACGCCATCGCCTCCCCAGCCTAAACGTCATCCACCTGCTTGAACCAAAGCATAAAACATACAAGGCGATTGCCAGATAAAGGTCGGACGGGTATTTAGGAACCATGAAGATCTATTTCACCTATTGGAAAGAATCTGACGGGCGATATCTAGGCTATCTCAATGATTATCCTGAGCACTGGACGCAGGGAGAAAATTTGGACGATTTAAAAGAAAACCTGCGCGACCTCCGCGACATGTTCACCAAAGAGGAGATACCAGGCATCCGGAAAGTTGAGGAGTTGGAGTACGCGTGAAGCGGCTTGACCTCATCAAGCAGCTTGAAAAACAGGGGTGCGTGTCCCTTCCCGCTACTTCCCCCGCTTCTGCTCATCCAAAAACAGCTTGTACTCCACGCTGTCCACCAGCGCTTCCCACGACGCTTCGATGATGTTCGTCGACACCCCCACCGTTCCCCACGTCTGCTCCCCGTCCGTCGACTCGATCAGCACCCGCGTCTTCGCCGCCGTCGCCTCCTGTGGATCAAGGATTCGCACCCGGTAATCGACCAAATGCACATCGGCAATGCTCGGATAGATCGTCGAGAGCGCCTTGCGCATCGCGTCGTTTAGCGCATCCACCGGCCCATCGCCTTCCCCTACCGTATGAAGAACCGACCCGTTGATCCGAAGTTTCACCGTCGCCTCGGAAATGCTCGCTTCCTCGCGATGGCGCTTCTCCACAATCACCCGGAACGCCTCCAATGAGAAGAACGGCTTGTGCGCCTTCAGGACTTTTTGAATCAGCAGCTTGAACGAACCTTCCGCCGCCTCGAATTCGTAGCCCTTCTTCTCCAGCGCCTCCAGTTCATGAAGGATTGACTTCACCTCCGGCGACTTCTTGTCAAGGGTCAGACCCATCTCCACCGCCTTCAAAAACACATTGCTCGTCCCCGAAAGCTCGGAGATCAAGATCCGTCGCTCGTTGCCCACCGTTTCCGGGTTGATATGCTCGAAGCTCTGCGGATTCTTGTTCACCCCGTCCACATGCATCCCCGCCTTGTGAGCGAACGCACTCTGTCCCACAAACGCTGCCCGGGTGTTCGGGCGCACATTCGTCATCTCACACACAAACTCCGCCACATTCTTCAGCTTGCCCATCGCCCCCGGCACCAGAACCTCGTACCCCATCTTCAATCCAAGGTTCGGGATGATCGAACACAAGTTCGCATTCCCGCACCGCTCCCCGAACCCGTTCATCGTGCCTTGCACATGCACCGCGCCCGCGCGGATCGCCGACAACGCATTCGCCACCCCCAACTCGGAATCGTTATGGGGATGAATCCCCACCTTGTCCCCAAACCGCTTGATCATCTCCGCCGTGATCGCCTCCACCTCATAGAACAGGGTGCCCCCGTTCGTGTCGCACAACACGATCCGGTCCGCCCCCGCCTCCGCCGCCGCGACCAACGTCGACACCGCATGTTCCGGGCTGTCCTTGTACCCGTCGAAAAAATGCTCCGCGTCGTAAATCACTTCCTTCCCGTTCGCCTTCAAGTGCGCGACCGTGTCCGCGATCATCGCCCGGTTCTCGTCCTCCGTGGTCTTCAGCACATCCCGGACATGGAGCTTCCAGCTCTTTCCGAAAATCGTCACCACCGGCGTATCCGCCTCCAGCAAAGCTCGCGTATTCCCGTCCTCCGCCGCCGACACAAACGCCCGGCGCGTGCTCCCGAACGCCGCGATCTTCGCATGCTTCAGCGGATGCTTCCGGATCTCATGGAAAAACTCCATGTCCTTCGGATTCGACGCCGCGTACCCGCCTTCGATGTAGTCCACCCCGAATTCATCCAGCAACCGGGCGATCTTGATTTTCCCGGGACCGGAAAAGGAGATGCCTTCGCCTTGCGCTCCATCGCGCAACGTCGTGTCATAGATTTCGATCCGTTTCATATTCCCTCTCCTGTTCTGGTCACACCCGAATGCCCCACCACCCTCGGGGGCGCTTTTCCCATCGCGCCCCGCTGGCCCACCCGGACGGCTTACTTCTTCTTGACCACCTTCTTCTTCGTCCCGGATCCAGGCCCATCCAGCCCAAACGTCTTGTGCAAGGTCTTCACCGCCTGGTCGGCATGACCCTTCTTGATCACCACGGAAATCTTGATCTCCGAGGTCGAGATCATACTGATGTTGATCTTGTGCTTGGCCAATGTCTCGAACATCCGGTGCGCCACCCCCGAATGGTTCCGCATCCCCACCCCCACAATGCTGACCTTCGCCACATCCTCGTCGATCGCGACCTCCTTGTCCCCGAGATGCCCCGACAACGCCTTCAACGTCTTCCGGGTCTTCGTCACCTCCGTCGCTGGCACCGTGAACGAAATGTCCGTCACCCCGTGCGCACTCACGTTCTGGATGATCATATCCACGTTGATGTTCGCCGCCGCAAGCTCCCCGAACAACAACGCCGCCATCCCCGGCTTGTCCGGGACATCGTTGATCGTCACCTTGACCTGATTCTTGTCCGCCGCAATTCCCCGTACCAGTATATCTTCCATGCTTTTTACCTCTTCTCGAACTAAGGTTCCCGGTTTTTCCTCGAAACTCGACATCACTTCCAACACCACCCCGAACTTCTTCGCGAACTCCACCGCCCGCGACTGCAACACTTCCGATCCGGCGCTCGCCAGCTCCAGCATTTCGTCATAGGCAATATCATCCAGCTTCCGCGCATTCGGCACCACCCGCGGATTCGCGGTATACACCCCCTCCACATCCTTGAGGATCTGGCAACGGTCCGCTTTCAACGCCGCCGCCAACGCCACCGCCGTCGTATCCGACCCCCCCCGGCCCAGCGTCGCGATGTCCTCGTTCGGATTCAATCCCTGAAACCCCGCCACGATCACCACCCGCCCCTTCTTCAACTGCTCGAACACCCGCTTCGGCCGGATCTCCTTGATCTTCGCCTTCACGTGAAATTCATCGGTATAGATTCCCGCCTGGGGTCCGCTCATCGCTGCCGCACCCGCACCCATCGCATGAAGGGCCATCGCGAGGATCGACGCCGAAATCTGCTCCCCGCTCGCCATCAGCATATCCAGTTCACGCTCGTTCGGATCCGGCGTCACCTTGTGGGCCAGTTCAATCAGCTCGTCCGTCGTGTCCCCCATCGCGCTGACCACCACCACCACCTGATTCCCCTCGTCCCGTGTCTTGAGAATCCGGCGCGCCACCCGCTGCATGCAGGCGACATCCGCCACCGAACTCCCTCCATATTTCTGCACAATCAAGGCCATACGTTTTAATCTCCTAAAAGCCGGGCAATCACCCGGGTCGGCTGTATCGCTCCCAGTCCGCCACCCCGGCAAGTTTTTTCGTCCCATTCCGTCAACCGGTCCCGCCCCGCTCCACTCCCCCACAGCAGCGCCGGATACGCATCCGCGTCCAGCTCCCGGTCCCCCGGCGCGCAAACGATCATCCCCCGCACCGGATCGCTCATCGTCCGCACCGCCTCCAACAGGGGCCGCAGTACATGGATGTCGATCCGGTCCAGGCATCGCCCGTGATCCAGCGGCGTTCCGTACCCCGATCCCTCCAGCGGAGCCTCAATCGATACCACCAACAGTTCCCGGTCCGCAAGAAACGACCGCCAACGGTCCCGGTCCGGCACCAGCGGCTTGCTTACATGCATCCATAAATCCCCCAATCGCTCGTGCTCCATCCCGCACAACTGAGCCAACCCCTCGCCCAACGGATGATTCGACACCATCCGCGCCCGCAACGGAGCCCCCAAAAACGCCCGACGCACCGGCGACGGCACCCCGCCCCCCCACAACCAAATCCGGTTCGCCGGATTCTCCCCCAGGTCCACCCGCACCTCATTGATCGCATCCGACTCCAACACCTCCCCCGCCGCTTTCATCCAATGCACCCGCGAGCCACCCGTTTCCGGAAACCTCATCCCCACCCGCGGGCACTCCCCCTCGTCAGGATGATCCGGCAGCCGGTCCGTCGCCGCCACGGCCCGTCCCGGACCCAATGGGGCGAACCTCACCCCCTCCTCTCCGAACCGTTCGTTCAGTCGCTCGCAAAGCGCGATGGTCTCCTGCTCGTTCAGGTTCGCCACCCGGTTGTCCTGCACCACCCCGTCCGTCACCGTTACAAAATTCACCCGGTACACAAACGCCGCGCCACGCATCCCCTCCACCACCGCCGCTTCCACTGGCCCGCGACGGATCAACCGCACATCCCCTTCCGGAAGTCCCAGCAAAAGCCCCAGACCGCTCTCGGCGGTCAGCGGAACATCCAAATCCTCCCAGTCCAGCCAACCCGATCCACCTTCCCGTGCCAGGGCTGAAACCGTCGGACAACGCGCCACCTCCAGCGGGCTCATCCCCTCCAGCTCCGCGCAGGCCCGCCCCGCCGCTCCCTCCAAAATGACCAAAACGTACTTCATCCCTTACACAAAATCCTCGATCCGGTACCGCACCGTGCCCGAACCCACCACCGGCAGCGCATTCAATTCCTTCAGCGCATCGTTCAAGCTGCCTTCCCGCGCCCCGTGGGTAATCATGATCACCGGAACCCACTCCCCTCGCTTCTCCGACTTCTGCACCATCGTCGCGATGCTGATTCCGTGATCCCCCAACACCTTCGCCACCTGCGCGATCACTCCCGGTCGGTCCGTCAAACTCAACCGAAGATAATTGCGGGAAACGATCTCCTCCACCCTTTCCACCTCCGGAGTGGCCCCTTCCGGCACAAACGCCGGCACATGCGCCTTCGATCCCGACGCCAATTGCCGCGCCACCGCCACCACATCGCTCAACACCGCGCTCGCCGTAGGCAACCGCCCCGCTCCCCGCCCATAATACAACGTATCCCCCACCACGTCCCCCGACACCATCACCGCATTAAACACCCCGCTCACCGAAGCCAGCATGTGATCCACCGGCACCAGCGCCGGATGCACCCGTACACTTACCTTCCCCATGTGCTTCTTCAACACCGCCAACAGCTTGATCCGGAAACCAAGCTCACCCGCATTCTCGATATCCTCCCGGGCAATTCCCCGGATCCCTTCCACATGCATCGAACCCAACGGAAAGGGAAACCCATAAGCCAAAGACGCCAACAATGCCGCCTTGTGCGCCGTGTCGTGCCCGTCGATGTCCAGACTCGGCTCCGCCTCCGCAAACCCGAGTTCCTGCGCATCCCGCAACACCTCATCAAACGCCCGTCCCTCCGCCTCCATCCGGCTGAGGATGTAATTGCACGTCCCGTTCAAGATCCCGTAGGCATTCGGAATGTGATTGGCAATCAATCCCTCCCGCAACGCCTGAATGATCGGTATACCTCCGCCCACGCTCGCTTCGAACCGTAAATCCACCTTCTTCTCGTCGGCCAGCGCAAACAACTCCGCTCCGTGCTCGGCCAACAGCTTTTTGTTCGCCGTCACCACCGGCTTGCCCAGTCTCAACGCCTCGGTCACAAACTCCCGCGCGATCCCCACCCCTCCGATCAGCTCGATCACCAGATCGATCGAAGGATCATGTATCAACGCCTTGCCATCCCGCGTCAACACCCCCGGCTCCACCGTCACCCCCCGGTCACGATCAAGGTCGAGGTCCGCAATCTTCCGCAACGAAAGCTTCACCCCCGCCCGGTCCGCGATCAAATCCCCGTTCCGTTGCAACCCTTCCACCACCCCCGCTCCCACCGTGCCAAATCCCAGCAAACCAAGTCCGATTTCTTTCATGTTTCTATCCTGATGTTGTTAGACAAAAAAACCCCTCCGGGAAAGAGGGGCCAATGAGCAGCATCATCCGCTGGAAGTCCCCCTCAGGAGTCTTCGCAAATCGTCGTCCGGATGATCGTATACGCCTTCATAAATCTGTTGCCCGATAACCTAGAGCTTCCCGCCCTTCCACGCAAGTTCTTTATCGCACAATCCCACTTATCACTTGTGAAAAAACACTCCCTTCTCTATCCTCATAGCGATCAGTTTAAACCGCCAAACCTTTAAAAGTAATTATGGACACCATCGAGGAGCTCCTCAAACATGTCATGTCATCCGGTGCATCCGATTTGCTCCTGACCGCCGGTGCCCCCCCGCAAATGCGGCTTAACCGCCGCCTCAAAGCCATCACCGCAAACTCCCTCACCCCCGCCGATACCGAACGCCTCGCCCTCTCCATCCTCAACGAAACCCAGGCCAAACAACTTCGGGAACGCCGTAGCATCGACCTCTCCCGGGGGTTCGAGGGGCTGTCCCGCTTCCGGTTCAACATCTATTACCAGCGCGACTCCCTCGCCATGGCTGCCCGCTGCATCCCCTCCTCCATCCCCTCCTTCTCCGCTCTCGGCCTCCCCAACATCGTCCGCAACTTCGCCCTCCAACCCCACGGCCTCTTCCTCGTCACCGGATCCGCAGGCAGTGGCAAATCCACCACCCTCGCCGCGATGATCGATTACATCAACGAACATCGCAATGCCCACGTCATCTGCCTCGAAGATCCCATCGAATACCTCCACCGGCACCGCAACAGCATCATCGACCAACGCGAAATCTTCGAAGACGCACACTCCTTTAACGAGGCCCTCCTCAGCGTCTTCCGCCAATCCCCCGACGTCATTATGATCGGGGAAATGCGCGACGTCGAAACCGTCGCCCTCGCCCTCACCCTCGCCGAAACCGGACACCTCATCCTCGCCACCCTCCACACCCAGGACACCACCAACGCCATCACCCGCATCGTCGACGTCTTTCCCCCCGCCCAACAGCAACAAATTTACACCCAGCTCTCCATGGTCCTCACCGGCGTCGTCTCCCAAACCCTCATCCCCACCCGCGACAACTCCCGCTGTGTACTCGCCTACGAAGTCCTCAACGTCAACTTTGCCATCCGCAACCTCATCCGCGAACGCCAGGTCCACCAAGTCTATTCCGTCATTCAAACCGGACGGAACGATGGCATGATCACCATGAACGAGTCCCTCCGTTCCCACGTCCAGAGCGGATCCATCGACACCCAGACCGCCATGGAACGCTCCCCCCGGCCCCGCGAACTCGCCAACCTTCTCGGCATCTCCTACGAACAAGCCCAGAAAACCATCGGCCGCGCCATCTCCGGAGATCCCTCATGATTCACCGGAAAAATCCCTCCCGCCCCGGCCATTCCTTTCTCGCCCGCGGACTCATCCTCGTCATCCTCACCAGCGGACTCCTCACTGCACCCCGCTCCCCTGCCGACGAAATGGACGAACTCGCCGACCAGATCCGGAACCTCCACCGCGTCGTCAGCGATTTCCGCTCCCGCATCTCCGCCCCCCCCGAACCCGGTGCCACCGAACTCTCCGATTGGGAACACCTCCTCGCCGAGCGCGAACGCCTCACCCTCGCCCTCCGCGAACAAACCGACCGGCAAACCGCCCTTGAGAAAACCCTCGAAAACCTCCACGCCGAACTCGCGCTCGCCCGCGAACAACAGCACATCGAAACCCGCCATCTCCGCGACCAGATTCACACCCTCGAAACCCAAGCCCGCAAAGACCAATCCACCCTCCGCGAACTCGAACAACAACTTGCCAAAACCCGCACCTCCCACCGCGAAACCCTCGCCTCCCGCCACGCCAACCTCCTCCGCGAAACCATCACCGACCCGAACGACCCTTCCCTCGCCTGGTCCCTTAACGACGTCGGCCTCATCCTCTCCGCCCAGGGCCGTCTCGACGAAGCCGAGGCCCTCTTCCTCCAAGCCGGAAACCATATCCTCCAAACCCTCGGCGCCGATCATCCCGCCCTCGGCACCCTCCTCCAAAACCGCGCCGAAAACGCTTGGCGAAAACCCGACCTCGACTCCGCCGCCGAACTTTACGCCCAAGCCGCCCACCACCTCCAAACCTCCCTCGGCAAACAACACCTCCGCCGCGCCGTCGTCCTCAACGATTGGGCCAGCGTCCTCCGCCAGGCCAACCGCACCTCCGAAGCCGAACCCCTCTTCCGAGAAGCCCTCGCCATCTACGACAAACAACGCCGCCCTCCCCCCCTCGACACCGCCGCCACCCTCAACCACCTTGGCCTCATCCTCCTCGAACAAGGCAACCCCGACGCCGCATCCCCCCTCCTTCAGCGCGCCCTCACCCTCCTCCCTCCCCGCCAGCAATCCTTCGCCCAGGCCCGCTTCATCGTGCTCCAATCCCTCATTTCCCTCGCCACCATCACCGGCGACATCGGACTCGCCCAGGATCTCGACCTCCAAGCCCGGCGACTCGTCGCGGAATGGATGCTTCAACCATGAATAGCCCCGCCCCTACCTCCCCATCTCCACCCAAGACCTCCGACAAGCGCCCCCCCGCCTCCGGCATCGGCGTCTACATTTCCCCCTCCGCCATCGATGCCATCGCCATCGAACGTGGCGCCATCCGCGCCCACGAACACGTCCACATCCCCCCCGACGTCACCCTCGACTCCAACGAATACCCCGAGATCCTCCGCAACCTCGTCTCCCGGCTCACCCGTGGCCTTAATCGCCTTCCCATTTGGGCCACCGCCTCCTTCAACAGCCTCCAGGTCCGCTACTTCTCCCTCCCCCAAACCCGCGGCAAAAGCCTCTCCGACCTCGTCTATTGGACCTTCCAAAAAGACATGGCCTTCGACCCCGGAAACACCCTCTTCGACTACTCCATCGAAGGCAAAAGCGCCGAATCCGGACTCGCCCCAAAACTCATGGTCAGCGCCTATACCGTTGCCAACACCGAGGTCGAAACCATCACCGGAATCTTCAATCAAGCCGGACTCAAACTCCACGGCCTCGTCGTGCCCCCCTTCATTCTCCGCAACCTCTTCTCCTCCGGATGGATTCCCAAACCAGGCCATCAACTCGCCCTCTACACCGGCGACCAAGCCTCCGTCATCATTAGCCTCCAGAACGGTCAGGTCATGATCAACCGGCTCTTCAAAACCGGAATGAACGCCATTGACCCCGCCACCACCGCCCCCGGCCTCGAAAATCCCTTCCAGCCCTCCGGCTTCACCAACAACCCCGCCATGGACCGCCTCATCCAGCAGATCGAGCGCACCATCTCCGCCCACCGCTCCGCCCACAAAGATGAACCCATTCAAGCCCTGTGGGTCGCCGGAGAGCTTTCCACCCGACCCGCCCTCACCGGGGCCATCCAATCCCAACTCGGCATCCACGTCAAATCTGTCGATCTCCCCGGCATCACCCCCTCTCCCGAAAACGGAGCCCCCTCCGCCGACCCCGTGCCCGGAGGCTATAGCCTCGCCCTCGGCGCCGCCCTCTCCCAGCCCGGCCGCACCGCCAACCTCCTCCATACCCGCGCCCAGCAAGATACCATGTCCCGCCGCACCCGCCGCGATGCCCTCCTCGCCTGCCTCCTCCTCTTCCTCGCCGCCGCCATTCTCGGTGCCGCATGGTTCCTCAACCACGAAAATAACCAATTCAAAGCCCAGGTCGAAGCCCGCGAAGTCAAACTCAACTCCTTCGTGCCCCGCGTCGATGGCCCCATCCTCGATTCCGCCATCCTCGACCTCACCCGGCAAAGCCGAAACGTCAAAACCATGGCCCGCTTCCTCGCCCCCCTCGCCGCCCTCAACCTCACCGCCGAACAAACCCCCGAAACCATCCGCCTCAACGAATTCCGCCTCCTCCTCCCCCGACCCGCCCCTGTCGCCCCCGGACGACGCGCCTCCACCGCCGCCCGCAACCGCACCGCCGAACTACCCACCCTCACCCTCACCGGAATCGTCGGAGGTCCACCCGGCATGCAACGCTCCGTCCTCGCCTCCTACGTCCTCGACCTTCAAAGCCAACCCCTCGTCGAATCCGTCACCGTTCAACAATCCGAAACCGCCAGCGACGGCTTCGAAACCCTCCTCCGCTTCACCACCGAAATCAAACTTGCCTACGGCGGTCCTCCCACCGCACCCCCCGCAAATCCTGCCGCTCCCGGTGCCCCCTTCGTTCCCCCGCCCCCCGGAGCCCAACCATGACCATTCGCCACACCAGCCCCGGCGGACGCCTCGCCCGCCTTCTCCTCTGGATCGCCTTCACCGCCGTCCTGGCCGCCGCCCTTCTCCTCCTTCAGCCCATCTGGGAGCGCAAACAACTCACCGACCGCCTCCAACTCCTCGACTCCCAAATCGCCGAACAGGAAATCCTCCAACCCGTCTATCGCGAAATCCTCACCGTTCGCGAAAGCCTCACCTGGCCCGATCTACCCCGCCCCGAACGCACCAAAATCCAGACCGCTCAGGTCATGGAAATCCCCGACATGATCCGACAACTCGCCGAAACCGCCGACATCGAAATCCAATGGGCCAACCCCCGCGTCACCTCCGTCGCCAACCGCCGCATCCTTGAAGTCGACATCAAGGGCATGGGCCCTTACCCCAACCTCCTCGCCTTCTTCGAAGCCATCATCCAGCTCCCCTACCTCGACGAAATCGAACGCATGGACATCCTCCGCGGAAACCTCGAACTCGAACTCGTCCTCCTCGCCCGCCTCGCCCTCGAATAACCCGTTCATCGACCCACCCTGATATGACCAATCGCGAAAAATTCCTCATTGTCCTGATGGTCGGCGGCGTCGCCTATGCCGCATGGTCCCTTACCGAAACCATCCGCGAACGCAAAGAACGCACCGCCTCTCGCACCACCACCGCACCCCGGACCGGAACCCCCCGATACCCCCCCCCCCCCCCCCCCCCCCCCCCCCCCCCCCCCCCCCCCCCCAAACCCCCCCCCCACCCCCCCCGCGCGCCCCCCCCCCCCCCCC
>DAOLCW010000078.1:0-13646 GCA_035327665.1 Kiritimatiellia bacterium
CCTCCCCCCGGTCCGCCATCGGATCCGTCGCCCACACCTCCACCCCTTCCCCCCGCAGCGCCTCCGCCACCCCCAACGCCGCCGAACGCCGCAACGTGCTCGTATCCGGCTTATACGTAATCCCCAAAATCGCCACCCGCTTCCCAGCAAGCTCCCCCCCCCAGCACGCCTTCAACTTCCGCACCACCAAATCATTTTGCTGACGATTCGACCTCCACAACCCGTCCAGCATCGGCGTCTCCAACCCGTGCGAATCCCCCAACCCTCGCAGCGTTTGCACATCCCTCGCCAACGTCCCCCCCGAAAACCCCAACCCCGGAAACAACATCGCCTTCGCCCCCACCCGAGGCTCCATCCGCAACACCTCCGCCAAACGGTGACCATCCGCCCCCACCTCATCGCACACATTCCCCACCTCATTCGCGAACGTCACACACGTCGCCAAAAACCCGTTCAACGCATGCTTCACCATCTCCCCCGTCCGCAGCGAAACCCTTTCCCACCTCGCCCCCGGAAACAACGTCCTCACCATCTCAAAAGCCCCGTCATCCTCCGTACCCACCACCGGCAGCGGCGGATCCCGGAACCGTTCCAACGCCTGCCCCAACCGAAGGTTCTCCGGAATGTACGCCATCGAAACCCCCAACCCCGGCCGCGCCTCCTCAATCCGCCTCCCCATCTGATCGCACGTCCCCACCTGCACCTGCGCCGTCACCACCAGCGTCACACCCTCCCCCAGATGCGGAATCATCGCCTCCACATCCCCAAACACCCCCGACAAATCACTAAAATCCTGCTCATCCACCGGCGTGTCGTGCATCAAAAACACCACCTCCGCCCCCGACACCGCCTCCGCAACCGACTCCGTAAACGAAAGCCGCCCCGAGGCCAGCCCCGCCCTCAGCAAATCATCCAACCCCGGCTCATAAATCGGCGACTCCCCCCTCCGCAACGCCTCCACCGTCGCCCCTCGCCCATCCCGCGCCACCACCCGGTGCCCCGCCTCCGCCAGACACGCCGCCCCCACAATCCCCTGATGCCAAAGTCCAATGATCCCAATATTCATCACACCTCAAACTGCCCCAGCGCCCCCGTCATCCGCCGCACCGCGATCCGCACCGACTCATCCGAACTCCACCGCGTCTTCCAACCCAACCTGTTGATCCGCTCCGTGCTGAAATGCACCCGTGGCTGATCCCCCGGCCACGCCTTCTTCGTCCCTTCAATCCGGATCTCCGCGTCCGAAAGCCCCATCTCCTCCCGCACCACCTCCGCAATCGTCGTCACCTTCGATACCGTCTGCGTCCCCAGATTAAACACATCCACCGGCACATCCTCCGTCATCGGAACATTCCGGTACGCCCACGCCATCCCCCCCAGACATTCCTCCACCAGAAAATAATTCTTCTCCTGCCGCCCATCCCCCCGGATCAGCAACTCCTTCGGATTCGCCTTCAACTTATTAATAAAATCGTAAATCACCCCGTGGGTCATCCGCGCTCCGATCACATTCCCGAACCGGAACATCCACCCCCGGATCCCATACACATGCCCATACGATGAAATCAACGCCTCGCTCCCGATCTTCCCCGCCCCATACGTCGACACCGGCAACAACGGCCCCGCCTCCTCCGACACCGTCCGCTCCGCGCAAATGTTCCCATACACCGCCCCCGTCGACGCAAACAGAATATCCCGCACCCCCTCCGTCCGCATCGCCTCGATCATGTTAAACGTCGCCACCATGCAATCCCGCAAATCCCGGTCCGGCTGTTCGTGACTCCCGATAATGTCCGTGTTCGCCGCAAAATGCCACACCAGGTCATGCCCCCGCACCGCCTCCTTCAGCCGCGGCAAATCCAGCATATCCTCCTTCAAAAACGTAAACCCCGGTTTCCCCTCGTGCCCCGCAATAAACTCCCGGCGCCCATTCGACAAATTGTCATACACCGTCACCTCGTGCCCCTGCTCCAGCAGCACATCCACCAACTGGCTCCCGATAAATCCCGCCCCCCCCGAAACAAAAATCCGCCTCACCGACGCATCCAGCAAACGTTCCATCATCCTCTCCTTCTCACCGCGCCGGGGTAATCCGGCCCGCCTTCAAATCCTCGATCATTGAATCCACCGACCCCACCACCGCCTCCCGCGACGTCATCCGGTTCCTCCACCCCAACCCCCGGATCTTCGACGAATCCAACCGGTACAGCGGCACATCCGCCTTCCAGCCGCGCGAGCCCCCCGTGTAATTGTACCTCACCCCCGACAACCCCATCCGCTCCACCACGATATCCGCGATGTCACTCACCGTCAGAAAATCCTCCGACGCCACATTAAACATGTCGTACCCCGGCCCGTTCCTCTCCTCCATCATCATGAACGCATCCACCACATCCTCCACATGGATGTACGGTTTGCTCTGCGTCCCGTCCCCGAAAATCTTAAGTTGCGTGGGGTCAAACGCCAACCGCCGAAGAAAATCATGCGCCACCCCGTGCGTCTGAAACGGCCCCACCACATTCGCAAACCGGAACACCACCCCCTTCATATCGAACATAAAGCTGTACGCGCTGATCAACGCCTCACACGCCAGCTTGCACGCCCCGTACGTCGACACCGGAATCATCTTGTCATAATGCTCCGGAATCGGCACCGGCGGAACCTCCCCGTACACCCCGCTTCCCGACGTAAAAAAAATCCGCCCCACCCCCGTCTTCCGCATCGCTTCCAGCACATTCCGCGTCAACACCGTCCCGTTCGCAAAATCAATGTCCGGATTCGTCGCCGCCGACGCAATGTCCGAATTCGACGCCAGATGAAACACCACCTCATGCCCCCCCATCGCCGCCTCCAGAGCCTCCGCATCCCGGCAATCCCCCTCGATCACCCTCAACCTCGGGTCCTTCACCCGCTCCCCGAAATGCCACGCCCGCCCCGTCGAAAAATTATCAAACACCGTCACCCGGCCATCCGTCCCATCCAGAAGCCGGTTCGTCAAATGCGCCCCGATAAACCCCGCACCGCCCGTCACAAAAAAAGAAGAAGTCATAGTCATCACATCATTTCCAAACCTTGGAAAAAGGTCCCTCCATCTTTTCCAAACCTTGGAAAAAACGCAACCCCCATATCCCGCCCCATCTCCAACATGATTAGCCCTACCTGCGATCTGGAGGGCGGAGCTCCGCGACGCCGCATTCGCGATGAGATAAAAAAATCTCAAATCCTTTCAAGTCACACCACCCCCAAGACAACCCCCTTACCACTCCATCCCGGCAAGCTCCCGCTTCAGCCTCCTCGCCACCCACTGATGCCCCTCCTCCGTCAGGTGAATCCCATCCCGCATAAACAACCGGGGACTCAACACATCCGGCAGTTCCCCCGCCAGATCCACCAACCTGACTCCCACCTCCCTCGCCACCTCCCGCGTCAGATCCACATAAAGGTCATGAAGCCCTTCCGCCTCCTCCACCGACTCCGCATTCCGGTTATGCACCAAAGCCGTCGTCAACGCCTCCGCCCTCGGCGCCGTCAACACCACCGGCCTGACTCCTTCCGCCTTCAGATCCACCAGCCACGACCTCAACGCTTCACGGTAACGCTCGGGCGATACCCTCAACACCCGGGACGACGCCTCCCCTTCAACCAACCCTCTCAACCATGTCACCGAACGCTTACGGGCCAGCCCATTCATCAACAACTTCATCGTGCGGTTGCCATCCGAAACCATTCGAGCCGCATCTTCAACCTCCGACAACCAATGACTGTTCCAGCCAAAATACAAAATCACCACATCCGGCTCGAAGCCTCGCCCCCGGGTTTCATAAAGCGCTCTTCCTTGGAGTACCGTGTAGCCATGCACCGCCGTGTTAATCACCTCCCACGACCGTCCGTGCAACCTCCGTTCCTCCAAAAGCGCGTGCAGAAGGTCCGAGTAGGGCGGATCCCCCTGAGCGCTGCACGAATCCCCCAACACCATCACCCGGGTGACCCCACTTCCCTTTCGTGTCGCAAACGGTCGGCCCAGAAACCCTTGCCCATTCACCGTCAACCCGTTGAATTCCGCTCCCGGCACAAACCGCCAAAGCGTATCCCGGTCATGCACCATCGACCCATCTGCCCGAAACGCCTCCCCGTCATTGTCGTGGATCACAAACACCTCTTCCCCTCTCGGCACACCGGCCAGAGCAAACCCTCCCTCCAGCAAGCCGAGAAATCCCAAGGTCATCCCCAACCCCATCGCCACACGCGGTAGCCGCTCCGTCGAAAGCGAACGACCTGCCCGGCGGCTCATCACCCACCACAAAGCTCCCACCACCACCGAAGCCACCACCGGACGCATCCCCCAGCTCACCCGGAACTTCAGCCAGTCCCACCGAATCTCAAAGGGGTCAAACAACCACGACATCAATCCAATCAATAACGTCGCGAGAAAAAGGACATCCCACATCCACACCCGTTTGCCGTCATCGATCTTGCGCTCAAGCATTGCTGAACCCTGCCCGCACCCTCCATCAATGTCCAGATTTCTTCCCACCCCCTTTCCATCAACAAGAAACCATCAACGCTGGGACTCAACCACCCAATGGCCCAGCCAGCCCACCCCTAACAAGGGTGCCGTTTCAACCACCCTGAAGTTTTCCACCTTACCAATCCGGTAAAATCCGGTTCCCTCCTGACGAAGCACCAGATCCGTAATCCCACTGCCGTTGAAATCCCCCACCGCCACCACCTGATGCCCGGAAGGAATTCCTTCCATAAGCACCCATTCCGGCTTCTCCGCCAAAGGATTCAACAAAACACCATAAATCGCGGTGTCGCCCAGCCGCAAAAGTAAATCCGCTCCGCCTCCCCCTTCAAAATCACCCCCCGCAACAATCCTGAACGGACCCAGAGGAAATCCTCCCAACAGCCATTTCGCTTCCACAAACACCCCATCCTCCAACAAGGCGACAATCGCCTGCCCCGTTCCCGGGTGATAAAGGGCAAGGTCCCCCCAACCATCAAAATTAAAGTCCCCTCCCGCCACCACTTGCCAGGGCGCAATCGAGCTGTATCCCTCAAACAACAACCTCGCATCAAGGATCGTGGCTCCATCCAGCAAACCCGCCCCGTAAACTCCCGGCCCAACCCGGGCAATAATATCCTCGCGGCCATCCCCGTCCAAATCCGACATCGCCACAAACTCCAGCCCGGTAAAATCCGAAGGCGCACCGCCCAAAAATCCCGCAGACTCAAAGACTCCGTCACGCATCAAGATCACCCCATGCACTCGCTCCCGGGGATGGCGCAAAACCAAATCCCCGAAACCGTCCCCGTTAAGATCCCCCCTTACCGACCCAAAATTCGTCGAAATCGATATCGTCCAACCCGGTCCATCGTTCGTATCCTCCACCAACGACACCGGATCGAAGAATCGAACATTCAAATTCGTCGTGGTCGGGGGCAATCCTATGACCGTTTGCCAAATCCCCAATTGCCCGAACGATGTCATCGCCTGCTCGAGCTCCGGATCCCCATTTCCGAAGTCCACCCGTGCCACGATCTGCGTGGAATCTTTCAGCGGCCCATCCCCCGGATTGTAGGTAAGCGTCACATCATGACGAAAGACATTCGGAAATGCCGGGCTGAACTGAAACGTCGGACATGGAGTCACCCCGAACCGCCACCGGTTCACCCCGTCCCCGTCCACAACCCCGGTGTTGTCCTTGAACCTCAACGAAAAATTCGTCAATCCCGGCGGAGGAAAAAAGGTCGCCACCCACAAACTGTCCGTGAACGCCATCGGCAGATTCGTCGAAAACGACCCCTGTACCGAAACCACCTCCGCAGTAATCGCCGTCACATTCGTTAGATTAAAGCAGACATAAAAATAATAAATATCTACCGGCTCGCACCCCGTGGGATTCTGCGGCAACAAAATGACCTGCCCCTGTCCGGCGATGCTTTCACACGTCCCCGGAACCGGCGGAGGAGCCTGAGCCCCGGCTTCGCAGACACACCATAAGCCAATCAGTCCGGCAAAGAACGTAAACAAAGAGTTGCGCATAAGCAGAAACTACCCAATTCCCGATCCTAAATCAATGTTCCCCATTCCTCATCCCAAGGATTCCAACCTATCTGACCGCCTCTTCCAGCATCACCCGCAACCCATTCAACGCCGACTGAATCGCCCACAACCGTATCACCTCCCGGTCCCCCCCCGCTTGCAGCCGCAACACCTCCGTAGCCGACGGCCCCGCGACCCCGATGAAAACCAAACCCACCGGCTTCGTTTCCGTCCCCCCGTCCGGTCCCGCGACCCCCGTGATCGAAATCCCGTAATCCGCTCCCAATCGATCTCTTGCCCCCTCCGCCATCGATCTCGCAACCGGTTCACTTACCGCCCCATGGTCAACCAACACATCCTCTGCCACCCCCAGCAACCTCGACTTGACCTCGTTTGCATAAGCGATCACCCCGCCGCGAAAGACTGCCGAAGCCCCCGGAACCGAAGTCAACAACCCACCCAGCCCGCCCCCGGTGCAAGATTCCGCCACCGCCACCGTCCGGCCCGCCCTTCGAAGTCGCCCCAACACCAAACCTTCCAGTGACTCATGTCCCCGCTCAATTTCACCCCGTGAAAACAGCCCCTCAAACGCCCGCGCCGCCCCCTCCAACCGCACCGCATCCCCCGCACCCAGCGTCACCAGAACCCTCCCCGGACTCGCGCAGAACGCAATCTCCAACCCCTCCCGACTAAACCCCGCTTGCTCCATCCGCAACAGCACATCCGATTCCCCCGGACCCAAAACCTGAAAGGTTCGTTCCGGAACCTTCTCGGCCGGATGCCTTGCCACGATCCACGGCAAAACATGATCCTCTAAAATCGCTCTGAATTCACGCGGCGGTCCCGGCAGGAGAAACAACGCCTTCTCCTCCATCGTCATCAACAACTCCCCTGGCGCCAGCCCCACCCGGTTCTCCAACACCTCCGCCACCTCCACCACCAGCGCATGCTGCTCCGCAAACCCATTCAGCGGTTTGTTTCTCGCCGCATACCGCTCCGCAATGCGCTGCCGTGACCCCTCATCCATCACCACCCCGCACCCCCAAAGATCCGCCACAATCCCCCGGGTCAAATCATCATCCGTTGGCCCCAATCCGCCCGACATCAACACCACATCCGCACGCTCCAGCGCCCCGACCAGAATGTCCCGAATCGCCGCCCCGTCATCCCCAACCGTCGTATCCCGGGCCAAACCATACCCGCGAGACGCCAACTCCCGGCCCAACGTCTGACCATGACGATTCAAAGCCAGACCATTCAAAAGCTCTGATCCCGTCGTGATCAGCTCGATCCGGACCCCGGTCATCCCTTGTATCCGTGCGGATGCTTCCGGTGCCACGCCCATGCGTGGGCAATGATCGTCTCCAAATCCGGATACTCCGGAATCCATCCCAACTCCCGGTTTGCCTTCCCCGCCGCCGCGATCAACTTCGGCGGATCACCCGGCCGCCTCGGCGCCATCGCCACCGGAATGTCATGACCCGTCACCGCCCGCGCCACATCAATGACCTCCTTCACCGAGTATCCCCCCCCATTCCCCAGATTGAACGCCCCCTCCTTCTTGCCTTCCAAGGCCCGGATATGCGCCTGCGCCAAATCCACGATATGGATGTAATCCCGGATACACGTCCCGTCCGGCGTCGGATAATCCCCCCCGAACACCGTCACTTTGTCCAATTGACCCAACGCAACCTTCAACACATTCGGGATCAAATGGGTCTCAGGATCGTGATCCTCCCCGAACTGCTCCGTCGCGCCCGCCGCATTGAAATAACGCAGGAAAACCGTCTCCAGTCCTCTCCGCTCCCGGCACCACGTCAACACCTTCTCAAGTTGCAACTTGGACTCCCCGTACGGATTCGCCGGACGCTGCGGCACATTTTCATGAATCGGAACCTCCTCCGGCTGACCATACGTCGCGCACGTCGAGGAAAACACAATCCGTGGAACCCCCACCGCCTGCATCGCCTCCACCAGATGCATACCCCCCTGGAGATTATTCCGGAAATACATCATCGGGTCCTCCATCGACTCCCCCACCAGAGCATACGCCGCAAAATGCATCACCGCATCCGGCTTGACCTCCTTCATCGCCTCCCGGGTTGCGTCCCGGTCCCGCAGATCCCCCACAATCAAACGCGCCCGACCGTCCACCGCCTCCCGGTGGCCCCGCTCCAGGTTGTCAAACACCACCACCTCATGACCCCGGTCCAGCAAAAGCTCCGTGGTTACGCTTCCAATGTAGCCCGCACCGCCTGTGACAAAATAGTTCATCCCCCGGATGCTAGTTTGCACCCCGCCCCGCATCAATCCTAATTCCCCTCCCCTCAACACCCGTAGCCCGTAGCCGCTTTGGCAACAAAGCGGATCTTTCCGAACCCCTCCGCCCCTCAACTCCATACATTTTGTCCCTTGACGAAACCCACCTCTTGGGAAATAGTCCTTGCCCCTCGCGTGTATAGTTAGGAAGAATTCTGTCCACAGGTTGAAAACGATATGGCAAAAGTGACATCCAAGGCCAAGCCCAAGGCGAAATCCACCCCGGCCAAATCGCCCACCCCCGCCTCTAAAACCCCCGAGAAACCCTCGAAAAAAGCCAAGGCCAAGCCTTCCCCCGCTCCCGAAACCCTCCCGAATCAACCCATGGGGACCGTCGACGAAAACGGCGAGGTCAAAATCGAGGTCAACCGCGAGGAACGGCAGCAAAAAATAAAAGAACTCGTCAAGCTCGCCCAGGAGCAGGGCTTCATCACCCACGACGACATCAACGAAACCATGCCCGAAAGCGTGATCAGCGCCGAGGAATTCGAGGCCATTCTCATCCTCTTCAAAGGCATGGACATTGACGTCGTCGAATCCGCCGAAGAAGAAGCCGCACGCGAACAGGAAAAAGAAGACCAGAAAGTCCGCGCCTCCCGCGCCGACGTCCTCGACGACCCCGTCCGCATGTACCTCAAGCAGATGGGCCAGGTCCCCCTCCTCACCCGTGAGCAGGAAGTCGAAATTTCCATGCGCATCGAAGAAGCCGAAATCTGCTCCCGCCGCCTCTTCTACCGCGGCGGATATGCCCCCGATGCCTTCCTCGGCCTCGCGCGCCGCCTCTTCGAGCAAAAAGAACGCTTCGACCGCGTCATCAACGACAAACAAGTCACCAACCGCGAACGCTACCTCAAAGAACTTCCCAAACTCATCAAATCCATCGAGCGCCAACGCGACAACGCCGCCAAAAAATTCCAGGAATTCCGCAAAGCCACCAACAACGCCGGCCGCGAAAAAGCCCTCAAAGGCATCGACAACATCCTCCTCAAACAAGCCGACTTCCTCGAAGAACTCGGCTTCAAGCAAAAGGCCATCGAAGACTTCGTCCAGATCGCCGACGACCGATTCTCCCGCCTTCGCTCCCTCCGTACCCAGCTCGCCAAAGCCGAAGCCTCCCGCGCCAAAGCCGCCGCCGACCTCGTCCGCGACATCAAAAAACAGATCGTCGCCTTCGAAGATCAGGAAAACATGCTCGCCGACGACTTCGTCGCCTACTACCGCGAACTTAAAGAATGGCTCCGCAAAGGACTCCGCGCCAAAACCGAAATGGTCGAAGCCAACCTCCGCCTCGTCATCTCCATCGCCAAAAAATACACCAACCGCGGCCTCTCCTTCCTCGACCTCATTCAAGAAGGCAACATGGGCCTCATGAAAGCCGTCGAAAAATTCGAATACCGCCGCGGCTACAAATTCAGCACCTACGCCACCTGGTGGATCCGCCAGGCCATCACCCGCTCCATCGCCGACCAGGCCCGCACCATCCGCATCCCCGTCCACATGATCGAAACCATCAACAAATTGATGCGGGTCCAGAAATCCCTCGTTCAAGAACTCGGACGCGAACCCACCCCCGAGGAAGTCGCCGAGGAAATGCACCTCCCCGTCGAACGCGTCCGCGCCGTCCTCAAAATGGCCCAGCAACCCATCTCCCTCCAATCCCCCGTCGGCGACAGCGAAGACACCCACTTCGGCGACTTCATCGAAGACAAAGGCGCCGAAAACCCCTCCGAAATGACCGCCTACAGCCTCCTCAAGGACCGCCTCCGCGACGTCCTCGACACCCTCACCGAGCGCGAACAGGAAGTCCTCACCCTCCGCTTCGGACTCGCCGACGGCTACTCCCGAACCCTCGAGGAAGTCGGCAAAAAATTCAATGTCACCCGTGAACGCATCCGGCAAATTGAGGCCAAAGCCCTCCGCAAGATGCGCCACCCCACACGCCTCCGCAAACTCGAAGGCTTCCTGGAAAGCGGTGACTGAACCCGGAGAAAAAATCATGAGCGATGCCGCGTGCCCCATCCGTGAAATTGTAAAACGCGACGGGAACACCGTTCCCTATAACCGCGACCGCATCACCACCGCCATCTTCAAGGCTGCCGCCTCCGTCGGAGGCACCAATCGCGCCATCGCCGAAGATCTCGCCCTCCAGGTCGAAAACGCCCTCCTCAAAACCTTCACCACCGGAGACATCCCCTCCGTAGAAGACGTCCAGGACCTCGTCGAGGCCACCCTCATCGAAAACGGACACGTCAAAACCGCCCGCGCCTACATCATCTACCGCCACGAACGCTCCCAGCAGCGCGCCGCCCGCCTCGACCACTTCGAAGCCACCGACAACATCCCCTACAAAAAAATCTACGAAGTCCTCCGCTGGAACATGGACCACGAGTGCGAAACCATCGACGGCCTCAACGCCATCATCCGCGCCGGACGACTCCCCCACCTCATCGAAGACTGCGAACAACGCTACTCCGACGAAGTCAAACGCGGCGCCGAACGCATCATCGAACGCCTCCCCGAAGTCCGCATCGCCATCATCGCCGGACCCTCCTCCTCCGGAAAAACCACCACCACCATCAAACTCAGCGAAACCCTCCGCGCCCACGGCTACGAACTCGTCGCCATCAACATCGACCACTACTTCTTCGACCTCGAAATGCATCCCAAGGATGAATTCGGCGACTACGACTACGAAACCCCTCAAGCCCTCGACCTCGAACTCATCAACCAACACCTCTTCGACCTCCTCGAAGGCAAAACCATCAAGACCCCCCACTACGACTTCAAAACCGGAAAACGCAAACTCGACGTCCACGAACTCTCCATCAAACCCCATCAGATCCTCCTCATCGACAGCCTCCACGGCCTCTACGAAGGCATGACCCACAGCATCCCCGCCTCCAAAAAATTCCGCCTCTACATCGAAACCCTCGGACAGATGCGCGACGCCTCCGGCGTCTTCATGCGCTGGGCCGACAACCGCCTCCTCCGCCGTATGATCCGCGACAGTTGGAACCGCAACCTCAAGCCCATGCAAACCCTCACCCACTGGCACTACGTCCGACGCAGCGAGCTAAAGCACATCATCCCCTTCATCGGTTCCGCCGACTACCTCGTCAACAGCGCCATGCCCTTCGAGCTCCCCTTCCTCAAGCACCGCCTCTTCCACAACTTTCCCGAAGCCCTCGAAAAATTCCGCGACGACCCCAAACGCCAGGACGCCTACATCCGTGCCCGCCGCGTCTACGAATTCCTCGACCAACTCGACGCCGTCGAAGACGACTCCATCGTCTCCAAACGCTCCCTCATCCGCGAATTCATCGGCGGCAGCGAATACGAATACTAGCCCCCTCCATCCCGGGAACGCGAGGCACCGCACTCGCGCAGCTTAACGAAACCCATGTACAGCCCCCCTCGCTCCCGGCGTGATCCCATCCGCCCTAAAAAAATCATAACCACCTCCCCCCCTCTCCCCTTCATCCCCTTTGCGATCTTCGCGCCTTTGCGTTAAAAAAACGTCCTCCCTCCCCCCCTTGCCCATCGCCCATCGTCCATCACTCTCCCCGCCCGCAATCTTGCCTCCACCGCGTTTCCTCGATTATCCTTCCCGGCATTCATCCTGAACCCTGAACCCCTTCCCCCCCTCAATCCCATGACACCATCCACCACCCCCTCCGAAACCCTCCCCGAACTCCTCCGCCAAAGCTCCGCAAACTACGGCGACCACCCCGCCATTCACTTTGCCGGACGCACCACCACCCACCGCGAATTCGGTGCCGCCACCGACCGCGTCGCCGCCGGCCTCGCCTCCCTCGGCTTCTCCCCCGGCGACCGCATCGGCCTCTACTGCGCCAACTCCGACGCCTTCCCCATCGCCTACTTCGGCATCCTCAAAGCCGGCTGCACCGTGGTCCCCGCCAACCTCCTCCTCAACCCCAAAGAAGTCGCCTACATCTACCGCGACGCCGCGGTCAAAGCCGTCATCTACCTCGACCTTCTCGGCAAAGCCGTCGCCGGCTTCCGCGCCGAACTCCCCCCCGACATCCGCTACCTCTGCATCGGCAACGCCCCCCTCGATCCCGCCGACACCTCCTTCCTTTCCCTTCTCGCCACCCCCGGTGACCCCCCGCAACTTTCCCTCGACCCCGCCCAAGCCATCGCCGTTATCCTCTACACCTCCGGCACCACCGGCTACCCCAAAGGGGCCATGCTCACCCACCGCAACCTCGCCGCCAACGCCTCCAGCATCAGCGAAGCCCTCCAGCTCGAAGCCGGAAAAGACATCCTCCTCACCGTCCTTCCCATGTTCCATGCCTTCGCCGCCACCGTCTGCATGGTCTATCCCCTCCTCAACGGCTGCACCATCGTCCCCCTCCCCAAATTCGACCCCCAGCAAGTTGCCGACGCCATCGCCGCCCACCGCGTCACCTTCTTCGCCGCCGTCCCCAGCATGTACGGCTCCCTCCTCAAACTCCCCGAAACCGAAATCCCCAAATTCCAATCCCTCCGCGTATGCGTCTCCGGCGGCGCCGCCATGCCCATCGAACTCATGAACCAGTTCGAAGCCAAATTCGGCAAAGAAATCTACGAAGGCGACGGCCCCACCGAATGCTCCCCCTGCACCTGCGTCAACCCCATCGGCGGACCCCGCAAAATCGGCTCCGTCGGCCAGGTCATCCCCCGCGTCGAAATGAAAATCCTCGACGACCACGCCAACGAACTCCCCACCGGCGAGGTTGGCGAAATCTGCGTCCGCGGCCCCAACGTCATGAAAGGCTACTGGAACCAGCCTGAAGAAACCGCCGCCTCCTTCTTCGGCGAATGGTTCCGCACCGGCGACCTCGGCAAGGTCGACGAAGACGGCTACTTCTACATCCTAGACCGCATCAAAGACATGATCATCGTCAACGGCATGAACGTCTATCCCCGCGTCATCGAAGAAGTCCTCTACAAACATCCCGCCATCCGCGAAGCGGCCGTCGTCGGCCAACCCGACTCCGTCCACGGCGAAAAAGTCATCGCCCACGTCGTCCTCCACGAAGGCCAAACCCTCGACGCCCCCGCCGTCCGCGCCTACTGCCGCGAACATCTTGGCCGCCACGAAATCCCCCGCGACATCCGCTTCCTCCCCCAACTCCCCCGCAACGCCGGCGGCAAAGTCCTCAAACGCGAACTCCGCCTCCACGGCGAACACGAACGCGGGGTCGGCCAGTCCCCCACCCCCTGATTTCCAAACTTTGGAAACCAAAACCCCCTCCATTTCCAAGGTTTGGAAACCAAC
>DAOLCW010000079.1:0-13549 GCA_035327665.1 Kiritimatiellia bacterium
GGGGGGGGGGGGGGGGGGGGGGGGGGGCTGGAAACGGGGGGTGGGGATTCAATTTGGGGTCGGGGGCAATTTTGCGGGGGGTGGGGGCGGGAGCGATCTCGGGGCGTTGGGGCCTTGATGGGTAGGCGTCGTCACGGGAAGAAGGAGGGGCGTCTTTTTTCCGGGAGTCGGGTCGACGTCGGGAGCGTTTGGGGGGAGAGGGCGGAGGGGTTGCCTCGGAGGCCGGGAACATGGGGGATTCTCGGTCGGGGTCCTGATTCCGGGATGGGGATGGACGTCGTGGCGCGCGATGGGATTCCCGGCGGCGGGAATCGTTCGATTCGCGGGGGGCGTGGGCCTCCTTGGGCGGTGCGGTTTTGGGTATGGGGGCGGGGACCGGTTCGGCGGTGGGGGCCTGACGTTTGGATTGGAGGCCTTTGAGGACTTTTTGAATTATTGATCGGACCATAGCAGGATATTTGTTAGGAAGGTTGAATGGAGCAAGGCCCGAGGGGTCGCTGAGTACCATCCATAGCCGATTGCAGACATGAGGCAGACAACGTATACACAAGAGGTTGCAACGTCAACTACCAACACCGACGACGCTCCGTTTGCATTTCGCTGGTTGGACCTGATATAAAATGTTACCGTAAGTCCTTATCGCGATATGGCTGCCACCTCCCTTCGTAATTCTTTGTCTGGCTTGCACGTTTTCATGCTGTTCCTGTGCGGTCTGATGGTTCAGTTTCTGCATGCCGATGATGCCAAGGCGATCCGAGGGGAGGTCCGGGTTGGCCATTACGAAAACCATCCGAAGATCTTTACCGATGAGAAGGGGGATCCGGCAGGTTTTTTCCCGGAGGTTATGCGAGCGATCGCGGAGGCGGAAGGGTGGAGCCTTCGTTTCATATCCGGTACGTGGGGGGAGGGATTGGATCGGCTTGCGGCGGGGGAGATCGATATCTTGCCGGATGTGGCGGTTTCCGACGAGCGGCAGCAGCTCTATGCATTCAATGACGAAACCGTACTCATTAGTTGGGCGGCGATTTACAGTCGTTCTGATCTTCAGCTCCTTTCGTTTCGTGACCTCTCCGGATTGCGTATTGCGCTTCTGGAGGGGGGCATTTATTCCACCGGGCCTTCGAGCATCCGGGATTTGCTGGAGCAGATGGGGATTGTTTCGACATATATTGAATTTCCCTCCTATACCGAGGTCTTTCTGGCGGTCAGTGAGCGAAGGGCGGATGCGGGGGTGGTCAATAATATCTTCGGGTATTCGCTGCAGCAGTTTTACGATGTGGTGGCTTCGCCGATCCTGTTCAATCCGTCACAACTTCGTTTTGCTTTTAACAAAAATTCCCCTGCCACCCCGCGGTTAAAAGAGGGGATCGACGCGCGGCTTGGGGACATGAGAAGCGATCCTCAGTCGGCGTATTACCGTGCGATGGATCGCTACCTATCCGGGATGCCAAGGGAGACGGTGCAGCGAAACGATTATCTGCCCTTTGTGACCCCGGAGGAACAGCAGTGGATTGCGAATCATCCGAGAATTCGGTTGGGGATTGATCCGGAATTTTACCCGTTTGTGTTTTTCGATGATCAGGGGCGTTTCGACGGGATGGGCGCGGATTATGTGGAACTGCTGAACCAGCGGTTGGGCCTTTCCATGCAGGCAACAGAACCGATGGGATGGCATGAGGCAATGGAGGCGTTTCGGAGGGGGGAGATCGACGTGCTGCCGGCGGTGGGTATTACCGAGGAGCGGCTGGAGTATGCACTTTTTACCAAGCCCTTTATCGAATACCAGCGGGTGTTGCTGGCGAGGACGGACCTCCCTTTCATCGCGGGGTTGGAGGATGTGGGTGGGTTGCGGGTCGGGGTGCAGGCGGATTCATCCCATGAGGGCTTTCTTCGGGACTCCACGACCATCGATCCGGTCCTTTTCCCGACGTTAAACGATGCATTGATGGCGTTATCTTCGGGGAAAATCGATCTTCTGGTGGGCAATCTAGCGTCCTCGACGTATTGGATTCGCCGGTTAAATCTTTTGAACTTAAAGGTTGCCGCACCGGTTGGCGACCAGGCGTACAGTTTGCATTTTGCGGTGCGGAAGGACTGGCCGGAGCTGGTGAATCTTCTCGACAAAGGGTTGTCGTTAATCGATCCCGCGGATCATCAGGAGATCCGAAGTCGCTGGGTGCGGATCGATTATCGGCGGGGTATCGAGCCGCGAGTGGCTTGGCGGATCGCGATCCGGGCGGCCCTGGTGGTCCTTTTGATTCTCGGCTTGATTTCGGCATGGACGATCCGGCTGAAGAAGGAAGTAACGCGCCGGAGGGTCATTGAGAAGCAACTTCAGTTCCGGGTTCGATTCGAGCGGTTGGTTTCCGAAACGTCCTCACGGTTTGTTTCCATTCCTTCCGAGGAGGTTCCGCAGGCGATTCAACTTGCGATGACTGAGCTTGCTTGTTTTCTCGGATCAACCGCAGTTTACCTTTATCATTTTGACGAGGCGGGATGTCCGGAACAAAAGGCCGCAGGGGGGCAATTGGGGCGGCTTGACCAGATGTCGATCCATCCGGCGGACGATCCCCCGGATTCGCCATGGCTTTGTGCGTTAAAAGCCAAGAGGCCGGTGGTGATGCGGGCGGAGGGTGGGCTTCCCGGAAGTACGCCGACCCTCGAGCCGCCTCCGGTGTGGTTGAAGACGGGCGGGATCATCGAGGTGCCGTGCCTTGCAAATGATCAGGTACGCGGGTTTTTAGGTATGATTGATTTGGATGGCACCGCGACACCTTTGCGGGAAGAGGATATCAGCCTGTTTCAGCTTTTCGGGCAGATGTTTCATGAGGCTTTGCAGAGAAAAGAGACCGATGACGCATTGCATCGGTCGGCGGAACATCTTGAAGCGGCAAACCGGAGGCTGCAGGAAGTCGACCGGCTCAAGAGCATGTTTATTGCCTCGGTGTCGCACGAATTGCGGACACCGCTGAATTCGATCATCGGATTCACGGGAGTACTTCTAAAGGGGTTGGCAGGCGATCTCAATCCGACCCAGCAGGATCAGCTCGGGCGGGTCTATGAATCCGCGAAGCATCTTCTCGGATTGATCACGGACATCATCGATATTTCCAAGATTGAGGCAGGGCACATCGATGTTCATTCCCAGACGTTTGATATGCGTGAGGTGGTTGAAGACGTTCTGGAAACGATCCGACCGATAAGTCAGTGCAAAGGATTGCATTTGTCGGCCCACCTTTCGGAGGGCATGACGGTGGTCGCGGACCGGAAGCGGGTGCGGCAATGTCTTTTGAATTACTTAAGCAACGCGGTGAAGTATTCTGAAAAGGGCACGGTGGGGATTGAGGTGCAGGCGATCGATGGCGTGATTGAGGTTGTGGTGAGCGATGAGGGGATTGGCATCCCGGCCGAGGAGGCGTCCCGATTGTTTTCCCCGTTTGTTCGACTCGATTCGCACCTTCGCATTCCGGCCGGTGGGTCCGGACTGGGGTTGTATTTGACCCGGAAGATCGTGGTTGAGTTGTTGCACGGGGAGGTCGGGGTTACAAGTCGTCCCGGAGAGGGAAGCCGGTTTTGCTTCCGGTTTCCGCAGAAGGTGCAGGAATCATCCGTGCCGGGTGAAGGAGAACATTCGTAATGAAGACAGCCCTGATCATTGAAGACAATGAAAACAATATGGAGTTGATGCGTTTTATCTTGGAAGCGCATGGCTACCGGGTGGTCAAAGCCTACACCGGGCGTTTGGGGGTGGAGTTGGCGCGGTCCTTAAAACCGGATTTTATCCTTCTCGACATCCAATTGCCTGATATACTCGGGACAGAGGTGCTGGCTGAGATACGGCGAAGCGAAGCCCGGGAAGCGAGGGTGCCGGTGATCGCGGTGACCTCGTTTGCGATGGCCGGGGATGAGGAACGTTTGCTCGCGGCAGGATGCAACGGTTACGTCGAGAAGCCGATCCAGCCGGAGCGGATCATGGATCAGATTGAGCGGATACTGGAGGAGGCGAAATGAAGATACTGGTCGTTGAGGACGACGAAAATTCCCGGGTGCTTCAACACACCTTGTTGGAATCATGCGGGTATTCGGTAACCAGTGCCGGTAATGGTCGCGAGGCATTGAAAGCGATGACCGACCAACTGCCGGATCTGATCTTGTCGGATATCATGATGCCACAGATGGATGGGTTTGCGTTTTGCCGTGCGGTTAAGAACAACCCGGCGACTGCGCATATTCCCTTTGTGTTTTACTCTGCGACATTTACCACGGAAGCGGACCGTCAACTCGCGGAGGAACTGGGTGGCGATCGTTTTTTGGTCAAGCCGATGGAGCCGGACGCCTTGCTCGCGGCGTTGCGTGGAATCGCGAAGGGTGGAAAGCCGGTCTCCCATGCGGTTGACCATGACGCGATCGACCGCAAGTATGCGGATGCGATCTCTCAAAAGCTGGAAAAGAAAGTGGGAGAACTCAAGGCGCTGCAAACCGCTCTGGTCATGACCCAGGCACAACTAGAGCGGGTGGAGGAGAGCCATCGTCTTGCCGAGCGTATTGCCCGGCTTGGCATTTGGGACTGGCATCTCACCGATGGCGCGATGTGGTGGTCGCTGGAGCTTCGGGCCATGTTGGGTTTGGGAGAGGCTACCGTACCCGCCCTGGAAGGGGTGATGGTGCGTCTGGATTCCGGGGATCGGGACCGGTTCGGTCTTGCTCTCGAGTTGGCGCAATCGAAAGGTGTGCCATTTCACATGGATCTTCAGGCGGAACCCGTGGAGGGCAAAACGATGTGCCTGCATGTGGAAGTGGACGTTGCTTCGGTGGATGAGGGCACAGGTCGGCCGACTCGTCTGGTGTGCGTGTTTCAGGATGTGACGCGCCAACGCCATGTGGAACGCGAGCGCAATCGCCTTGAACTTCAACTTCGGCATGGTCAGAAGATGCAGGCGCTGGGCACGTTGGCGGGTTCGGTGGCGCATGATTTCAAGAATATTCTCACGATTATTGCGGGGAATGCCGATTATCTCAAAGAAACCGGAACCTTTGCGGACGAAGCGGATCGAGGTTATCTCGATCAAATTTTGACCGCCTGCGGGCGGGCGAAGGAGCTTGCGGGGCAAATGATCCAATTCGGGCGCATGGAGCAACTGGTCAAGGAACCGGTAAATTTGACGCCGATCGTCGAGGAGGTCATCCAGATGGTCCGTCCGCTACTGCCTTGCGGAGTTTCCATGACCTCGATTCTCCTTCCGGATCCTCCACGGATTCCCGCGCACCCGGGTCAAATTCATCAGGTTATGATCAACCTTTGCATGAATGCCATCCATGCGCTGGGTGAAGGTCCGGGGCAGTTGGAGATTGCCATGAAGACCCTCGTTGTGCAGGCATGGGATGCGGTGGCGGCAGAGGGGGTTCGGCCGGGAGAGTATGTGGTGATCCGGATTCACGACAGCGGATGCGGGATGGATGAGGCCACGCGCGAGAGGATTTTTGAGCCATACTTCACAACCAAGACTCCGACTGAAGGAAACGGGTTAGGGCTGGCGGTGGTACACGGGGTGGTGCTCGAACATCATGGACATGTTGTGGTGGAAAGCCAGGTGGGGCAGGGCACGACCTTTTCGATCTACCTTCCGCTGGAACCCGCGACTCTTCCTTCCCCGGCGACCTAGAATGAAACGGATCATGGTTGGACGTTAGAGATGAATCACAGGTCATTCAGGCAGGGGGAAGGCATTCCAGAGATTGTTCGGCTCGCGGCGAGTCATCCGGTGGTCTTGTTCGATGGTGACTGTGCGCTTTGTTCGCGGTGGGTCCGGTTTCTTCTCAAACGGGATGGTGGGGGACGATTTCGTTTTGCTCCCCTCCAATCCAGAGCAGGTAAAGCGCTGCTGGGATTATCGGAGGGTGAAGAGGCTCCGTTGACGTCGGTGGTGCTGGTGGAGGAGGGCCGGATTTACCGGGAAAGCACGGCGGCATTGAGAATCTTGCGGGGGGTGCCGGGTGGTTGGAAGCTGCTTTTTGGTCTCATTGCGGTTCCGGGTTTTCTGCGGGATCCGGTATACCGTTGGGTGGCGCGGAACCGCTACCGTTGGTTCGGACGGGCGGATGCCTGCCAATGGTTCGCGGCGGCGGAGTGGAGGGACCGGTTGGTGGGCGACGAGGGATAAGCGATAAGCTCAACTGCGGCTTGAGCTTTGTGGGGGATATGGTTATACATCATTTGCCGAATGCTTCGGCGATGAAAGGATTGCTAGTGATGAAAAAAGTAGTATCTGGCCTTGCGGCCTTGTTGGTTTCGGGTTCCACGGTGTTGGCGAGCGGGGGCTGGGGCGTGTATGGAGCCTACTGGGATACCAAGGATGGTGGAGACGGGATTGGACCGGGACTGCGCCTGTCCCTTCCGGTGGTCCCGGAGTTCCATGTGGAATTTCGTACGGCCTACATTGGCAATTTCGACCGGGCGCGCAACGACCTTGAAGTGATTCCATTAGAAGTAAGCGGATTGTTTCGGTTCGATCTCACGGATTCACTGGTAGGCCATGCGGGTCTGGGGGTTGGCTACTACCTGATGAGCGGGGGCTGGACATGGCAGGATGCGGCGAACAAGGCGAGCGCGGACAATGACGTGGGGTTGTTTGGATTGCTGGGGCTGGAGTACGCGTGGAATCAAGATCTCGGCCTGTTCATCGAAGGAAAATACATCTCACTGGACGCGAAGAAGGGCCGCACGGTGGGCAATGAGATCCGAACGCTGGATCTGGATGGTCTGGGGTTGAATATCGGATTTATGCTTCGTTGGTAAGAGGGTCCACGGGGTGTGGTGCGCGGGGGCCCCGACCCGTGCGCCAACCGAGATTGGCTGTGGTGAGTGCTGACCATGGAGGCTGAAGCGCAATTATTGCGGGAGTTGGTTTCGATACCGAGTGTGAATCCGTTGCTTGCGGATGATCCGGATATCGCGGGTGAGGCGCGTCTGGGGAGTTTTGTGGCGCGTTGGTTTGACGAGCGGGGCTTCCGGGTCAGCGAGGCGACCCTGACTCCGGGGCGTCCGAATGTGATGGCGCGAAGGGGTCCGGAGGCGCCTCGAATGACGGTGATGTTTGAGGCGCATCTGGATACCCAGGGCATTCATGGAATGACGGTAGAGCCATTTGCGGGGCATGTGGTGGATGGCCGGATGTATGGCCGGGGAGCCTGCGATATGAAGGGGGCCATGGCGGCGGCGATGACCGCCTTGGACGACCCGGAGCGGCTGGAGCGGCTAGAGGCGGCGGGGGTTGCCATCTTGTTTGTGGGGGCGATCGGGGAGGAAACAGGAAACGAGGGGGCGTTGGAATTGGCGGGGATGCGTGTAGGAGCGGATTTTGCAATCGTATTGGAGCCAACGGATCTGAATCTTGTGCGGGCCCATAAAGGGGTGGCATGGATGGAGGTAGAGTTGGTAGGCCGGGCGGCGCACGGATCGGTTCCGGAACAAGGGCGGAATGCCATTGAGGGGATGATGGAATTTCTGGACCGGTTCCGGGCGATGGATGAGGTTCGATTTCCTCCAGCGCACTCGTTGTTGGGATGTCCGACGCTGAATGTGGGCAAGATCTGGGGGGGGACGTCGATCAATATCGTTGCGGAGCGATGCCGGGTGGGGCTGGATCGGCGGATGTTGCCCGGGGAGCAGGTGGAAGAGATTGTCGCGCTGGCTCAGGCGGTGGTGGATGAAGTGGTGGAAGCCGGTTATGCGTTGGAGGGGAGTGCGCGATTGTTGAAGAGCGGTATTGCTTATGAAACGAAGGCGGATGCGGAGTTAATCGACCGATTAGGAGCGGCGATCGAAGCGGAGGGGGTGGCCCGGGTGGTGCGGGGGGCGGGTTGGTATAGTGATGCGGGTCCGTTCTCGCGCACATGCGGGGAGGTGGTGGTGTTTGGTCCGGGAAGCATTGATCAAGCTCACACCGCCGATGAGTATATTGAGCTGGAGGAAGTGGCGAAAGCGACCCGGATTCTCGCGCGTTTTTTGGATCATCTTGCGCTGGGGGCGGAATAAGCCGTGGGCCGGGCGGTAACGGTCGGAGGGTGGGTGGCAACGGTATTGATGGTCGTTGCGCTGGGGGGGATGAATCTTTGGTTTGGCGAGCTGAACCAGGATGAGGGTTGGTACTTGTACTCGGCGCGCATGGTTGCCGAAGGTCAGGTGCCCTACCGGGATTTTTCCTATACCCAGGGTCCGGTGTTGCCGTTTGTTTATGTGATGTCGCTTCCGTTTCAGGATGCGTGGGGGGTCGCGGGGGGGCGTTTGTTCACATGGTTGTTGGGGATTGGAGCGCTGGGGTTGGCGGCGGGACTGGCGGCACGGATGACCGGGGACGGCCGGGCCGCGTTGGCCGTGGCGATGATCGGGGGGATCAATGTTTATCAGAGTTATTTTACGACGATCGTTAAGACCTACTCCCTTTGTGCATTTATGCTTGCCTCGGGGTTTCTGGTCTTGCATCGGGCGGTGACCGGGGGGGGGCGCTGGGGATGGGCGGGGGCAGCCGTCCTGTTTGGGTTGGCGGTGGGGGTAAGAATTTCGAGTCTTGCGGTGTTTCCGGTGGTCACGGGGTATTTGGTCTGGCGGGTCTACCGGGGAGCCGGACGTTGGACGGATGTTTTGGTTTTTCTTGGAGCAGGGTTGGCTACGGGCGGGCTCATCTATCTGCCTTTGCTGGCGATGGGTCCGGAGTCCTTCTGGTTTCATGTGGTGGAGTATCATTCGGTTCGTTCGGCAGGAGGTTGGCTGCCGGGATTGATTTACAAGGCGGGATTTATTTCGCGGGTGGTTCAGGCGTATTTCGTGGCGGTTGGGTTGGGCGTGGGTCTTTTCTTGTGGTGGCGGGTGAAAGGACGGGCCACGGAGGGGGTTGCGCGAGAGGACAAGGGATTTGCGGTGATGGCGGGGATTGCGGTGGGGGCGGTGACACTGATTCATTTCTCGGCGCCCTTTCCCTACGATGATTATCAAACGCCGGTTTATCCGTTGGCGGTGGCGGTGTTGGTGACCGGACTTTTCCGGATGGCGGCGGGTTGGCATGATCGGAGCCTTCAAGGCGGCCTGGCGCTGTCCTTTTTGATGGCGACAGCAGGAGCATGGTCATCGCCGATCAACCAAAGCTGGATGATCGAAGGCCGCAACCTGATCTGGTGGCAGATGAGGGAGGAACCGGCGATGACCCAGCTGAAGCGGGTGGGCGGCTGGTTGAAGGAAATGGATGGAGGCGGCACGTTGTTGACCCAGGACATTTATCTGGCGGTGGAGGCGGGCATGCGGGTGCCGCGGGGGATGGAGATGGGTCCGTTTTCCTTTTATCCTGACTTGGACCGGGATCGGGCAGAGCGGTTGGGAGTGATGAATCTTGAGAGGATGCAGGAAACGATTGAGGAATCGGATGCGTTGTTGGCGGCGGTCAGCGATTATGGATTCGCGATCGACTCACCGCAGATTGTTCCGGTGGCCCCGGAAATCCGGGCAGGACTGCTGACAAGGTTGGAGCGCCGGTATGAGCGGATTGCCGAGGTGGAGGGTTTCGGGCAGGCAGGTACGACCCTGAGGTTGTACCGGCTCCGCGAGGAAGGGGAGGGTAGACGATGAGGTTGTCGATCATTGTTCCTGCCTACAACGAGGAGCATCGTCTGGGTCCGATGATGGATGCCTACGGGGCGTATTTTTTGAATGACAAGGCCCGCGCAAAGGTCGAGGTGGAGCTGATCGTGGTCGTGAACGGGTCGGTGGACCGGACGGTGGATGTCGCAAGGCGATACGGTCAGAAACATCCTGAGGTCAGCACCGTGGAGGTGACGGAAGCGATCGGGAAGGGGGGGGCGATTATGCTGGGGTTCAAGCATGCCTCGGGGGATCTGGTGGGGTTTGTGGATGCGGACGGGTCAACGCCGCCGGCGGCGTTCGAGGATTTGGTGAACAACATTGGAGAGGCAGGAGTGATCATCGCCTCACGCTGGTTTAAAGAATCGGTGGTGGAGCCGAGGCAGCCGCTCAAACGGCGGGTGGTGTCGCGAGGGTTTAATTTCCTTGTCCGGCTATTGTTCGGATTAAGGATTTGGGACACGCAATGCGGGGCAAAAGTGCTGCGGCGGGAGGTTGTCGAGGCGGTTCTTCCCCACCTTGGTCTGACCCGGTGGGCGTTTGACGTGGACTTACTGTTCCAGGCTCACCGGGCCGGTTATGGAATCAAGGAATGGCCCACGGTATGGCAGGATATCGGCGGCTCACAGTTGCGGATTGCCAAGGCTTCGTTCGAGATGTTTCTGGCGATTGTCCGGCTGCGGTTGTTGTATTCGAAGTTGCGGTGGGTGGTTACGGCGTATGACCGGACGCTGGGCCGGGTCACCCATCCGGGGGAGGGGTCATGAAGGGCGGGGAGGGTTCAACCAAGTTGTTCCGGCACAGTTTGTTTCTGTTCATGACCACGCAGGTCGCGAACGTTTCGAATCTTCTTTATCAGGTGGTGACGGGGCGGAATTTGACCACCGAGGAATACGGGGTGCTGGCCACGATGATGAGTCTGCTGTTGATTACGGCAACGCCGATGGAGGCGCTACGGACATCGATGGCACATTATGTGGCGCGGGCGATCCGGCTGGGGCGGGAAGGAACGATCCCGGCCATGGTGGGTTTGTGGTGCCGCCGGTTGTTGCTGGTGGCGGTGCCGATCGTAGGGTTGGGTTTCGCCTTCAGTTCACAGGTGGCGGTGTTTTTTCAATTGCCGTCTCCCAAACCGTTTGAGCTGACCTGCCTGTTGATCGCTTGCACATTGTTTCTTCCCTTGTTGGTGGGAGTGTTTCAAGGAGCGGAGCGGTTTATCTGGCTTTCGATGTCGATGCATGTGTGGACGATCCTGCGGGTGGGAATCGCCTATGTGCTGGTGCTGTGGGTCCCGTCGGCGTTTTTCGGGATTGCCGCCCACGGGTTGGCGTTGGCGCTGGCGTTGTTGATCAGTGCGATCGGGTTGTTCCAGATGACCCGGGGCCGGGTGGCCGAGCCGGTCGAAGAGGGGATGGGCGGTTATTTCGTGCGAACCTTGCTGCTGTTGGGGGCTTATGCGGTGTTGATGAATGCAGATTTATTGTTTGTGAAGCACTTGTTTGAGCCGGAGGACGCGGGATTGTTTGCGCGGGCGGCGACGATCGGGCGCTCGGTGATCTTTCTGCCGATGCCGATCGCGCTGGTGATGTTTCCGAAGGTGGTGTCGATCGGGAAAGGAGGTCGAGAGGGGCAGTTGACCCTGCTCAAAGCGATGGGGCTGGTGGTCGCGCTGGTGTCGGCGGCGGTGGCGGCGGTGATGATCGTTCCATGGCTTCCGTTGTGGTTGATGTACAATGACCGCACCCCAACCCCGGAGATGATTCACTTATTGATTTCGGTGGTGATCGCGATGGCTCCGCTGGGCATCAGTTACCTGTTGATCAACTACGAGATGGCCCGGCATCATTTTGAGGGGATTTGGATACTTGGTGGGGGAGCCGTGCTTTATGTGGTCGGGGTGGTGATCTGGCACGATACGATGCTGGATGTGGTACGGGTGATGACCGCGGTCAACACCCTGACGTTGATTTCGCTGGCCGGACTGATGTTCAGGCGGACGCGGACGCCAAAGCACATTCGGCGATAAGCTCGTAGGGGTAAATGGACGAGGAGTGACCGTCGCTCCAGGCAATGGCCACGGCGTAATTGCCCATGGGCTGGAGGGTGCGGGGGAAGATGGCGTCGCTCACCGAGGCGGGATCGAGCAGGGGTTTTCCGGTGAACTCGTCCTTGCAGAGGGCGCACCGGCAGGCCCGCCGGAGGCGAGCGGGGGGAATGGTCTTTTCAGAGCCGTCCTCGTAGGTAAGCACAATGCCGCGTTCGGGCTGGAAGCTGGCTTTGGGGCGAATCTGCCCGGCATGGCGGAGAATGCTGATCTCGCGGACCGCTTGTTCGGCGATTTCCCGGTAGACAACCGCGGCGGGGTGGTCAGGTTGCTCAAGGACGAGGGGTTTCCCTGAATCTCCCGCGTGAGAGACCTCGGGAATGATCGGCATCGCAAAGGAGTTTTTAATCCCAAACTGATCGATGAGCTTCTGGCGGGCGCCTTGTCCGAAGAGGTAATACCGCTTTCCGTTGTCGGGGCAGTCGAAGTAACTCATGTTTTCGACCACGGAAATAGTGGGGACTTTGAGCTTGTCGAACATCTGGATGCCTTTCACGACATCGACAAAACTGAGCTGCTGGGGGGTGGTGACGATGATGGCGGCAGTAATCGGGATGAGTTGGGTGAGGGTGAGCTGAATATCGCCGGTTCCGGGAGGAAGGTCGAGGACGAGGTAGTCGAGGGTTCCCCAGTCGGTGGTGGTGAGGAGCTGGTTGATGATCTGAGTGACCATGGGGCCCCGCATGATCGCGGCCCCGCCTCCCGGCCCGGTGGGCACGAAGCCGAAGGACATGAGTTTCACGCCCTCGTAGTCGAGGGGTTGGATCATGTCCTGCACCTGGTAGAGCGATGTTTCGGAGGGGGAGACCATGGTGGGAAGGCTGGGGCCGTAAATATCGGCATCAAAGAGCCCGACGGACGCGCCAAGATGTTTCAGGGCGTAGGCGAGGTTGACCGCGGTGGTGGATTTGCCGACCCCGCCTTTGCAACTGGACACCGCGATGATGGAGGTGACGCCGGCCAGCCCCTGGGCTTTGGCGAGAAGAGGGTTGGCCCGGTTCTGGGCGGTCATGGTCACATCTACCGCCTTTACCCACGGGAGGGCAGCCACCGCTTTCTCGCACGAGGACCGGAAATGCTCCTTCACCGGGCAGGCCGGGGTGGTCAATTCCACGGAAAATGAGACTTTGCCCTCGTTGGTGATGGTGAGGTTCTTGATAAAGCCAAGCGTGACGATGTCCTTGCCGAGATCGGGGTCGATAATGTGGCGCATGGAATCGAGGACTTGGGATTCTTGTTCGGTCATGAGGGACTCCGGGGAGATGGGTACGGGGTTAGGAGGAGCAAGGTCGTTGGTTCCAAGGTTCGTGTTGATTGTTTGGTGTTCAGTATGCAGGAAGATACCACCATCGGGCGAGTACGAAAGGATCATTCTGCCGGCAGTCGCGGTACTCCTGCTCTTGAGGCATCCCATGGGATATCGGCCCCGAAACTGAATTTACAACGACTACGCGATGGAGGTCGACACGTCGGATTTTATGAAAATTGCCAGGCCTGAGCTCGATCCCGACATCCCCGTTGTAGCGCAGCATAGCCTGACGCTTGCTGCCGCAGAGCGAGAGAAAGAAAAGCCTACGGTAAGGAGCGATGTGCTATTTGATATTTAACGGGTATCCAAGTCATTGTCGCCCGCGTATCACGCATCGCCTCGATTCTCTTACAGGTAAAGCTATAAAGGTAAGGTTTGCGGCATTTTTTTCGGGGCCGATTGGTTCACTCCGGGAACTCGGGGCTTTGTGCCCGTGTTTGGTTACGTTCCGCGAGTGCGGAGCCTCGCGTTCCCGGGCGATGAGGGTTGACCCCCCGCAAGTTGG
>DAOLCW010000080.1:0-13337 GCA_035327665.1 Kiritimatiellia bacterium
AAACTCTTGATCATGTGCAGAATGTAACCCGTGGCGTTACGGGTGTCAAGCGGGTATTCCTGGTGAGGTTGAGGCTGTCGAGGGGGGTGCTATTTTTAACGCAGAGGCGCAAAGGTCGGCAAAGAATCGCAAAGAGTGTAGACGTGAGAGAGGGGCGATGTGTACTACCCTTACCCCAAACATCTGACCCAAATCGCGCCCATCGGATAGGTTTCCAAGGTCTATAAGTCTTTTATGGGAACAGGATTCGGGGTAGGCTGATTTGCATGACAACACAAACCTTGGGAGGAACGAGATGAGCAGGAAACGAGTGGGCGTGGTATTGGCGGGATGCGGCTATCTGGATGGGTCAGAGATTCATGAGGCCGTGCTTACGCTGTTGTATTTGGACGAGCAGGGCGCGGAGGCGGTTTGTATGGCTCCGGATGTGGAACAAGCGCATGTGGTGAACCATGTTACCGGAGAGGAGTCGGGAGACGTGCGGAATGTGCTGATTGAGTCGGCGCGGATCGCGCGAGGGAAGGTGAGTCGGATCGGAGAGGTTGACCCCGGGGATCTGGATGCTTTGATCCTCCCGGGCGGTTACGGGGTTGCGAAGAATTTATGCGATTTTGCTTTCAAGGGCGTGGAGATGGAGGTGATTCCGGAGGTGGCGGAGTTGATTCGTGCGATGCACGGGGCGGGTAAACCGATCGGGGCGTGGTGTATTGCTCCGGCGGTGTTGGCGAAGGTACTGCCGGGGGTGGAGTTGACGATCGGAACTGACGAGAGCACAGGGACCGCGTTGAACTCGTTGGGAGCAAACCATATTTCCTGTGAGGTGGGGAATGTGGTGATCGACGGGGAGAAGGGGGTGGTAAGCACTCCCGCCTATATGCTGGGGCCATGGATCGCAGACGTTGCCAAGGGGATTGAGGCGGGAGTGACCGAGGTTTTGAAGCGGGCGGGTCCCTGATGGGGGTATCGGGGAACGGCTGGTTTGAAACGTGTAAGACACAGAATTCTTGACATTTTGTGCGCGAATTGGATTCTGTGCAGGCGTCAGAAGCGATAGACCTTAAACCTTAAACCGACTACATTCAGGAGTACCTACCATGGCTTTAGTACCGATGCGCATCTTGCTCGATCATGCCGCCGAGAACGATTACGGCCTCGCGGCGTTTAACGTCAACAATATGGAGCAAATCCAGGCGATCATGGAAGCGGCGAAGGAGACGAATTCGCCGGTGATTATTCAGGCTTCACGGGGAGCCCGTTCGTATTCGCAGGACAATTACCTGCGGCATTTGATGATCGCGGCTTCGGAGCTTTATCCGACGATTCCGATTGCCATGCATTTGGACCACGGCAACAGCCCGGCGACGTGCAAGAGCGCGATCGAGAATGGATTTACCTCGGTGATGATGGATGGCTCGCTGAAAGAAGACGGCAAGACGCCGGGCGATTTCGACTACAATGTGAAGGTGACGAAGGAAGTGGTGGACCTGGCCCATAAGGCGGGGGTGTCGGTGGAAGGGGAACTCGGATGTCTGGGTTCACTGGAAACGGGGCAAGGGGAGAAGGAAGACGGTCACGGATTTGAAGGGACGTTGGACCATTCCCAGCTTCTGACCGATCCGGATGAGGCGGCCCGGTTCGTGGAAGCGACGGGCGTGGATGCGCTGGCGGTGGCGATTGGAACGAGCCACGGCGCCTACAAGTTTACCCGGGCTCCGGACGGGGATGTGCTTTCGATGGAAACGATCATCAACATCCACAAGAAGTTGCCGAATACGCACTTGGTGATGCACGGGTCGTCGTCGGTGGAGCAGTACCTTCAGGACATCATCAACCAATACGGTGGGAAGCTGAACCCGACGTGGGGGGTTCCGGTGGAGGAGATCCAGCGGGGGATCAAGAACGGGGTCCGGAAGATCAATGTGGACACGGACAACCGTTTGGCGATTACCGGGGCGATTCGCAAGGTGTTTGCGGAGAAGCCGGACAAGTTTGATCCCCGGGATTATCTCAAACCGGCGCGGGAAGCGATGAAGAAGGTCTGCGTGGACCGGATGGTTGCGTTTGGTCAGGCCGGTCATGCGGATAAGATCAAGCCGGTGAGTTTGGCGGAGATGGCCAAGCTTTACGGCTGATCGAGGTTCGCGGTAGCCCGCGCCCTAGATGGCAAGGCGATGTTCACCCTGAGCTGGAGACGGCTCAGGGTGTTCTTTTTCCGTGCCCGGTTGCGGCGATCAGGCTTTATCCGGCCAGGGTTTGGACGATGTCGGCAAGGGTTTGATCGATGGGGATGGCGGGTGCCCATCCGGTATCTTCACGGATGGCGCGGGTGCTGAGGGCGGGCTGGCGGTCGGTGGGTCGGAATCGTTGGGGATCGACGTTGATCCGGGGATTGACGCCGGTGATGGCCATGAGTCGCCCGAGAATATCACGGATGGGAAGGTGGTTGCCGGAGGCGATGTTGTAAGCTTTTCCGGGATTTCCCTGTTCGAGGAGCAAGCGGTAGGCGCGGGCGACGTCGCGGACATCGAGGAATTCACGGATGCTGTCGAGGTTGCCGACGTTGAGGACAGGGTCTTGTCGACCAAGACGGATGTCGAGGAGTTGCCGGGCGAAGGAGGGAACGACAAAACTTTCGGATTGTCCGGGTCCGGTGTGATTGCAGGGGCGAGCGGTGACGATGTTCATGCCGTAGCGGCGGGCGTAGAGGCGTGCGGTGGTGTCGGCGGCAAGTTTGGATACGGCGTAGGGGGTGTCGGGATGGGGAGGGTCGCTTTCGTCGAACGCGTGTCCGGGAGTGGAGACGGGGCCATAGATGAGGGAGGAGGTGACAACGACGATGGGAGCGTGGGGGGCAAGGTCGCGGAAGGCGTCGAGGAGGTGGACGGTGCCATTGAGGTTGATGTCGAAGACGTCGCGGGGCCGGTCCCAGCTCAAGGGAACAAAGGCGACGCCGGCAAGATGGAGGCAGGCATCGGGCTGGAGGGTTTGGAGGGCGTGGCGGATGCGGTGGGGATCCCGGATGTCCCCGGCAACCCCGGAATCGCCGGGGGGAAAGGCTTGGGGGTTGAGGTCGTAATGGACCACCTCATGGCCTGCGTGCTGGAAGTTGGCGCAGACGTGTTTGCCGACGAAGCCGGTGCCCCCGGTGACGAGGATGCGCATCGGGTTACCGGAGTTCGCGGGCGACCCGATCGAGGTCGGCATCGACCATCATGTCGACCAGACCTTGAAGGTCGACCTTGGGCTCCCAGCCGAGTTTGGCTTTGGCTTTGGCGGGATTGCCGAGGAGGAGGTCGACTTCGGCGGGGCGCAGGAATTTGGGGTCGATGACGATGTGATCCTGCCAGTTGAGTCCGGCGCGGGAGAAGGCCATTTCGCAGAATTCGCGCACGGAATAGGTTTTTCCGGTAGCGATGACGAAGTCGTCGGGTTGGTCTTGCTGGAGCATGAGCCACATGGCTTCGACGTAGTCTCCGGCGAACCCCCAGTCGCGTTTGGCGTCGAGGTTGCCCATGCGCAGTTCTTTCCATTGCCCGAGTTTGATGCGGGCGACGCCGTCGGTGATTTTGCGGGTGACGAATTCTTTGCCCCGGCGGGGGCTCTCGTGATTGAAGAGGATGCCGGAGACGGTGAAGAGGTTGTAGCTTTCGCGGTAGTTGGAGGTGATGTAGTGACCGTAGACTTTGGCGACGGCGTAGGGACTGCGAGGGTGGAAGGGGGTTTCTTCGTCCTGAGGCACGGCATGGACTTTCCCATACATTTCGCTACTGGAGGCCTGGTAGAACTTTGCCTCGGGGCAGGTGAAGCGCATGGCATCGAGGAGGCGGGTGACACCGAGGGCGGTGAATTCGCCGGTGAGGACGGGCTGGTTCCAGGAGGTGTGGACAAAGGATTGGGCGGCGAGGTTGTAGATTTCGTGGGGCTGGATGTCCTTAAGGAGATGAATGAGGGACATTTCGTCGAGGAGGTCGCCCATGACGAGGTGGATGTCGTTTTTGATGTGTTCGATGCGTTCGAGGGTTTGGGTGCTGGAACGGCGCATGACGCCATAGACTTCGTAGCCTTTGGTGAGGAGGAGTTCGGCGAGGTAGGATCCGTCTTGTCCGGTGATCCCGGTGATGAGGGCTTTTTTCATGGTGGGTTTCCTTGTTCGTCGTGAGGGGCGGTTGTGCTCCAGCAGTTTTTAAGTAAATCAATGGCCTCGATAATAGCGCGGGCGGGTGTTTTGGGCGAGGGTTCAATGACACGGGGGAGATCGAGGGAGGCGAGGGAGAGGAAGCGGTCGAATTGGACCATGCCGTGGGGAGGCATGACGTGATCCTGGGCGGGTGCGGCGACGTCGTGGACATGCATGCCGGCGAGGCGGGGGGCGAGGCGTTCGAGCCACCGGGTCATGTTGATGAAGCCGAGGTTTTCGCGGATTTGGGCATGGCCGATGTCGAGCCAGAAGCCGATGCGGGGGGAGGGGATGGCGCGAAAGATTTCCTCGAATTCGATTTCGCTGGGCATGGCCTCCCAGGTGGGAAGGATTTCGAGGCCAAGGGTGATTCCGGCGGCTTCGAGGTCGGGAAGGAGGGCGTGGAGGCCTTCAAGAAGGTAGGCCATTTGTTTGCGGGCGGGGCGCTCCCGTTTTTCGATGAGTTTGAATTTGAGGCGTTCGTAGCGCTCGGTGAATTGTTCGCCACGGTAGGCAAGGTCCATGAGGTCGCGACTGTAATGGGTCATCTTCACGTTTCCGGCGTGGTTGACGACGACCTTGGCTCCGAGTTCGGCGGCGAATTCGATGGTTCGCCGAAGGTAAGCGAGGGCTTGTTCGCGTTCGTGCCGGTCGAGGCTGGCGAGGGTGAAGAGTTCGGGATGGCCGCGGGGAGCGCCCATGGGCACGGGGCAATAGGCGTGTAGGCTAACGATGTCCACGGCGCGTTCGGCGTGGCGCTTGCGGATGCCGGGAACGAGATCGAGGCGGGTGTCGTAGCCGAGCTCGACCTGGCGAACGCCGAGTTCGAGGATGTCATCGATGAGTTTTTCGCCATGGGCGTGCCGGTAGGCATTCCAATGGGTGGATACGGCGAACTCCATAGGGCAGGGTGGGAATGAGGATGGGGTGGAAAAAACAAAACTCCCCCGGGGGGGAGTTTTGGGAGGTCCAAGGGACCGGAAGGGACTTAGCTGGGTCGCAAACGGGCCCGGGCTTCCTTGCGGCGACGGCGTTCACTGGGTTTTTCGAAATACCGCTTGGCGCGGATTTCCCGCATGGTGCCTTCTTTGTCGAGCTTCTTCTTCAACCGTCGAAGCGCACGCTCAACCGATTCGCCTTTACGAATTTTGACTTCGGTCACTGTCTGATTCACTCCCTTCGGGTTCTAGGTGTTAAAGGGCGGACAAGCTAACGTTTCGGGGCGAGGATGTCAAACCTGGAAATGAACCTGGGAGAATGAACTTGAACGGGGATCAGGCTCGTCCGACGCTGATGTAGGTGAAGCCTTTGGCGCGGACGTCTTCGGGATTGAAGAGGTTGCGTCCGTCGATGATGACGGGGCAGCGCATGTTGGCTTTCAAGGCGTCGAGGTCGATGGATTTGAGCTCGGGCCAGTCGGTGAGGACGAGGAGGAGGTCGGCGCCTTCGGCGGTTTCGAGGGGGGTGTTGAAGTATTTTTCCTCGGGGAAGCTTTCGGCGAAGCGTTCCTGGGCGATGGGATCCCAGAGGCGAAGGTCGGCGCCGGCCTCGATGAGCTGGGGAACAAAGTAGAGGGAGGGAGATTCGCGGATGTCGTCGGTGCCGGGTTTGAAGGCGAGGCCGAGAACGGCGACGACCTTGTCTTGAATGACCCAAAGTTCATGCTGGATTTTCTGCATGATGTGCTCGCGCTGGGTCTTGTTGATGCGTTGGACCTCTTTGAGCAATTCGAAATTGTAGCCAAGGCGGTCGGCGATCTGGACGAAGGCGTCGACATCCTTGGGGAAGCAGGAGCCGCCGTAACCGACGCCTGCGGAGAGGAATTTGGGTCCGATGCGGGTGTCGAGGCCCATGCCCTGAGCGACCTGCTGGACATCGGCGCCGGCGAGTTCACAGATGCGGCTGACTGCGTTGATGAAGGAGATCTTCATGGCAAGGAAGGAATTGGAGGCGTGCTTGGTAAGTTCGGCGCTGGCGATGTTCATTTCGAGGAACGCGCATCCGGTTTTGTCGATGATGGGCTGATAGATGTCGCGCATGATTTTGGCGGCGCGTTCACTTTCGATGCCGACGACAATGCGGTCGGGATTGTAGGCATCCTCGATGGCGGTGCCTTCTTTGAGGAATTCGGGGTTGGAGGCGACATCGAAGGGGATGTCGTCGCGGAGGTACTTGCTGACGGTGCGCTTCAGTTGTTCGCCGGTATTGACGGGAACGGTGCTTTTTTCAACAAGGAGACGATAGGAGGACATGTTTTCGGCGACTTGGCGACCGACCTGTTCGACGTAGGACATGTTGGCGGCGCCCCGGTAGCCGGGAGGGGTGCCGACGGCGATGAAGATGACTTCAGCGAATTCGGTGCCTTCTTTGATGGAGTTGGTGAAGTGAAGACGTCCTTCGGCTACGTTGCGTTTGACGAGTTCCTCGAGACCGATTTCGTAAATGGGCATTTCGAGGCGTTTGAGCATGTCGACCTTGCGTTGGTCATTGTCGACGCAAAGGACATTATGTCCCCAGTCTGAAAAACAAGCTCCAGTAACCAATCCAACGTATCCAGTACCTACCACGGTGATGTTCATATTCAGTCTCCACGAAACGTTCTAAACGAATTTGAGCGGTTCATGCTAGTCCGGCCGGTCAGATAAGGCAAGCGGGGAGTGGCTCAGGAGAGGTAGGGACGCCGGACAGGATACGCGCCGATTTGGCGCATGCTTTCGGCGGTTTTCGCGGCGCGGTCAAGGGCGGTGGCCACGGGTGGGTGGTTGGGATGGCCTTCGATATCGATGAAAAAGATGTAGGACTTGGGTTTTCCGATGAGGGGGCGGGAGAGGAGCCGGGTGAGGTTGACCTTATGATCGCGGAAGATTTCGAGGAATTCGCAAAGGCTTCCGGGACGGTTATGGAGGGTGACGATGAGGCTGATTTTGGAGCTTTTTTGGAGGGCGGGCTGACGGGGTCCGATAAGGACAAATTGGGTGACGTTGGGAACGTCGGACTGAACGGGGAACTGGAGGACATCGAGGCGATAGCGCTTGGCGGCCTGGCGCATGCCGAGGGAGGCGGCATGGGGATTGAGGGAGGCCATTTCGGCGGCTTTGGCGGTGCTGGCGATCTCACGTTTTTCTACCCCGGGGAGGTTGGCACGAATCCAGGCGTCGCAATGCTGCATGGGGGCGAAGTGGGAGTACAGGGTGTGGATCTTTTGACCTTTGTGACCGAGGAGGGCGAGGCGGACGTTGAGAGATAATTCCTCGTGAATGTGGAGGGGGCGTTTGGTTTCGACGAGGCAGTCGATGGTTTCGTAGATGGTGCCACCGGATGAGTTTTCGATGGGAACGATGCCGAGGGCACCGCGGTGAGCGCGGACGAACTCAAAGACCTCATAAATTCCGGGTAAGGGGATCGCTTCAGCAGATTTCCCAAAGCGCTTGATGGCCATAAGCTGGGAAAAGGTTCCTTCCGGTCCGAGATAGGCAATTCGCGATTTCATGAGGGAAAGATAGCTTCAGAGACGGGAAAGGGGAAGGGGGGAATGGGAATGAGACGAATGACGAAGTACCCGCCTGTTGCGGCGTAGCGCGGAGGGCGTAGACGGAAGGCCGAGGGAAATCCGAAGGTCGAAGAGGTTATTCGATCTCTTCTGAGGCTTCTTCTTCTTTTTCTTCTTCGGAGGGTTGCTCGTCGGAAGTCGCTTGTTCTCCGGAGAGTTCTTCTCCTTCGAGGTCATCGGCGGGTTCGGAGGGTTCCTCGCTGGTGGATTCGGCTTCTTCGGTGATGGTTTCTTCGAGGTTTTCGACGGGTGCGGATTCTTCGACCGAAGGTTCTTCGTCGAGGGGTTCCACGCTATCGGCTTCGATGGCGGCTTCGATTTCGCCGGTGAGGTCGGCGGTAAAGGCATTGAGGCGGGAAATGGCGTCGGCGATGACCTGAGCACGGTATTCCTTGGCTTCTTCGCGTTCGGAGGCGATGCGTTCGCGCTCGGCCTGGATGGCGAGTTCGCGTTCGATGAATTCACGGCTGCGGGAATCGATGGCGGAGAAGACTTCTTCGCGGATGGCGTCGCGCTCGGCGCGGACGGCGTCGAGCTGGGTGTCGATGCGGGCGATGACGCCTTCTTGAGTGGTGTTGGCTTCGCGGAGGCGGGCTTCGACTTCTCGCGCCATAAGGACCTGCTGTTCGGTCGAGGAGGTGAAGTCGCGGCGCACGAGTTCGACGTCTTCGCGGACACCTTCGACATCCTTGCGAACACCTTCCATGGCGAGGACGGTTTTTTCGGTTTCGCGGGCGACGGTGGAGGCGGCCTCGGAGAGGCGTTGGTCGACACCGGAAAGGGCTTGGGCGGTTTTTTCCTGGGTGTTGGTGATGCCTTTGATCATGAAGGCGAGTCCGAACACGACAAGGACAACGAGGGCGGAAGCAAACAGGAGGAGGCGATTGAGCATGGTCTGTTTGCGGATCGAGGCGTTCATCTGGGCCATGGCGCGTTCATGGCGCTCGGTTTCTTTTTGGCGCAATTCGGTGAGGCGGCGAAGTTGGACGACGGCCTCCTGGAGAAGTTCACCGGAAACCTGCACGGGTTTGTTGGAGGAGGTGGAGGGAACGACTTCGGGGGTGGTTTCGGGGGTTTCAGGGGTGTCGGAAGGGGGTGTGTTTTGGTCGCTCATGGTGAAATCTCCGCATAAAAAAGTTGGGTTGCCGTTTCGTGTTTATGAGAACTGTAGTTCTTTGCGGGAGGGGTGTCCAGTTTGGATTGGTTTTATGTTGAATTATGCTTGCATGGGGAGGGGGTTCCTGACTACGTTTCGTGCCTTCTTTCGCACCCGTGGTGGAATTGGCAGACACGTAAGATTCAGGTTCTTATGGCCGAAAGGTCGTGGGGGTTCGACTCCCTCCGGGTGCACCACCTGATGCCCTGCCACCAACTTCCGTGACGTCACTGAGAAGGGACTGCCATGTCGAAACCTCATCCATCGTTTGATTCTTCTGATTTTGTGAACCAATTCCATGCCGATTGTGCCTTGGGGGCGCTGTGGACGGGGGAGGCAACGGAATTCCGGGCGTGGGCTCCGACGGCGTCGGAGGTGGAATTGCGATTGTACCGGAAAGGGCATGGAGCGGACCGGCCCCGAAGGGTGGCGATGGTGCGAGGGGCGAAAGGGGTTTGGAACACGGTGGTGGCGGGGGATTTGCATGGGACGTATTACACGTTTGGGGTGAAGCACCGGGGCAAGAGTGTGGAGGCGGTGGACCCTTATGCGAAGTCGACGGGGGCGAACGGACAGCGGGGAATGGTTTGTGATTTTGGACGAACGCATCCGAAGGGATGGGAGAAGGATGGGCGTTTGCCCGAAATGGCGCCCACCGATGCGATCATTTACGAGTTACATGTCCGGGATTTGACGATTCATGAGTCGTCGGGAGTGAAGAACAAGGGCAAGTATCTGGGGTTGATCGAGACAGGAACGCGGGGACCGGGTGGCGTAAAGACAGGTTTGGACCATTTAAAGGAACTGGGGATTACCCACCTGCATTTGCTGCCGCTACACGATTTCATGAGTATCGACGAAACCAAACCGGCGAAGAAGCAGTACAACTGGGGCTACGATCCGCAGAACTACAATGTGCCGGAGGGATGGTATGCGACGGATGCGACGGATGGCGCGGTGCGGATCCGGGAGATGAAGGAGATGGTGCAGGGCCTGCACAAGGCGGGAATCCGGGTGGTGATGGATGTGGTGTATAATCATACCTATCAGGCGGGGGATTCGTGCTTTAACCGGATGGTTCCCGGTTACTATTACCGGATGAACAAGGATGGGACGTTTTCGAATGGCTCGGGATGCGGGAATGAAACGGCATCGGAGCGGTCGATGTTCCGGAAGTACATGATCGACTCGCTGGTGCATTGGGCTACGGAATACCATATCGATGGATTCCGTTTCGATTTGATGGGACTTCATGACCTCGACACGATGAACGAGATCCGGAAGGCACTGGACAAGGTGGATCCGGGGATTTTGCTGTATGGGGAAGGATGGACGGGCGGGGAGTCGCCGCTGCCGGACGACGCGAAGGCGATCAAGCGGAATGCGGCGCGCCTGGAACGGATCGGGGTGTTTAGCGATGACACACGGGATGGGGTGAAGGGGCCGGTGTGGGAGGCAAGTCGCCCGGGCTTTGTGAACGGCTATGCGGGGATGGAGGAGACGATCAAGTTCGCGGTGGTGGCGGCGACGCGGCACTCGGGGGTGCGCTACAAGAAGGTGAATTACTCGGATCGACCGTGGGCGCGGGAGCCGCATCATTGTGTGAATTATGTATCGGCGCATGATAACCACACGTTGTGGGACAAGCTGGCTTTGGCGGGCCCGAAGGAGAGTGAGGCGGACCGGATCAAGATGCAGAAGTTGAGCAATGCGATCGTTTTGACGTCGCAAGGGATTTCGTTCCTGCATGCCGGGGTGGACATGTTGCGGACGAAAAAGGGGGAGGAAAACAGCTACAACAAGCCGGATGACATCAATGCGTTGGATTGGGGTCGAAAGAAGACGTACAAGCAGGTGTTCGACTACTATAAGGGATTGATCGCGCTGCGGAAGGGGCATCCGGCGCTGCGGCTGCCGAAGGCGAAGCAGATTCGCGAGCTGCTTTCGTTTCTGCCGATGCCGTCGGCGGGGATGGTGGGGTTTGTGGTGGATGGGCGTACGGTGAAGGATCCGGGAGGGAAGCTGGTGGTGATCTACAATGCGACGCGCAAGGAGCAGGTGGTGGACGTGCCTGGCCCGGCGTGGGGGGTGTTGGCGGATGGCCGGCGAGCGGCGGCGAAGCCGTTCCGGAAGGTTGCGGGAAATCAGGTGAAGGTGGGGCCGTTATCGGTGTTGGTGCTGGCTTCAGCGAAGTAGTCGGAGTTCATGTGTTCGTCATGGAGGCGGTGGGGAAATCACGTCGCCAGGGTCGTCGGGGATGAAGTAGGCGTTAAGGATAAAGAGCGCTTGAGCGATGGTTCGCTGGGCGGGGACAACGTTCCAATAGAGGAGGTGCTCGCCGGGGGCGACTTCGAGGGGTTCGCTTTCGATGCGCTGAGGGTTGTTTCCGGATCCGGCGTAGGGTCCGAAGCGGGTATTTCCCCACCGCAACTGGGTTTGAATGCCGATGCCGGGAGAAGGGGTCTGGATCAGGCCTTCGAGGACGAATCTACCGTGGATGGTTTGTTCGGTGAGGTTTTCGACGGTGATGGGAGCCTGATAGCCGGGGAAGGCGCGGGCATAGGTGAATTGGGCGATTTGGGCGATTTGCCATCCGGGGAAAAGGATGCGCACCTGCTCGCCGCGCAAACGGGCGTAGTGGCGGAGATCGTCGGGGAGGTTGAAGTGGATTCGGGTGGTGAAGGTGCGGTCGTGGAAGTCGGAGCGGAAGTGGGTGGGATAGATTCCCATTAGGACAAGGGAGCGGAGCGAGTTGTCGCGAAGTTCGACATGATGGCGGAAGTATTCGTCGGGGAAGGTCCATACGCCTTGGGGGGTGCCATAGTTCTGGTGAACGGATTGGACGAAAACGGCTTCGGGAAAACGGAGAAGGAAGTCCCGTTGCCGTTCGAGGAGGCGAAGGAAGTCGGCGGGATCGGAACCGTGGACGTAGGGGACGGCAGGGATGAGGTCGGGGGTGGGATAGTACTGGGATACGTAACGGAGTTCATAGGGGCTCTCCATGACGTAGGGGGTGCCGGGGGGAAGGTTGTCGTTGAGCCAGCCGGCGATGCTTCCGAAATCGACGCTTTTGTTCATGAGCTGATACATGGGAGGGAGGAAGACGAAGAGGTGAATGGCAAGGATGGCGAAAAGGAGGAGGTTGGCGACGAGGCGTTGTTTGATGGTGGAGCCAAGGAAGAGTTGAGCGAGGACGCGTCCGGCGGTCTGGAGTCCAGCTCCGTAGATGATGAAGAAGAAGGGTGCGATGACGGCGAAGTAGCGGGCGGACAAGTATTGGCTGCGGGCAGCGGCGGCGAGGATAAGGAGAAACGCGAGAAGGTAAACGGAAAGGAGGGTCCGGATGAACGGCTTGAAGGTGGAGGCATCCCGGATCAGGGCGACCACGCCGGTACCGAAGAGCAGCCAGGCGGCGAGGGTGGGAAGAAAATGGTCGCCGAGCATAAGTTTGACCACGACGTCGTTGATCATGAAGAGGATGGACAGCCCGCTGGCTTGGGCGAGGTGGGGGCTTTCCTGGGTAAGGATTTTCAGGAAGACAGGAAGAATGGAAAGAGAGGCGAAGCCGAGGGCCAGCGCGGTGCGGAAGGCGTAGGGGGCGCCGGGGGCTGCGGTGTTGAACTTGAGTCGATACAGCCAAATACCGCCAGCGGTCGCGGTCATGGCGAAGACAAGCATGGGAGCGGTGAGGTGGGTGTAAGCAAGGAGAAGACTGAGGATGGCGAGGGCGAGGTAATCGCGGGTTTGTGCGGATGTATCAAACAGGCCGCGCAGGAAATAATGCAAGGCGAAGGGGGTGAGGGCGAGGAGGTAGGGGTAGGCATGAATTTCGCGGGCATAAAAAACGGGGTAGAAGGTGAAGGCGTAGAGTAGGATGGCCGCGAAGGCGATCCATTCGGGGAGGCGACGCCGTACGAGAAGGACCATGCCCCAAACACCCGCCGATCCGGCAAGGGCCCCCGGGAGCCGGGTCCAGAAGGGATCGTGGGTGATCTGGTCAACCCATGAAGACATCGCGGACATGAAGGCGTTGAGAATGAGGGCGGGAAGCGGAAGCCAGGCGAGGCTGACGATGAGGCGCTCCCAATAGCTGATCCAGACCTCACTGAGGGATTGCCCGGGCTGGGCGGTCATGACCATGAGCATTTCATCCTGCCAGAGTCCGGCGCGTCCGAGCGCGATGATTCGGACAATTCCCGCAGCGAGGAGCAGGGCGGGAAGGAACCAACGAAGATGCAGCCAGATGGGTCGGGAGGTAAAGACGTCAGGAGTGGAGGGGGGCGGGGCGGTGTCAGTGGGCGAGGGGGGGGGGGCGGTTTTGGGGGAAGGGAAGCCCGGCCTCCCCCCACCCCCCCCCCCCCCCCGCACCCGCCGCCACCGCCTGATCCGCCGCCCCCCCCGCCTCCGGAGAATCCGGACGACGACGATTTCGGCGCCGGCAGCGAACTCTGGAA
>DAOLCW010000081.1:0-13289 GCA_035327665.1 Kiritimatiellia bacterium
GGGGGGGAGTGTTCGGGATTGGTGGTGGGGGCGGTGGGGGGGGGGGGGTTGTGCAACTGAGGGTTTGGGTGGAGGTTGGGGGGGGGAAAGGTGGGGGGGTGGATGGCGGGGTTGAGGTTTCTGCAGGAAGCGAACCGGGGCGAGGCGGTGGAGACGGGGAAGCGGGTGGTGGTGATCGGGGGCGGGTTTACGTCGGTGGATTGCGCCCGGATGGCGAAGCGCCTGGGGGCGGAGACGGTGCAGATGGTGTACCGGCGGTCGGAGGCGGAGATGTACATTACGCCGGGGGAGGTGGAGGAGATGGTGCGCGAGGGGATCGTGTTCCAGACCCACGCGGCTCCGGTGGAGATTGTTGAGGAGGGGGGAAGGGCGAGCGGGGTGAGGTTTGTCCGTACGGAACCGGGGGAGGTGGGGGGAGATGGTCGGCGAGGCTTTGCGCCGGTGCCGGGGAGCGAGTTCGAGGTGGGGGCGGATCTGGTGTTGCTGGCGACGGGGCAGGAGGTGGATCCGGGCTGGATGGAGGCGGCGGGGATCGCGGTGGCGGAGGGGCATCGGACGTCGCACAAGAAGGTGTTTCTTGCCGGGGATTTCGGGACGGGGGCGGGGTCGTTGATCGATGCGATCGCGGATGGGAAGGGGTGCGCCCGGGTGGTGGACAAGGCGTTGACCGGCGAGGACCGGTTGAGGGAGGTGGCGTGGATCGAGGGGGCGGAAGCGACGGGGCGGACGCGGGAGATGGATTTTATTCCCCGGCAGGCGATGCCGGTATTGGGCCGGGAGCAACGGGGGCGGACGGCGGAGGTGGAGACGGGGTATGACGAGGAGACGGCGAAGGTGGAGGCGTCGCGGTGCTACCTGTGCCATTATAAATACGAAATTGATAATGATTTATGCATCTACTGCGACCGGTGTTTGAAGGTGAAGCCGGTAGAGGACTGCATCGTGAAGGTGAGCGCGTTGACGTTCGCGGAGGATGGGCGGATTACGGGGTATACGCGGTCGACGTCGCAGCAGGATTACAATTTGTTGTACATCGACCAGTCGAAGTGCATCCGGTGCGGGGCATGCAAGGAGGTTTGTCCGGTGGAGTGCATTTCGCTGCAGAAGGTGAGCCTGCGGACGGTGGCGTGCGGGAAGGGGGGCTGCGGGTGAGAGCGATCGGGTGGAGCTTGGTGGCGTTCTGGCTGGGTTTGCTCGCGGGGGGAGCGGCCGAGGGAGACGAGTTCCATGAACGGTTCACGTATGATGTCCGGTGGGCGGGGATATCGGTGGGGCGGGCGGAGTTGGATTTGCGGGTGAGCGAGGAGGCGGATGAGCGAAGGAGTGCGCGGAGGTTTTCGGCACGGACGCATGGGTGGGTGTCGAAGGTGAAGGCGGTGGATACGCGGATTGAAAGCATCGAGACGGTGAGCGAGGAGGGGGTGATCCGTCAGGAAGTGCTGAAGTCGATGCGGGAGGGGAAGTTTCGGCAGGAGGATTATCTGGTGATTGATGGAGCATCCCGGATGGCGCACTGGGTGGACCAGATATCGGGGGAGGAGGCGAGCTATGAGGCGCCGCCGGGGGTGCTGGATTATGTTTCGTTTTTGGTTTCATTACGCGATGCAGGGGTTTGGAAGGCGGAGGATCCTCAATTGTTCAGGTTGCTGATGGACCGGGGTGTTCATGAACTGGAGCTTTCGGTGATTGGTGACGAGGGACGTGGGGGGAAGAGCAGGATGGATGCCCGGACGAGACGATTAAGGGTGCTTTCCCGTTCGCCGGACCTTTTTGTCCGGAATGTGCCGAGGGAGATCAGGGTTTGCCGGGAGTCGGAGGTGGTGGTGGGACTTGATGCTTCGACGCGACTGGGACGCGTGACGCTGGTCTTGACGGAATGGATACGGAATGGTGAAACGATGGAGATGCCGGGTTCGGGGATAGCGGCCACGGGGACTCCAGTTCGGAAACGGGAAGGATGAAAAGCATGACGATGTGGCAACGAGCGATTGGCGTGGCGATGGTGGGCGTGATTCCGGTGATGGGATGGGCGGAGACATTTGCAGAGCGGTTGCTTGAAGCTTATCAGGCGGTGGAGACGGTGAGCTGCGAATTGCGGAAGGATATCCGCACCCCGGAAGGGCGGGGGCGGCGGTTGAGCCGCATTTATTATCAGTTTCCGGACCGGTTGCATGTGGACAATGCGGCTCCGCTCAAGCGGCGGATTCTTGCCGACGGGGAGACGCTTTCGAGCTACATCGAGGGCGATCCGAAGGGGTTCCGGCGGCCGATCGACCGGTTGGAGGAGGATTGGTTGATTTCCTTGCGCAACGTTCCGGGGTCGCCGATGGAGCATTTGTTCAAGTTGCGGGGGGTTCCAGAGGAGGTGCTGGAGCCGACGGACAGACATCCGCGCCGGTTGGGATATGCGGCTCCGACTGTGTATGTGGTTCTTGAATTGGACGAGATGGGGCGGATCGAGGTGATTTCGTTTTATCCGACACCGGCGATGCTGACCAAGCGGGCGGAATACCGGTATTCGGGGTTTGTGGAGGCGGGTGAAGGGATCTGGCTGGCGACCCGCCATGATGCGACGTTGTGGACAGAGGGGGGGCGCGTGGAGGAGACGACCCGGATTTCCAACCTCGCGGTGAATGAACCGATCGCGGCTTCGCTGTTCATCAAGGAGCCCTTTTTCAAGGGGATCGATTTTACCGATGATCTGGCGGAGATCTATGGGCGGTGAAGGGGGTGGTTCGCCCATCGATCATTCAACCAGGCGAGGTATAAGGTAAGCGTGGGGAATGGCCTCGTCGAGGGTTGCGAGTTGAGCCTTGTGCTTTTTGGCGAGAAGCACGAGATGGGCATCGGTTGTCTGATCAGCTTTGGAGCACCAATTCGGCCATTCTATGGATGGTTGATCGTCGGCAATAAACCGATGCCTTGATCCAAGGGCGTGAATCATATGTGTGAGCACCTCGCTCGCTTCCGAAGGTGAAAGCGTGCCGCGCATACGTTGCACGGAGACCCTTATAAATCCTAATTGGGGGATTGCGGAGGTCATCAACACGGTTTCTTGCTTCTTCATTCGACCGATCCATGAAGCTACGCGCTGGTGATCCACATGATCAGCCCACCCCCAAGCGATCAACACATTCACATCCAACAAGAGGTTCATGGGAAATCGTTAAGCATGGATTTAACGTTCCGCGTGGTTAACGGGGGGACGTCGTCGACCGGAGAAAATATTTTAGCACCGGTGTGTGGACAAGTGACCTTTCGCACTTTGGCTGTGGGGATAAAACCCTCGCGAATTTGTCGACGCACGAATTCGGAGACGGAAATCCGATCGCGCTGGGCGGCCAATCGTAGTCGCGCTGCTTCTTGCGGATTTAGCTTAAAGGTAATGGTGGTCATGTGTATTACGGTATTACCAGTCGTCGTGCAGGTCAATCGGATAACGACAGGTGGCGCCCCCAACGTGGGCGGCTTCAGCATGGGGTGCGGGGGAAATCTGCATTAGGGAGCTTCACTCGGGAGCGCGAATCTGAAACGTTATCGTTATTGAGCTCGCTTATCGCCGGGCAACAAAGCGGTGCGGCTCCGGTTGCTGCTGTATTGTCGCCGCGCTCCACACTTTCGGAGAACAAGAAAAGCAGGACCGTGAATCAGGGAGAAAGCAGGGAGGCGAAGCCGGAGGACATGACGATGTCGAAGTCGGCGGGGGTTTCGCGGCGAACGATGAAGAGGGCTTCGTAGCCGGGTTGCTTTTCGATCCATGGGAGGCCTTCGTCGACGCCCATGACGTAGAGGGCGGTGGCGAAGCCGTCGGCTTCCATGCAGCGGGGGCCGACCACGGTGACGCTGGCGAGGGAGGATTGGACGGGATAGCCGGTACGAGGGTCGAGAAGATGGGAAAAGGGCTTTCCGTTTTCGTCGAGGTGGACGTTGCGGTAGTCGCCGGAGGTAGCGAAGCCGTGGCGATCGAGGTGGAGGATGCGAAGGATGGGGCGACCCGGTTCGCGGGCATCGGAATCGGCGGGGGTTTCGATGCCGACGCGCCACGGTCGACCTTTGTGATTGAAGCCGCGGGCGACGCCATCGCCGCCGATTTCCACGAACCGGTCGATGAAGCCGTGAGCGGCGAGGAGGTCATCGACCACGTCAGCGCCATAGCCTTTGGCAATGGCATTGAGGTTGATCTGGCTGCGGGGATTGTTTTTGACGAACTCGTTGCCGAGAACTGCTATTCCGTCGGAAGCGGTCCGGGCGAGGACGTCCTGGACTTGGGAGGTGGTGGGAAGCCGGGTGGGTCCGGCGGCGCCGAAGCCCCAGAGTTCGATGAGGGGGTCGAGGGCGGGGTTGAAGGCGTTTCCGGACGCGACGGCAAGGTCGAGGGCGGCCCGGAGGACATCCCGGAATCCGTCGGAGACGGAAAAGGGGGTGATGGAGTCATGCCGGTTGAAGCGGGAGATTTCGCTGTCGGGCAGGTAGGTGGACATTTGCCGGTTGACTTCGACAAGGGCGGCGTCGATTTCGGCGTGGAGGCTCTGGTAGATTTCAGGGGTGATGGCGAGGTCGTGGTCGACGACCTTGACGGTGTACCAGGTGCCCATGGTCTGGCCGCGCCATTCGTGAAGCTGAGGCGGGGGTACGCGGGTGTAGGTGTAGATGAAGAAGGCGAGGAGGACGAGGAGAACGAGAGCGAATTTCCGGGGATCGAAGGGGCGGGGTTGAATCGCTCGGTTCATGGAAAAAACTCCCTTCGGAGGCCGGGGCGACCGAAGGGAGGGTGAAGGCTTATCCAAACTCGTCGTAAGCGATCATTTCCTTTTCGACGCCGAGATCGTAGAGCATTTTATCGACGGCGGCGATCATGGGGGGAGGCCCGCAGAGGTAGAATTCGATTTCGGAGGGGTCCTCGTGGTTTTTGAGGTAGTTGTCGAGGACGACCTGATGGATGAAGCCGGTGTATCCGGTCCAGTTGTCCTCGGGTTGGGCTTCGCTGAGGGCGAGGTTGAACTGGAAGTTCGGATGTTCCTTTTCGAGGCGCTTGAAGTCGTCCCAGTAGAACATTTCCCGGAGGGAACGGGCGCCGTACCAGTAGGAGATTTTCCGTTTCGAACCTTGGGTCATGAGGAGGTCGCAGATGTGGCTACGAAGAGGGGCCATGCCGGCGCCCCCGCCAATGTAGACCATTTCACGCTGGGTCGGCTTGGCAAAGAATTCCCCGAAGGGACCGCTGATCCAGACTTTGTCGCCGGGCTTGAGGGAGAAGATGTAGCTGGAGGCCTTGCCGGGGGGCACGTCGGGGAGGTTGGGGGGGGGGGTGGCGATCCGGACGTTCAGCATGACGCAATTGCCCTCGGCGGGGTGGTTGGCCATGGAGTAGGCGCGGAAGACGGGTTCGTCGTTGACGGCCTTGAGATCCCAGAGCTTGAAGTGGTCCCAGGCGTCGCGGAAGCGTTCCTCGATCTGGAAGTCGCGGAAATCGACCGAATATTTCGGGATGTCGATCTGGATGTAGCCGCCGGCTTTGAAGTTGAGGTCGACGCCGGGGGGGAGATCGACAATGAATTCCTTGATGAAGGTGGCGACGTTTTTGTTGGAGCGGACGGTGCCTTCGAACTTTTTGATTTCGAGGACTTCGTCGTGGACATGGATCTTCATGTCGTTCTTGACCTTGACCTGGCAGCCGAGGCGCATGCCTTGTTTGGCTTCCTGCTTGTTGATATGGCCGGTTTCGGTGGGGAGAATGGAGCCGCCGCCTTCGAGGACCTGACATTTGCACATGGCACAGGTTCCACCGCCGCCACAGGCGGAGGGGAGAAACACGCCGCTTTCGGAGAGGGCGGCGAGAAGGTTGGTGCCGGGAGCGATTTCGATTTTCTTTTTGCCATCGTTGATGTCGATGGTGACGGTGCCGCCGGGCTGGAGTTTGCGGGAGGCGACCATGAGGCCGACGACGAGAAAGATGATGACTCCGGTGAAAACGGCGACCGAGGCAACCACATAAGTGGGATCAAAAACCGCGAGAACGAATAGGTTCATGGTGGGCTCCGAAGCAAGGGGTGATGGTTTAATCCAACTTTATACCGGAGAAGCACAAAAATCCAATGGCCATGAGTCCGGTCATGATAAAGGTGATGCCAAGGCCGCGGAGGCCGGGGGGGATGTGGGAGTAGCGGAGCTTTTTGCGGATGGCGGCGAGGGCGACAATGGCGAGGAAAAAGCCGATGCCGTTGCCGAAGCCGAATACCATGGATTCGAGGGCACCGAGTTCGCGTTCGACCATGAACAGGCTTCCGCCGAGAATGGAGCAGTTCACGGTGATGAGAGGGAGAAAGATGCCGAGGGAGCTGTAGAGGGCGGGGAAGTACTTGTCGAGGGTCATTTCGACGAGCTGTACGGCGGAGGCGATGATCGCGATGAACACGATGAAGTTGAGGAAGGAGAGGTCGAGGGCGGCGAGGGATTCGACTCCGGTCCAGGCGAGGGCCCCGGGCATGAGGAGGTAGTTGTAGACGGCCCAGTTCAAGGTGCAGGTGAGGGTGAGCACGAAGACGACAGCGAGGCCGAGGCCCGACGCGGTTTCGACTTTTTTGCACAGGGCAAGGAACGAGCACATGCCGAGGAAGAAGGCGAGAACGATGTTCTCGATGAAGATGGCTTTAATGGCGATGTTGATGAGGTCAATCATGGTCGAGGTCTCCAGAATTAATCGTCCTCGTATTTCTTGATGATGGTCCGCTGGGCCCAGATGATGAGCCCGATAATGATGAAGGCGCCGGGGGCGAGGAGGGCGAGGCCATTGCCCATGTAGGCGGAGGGGAGGACCTGCATGCCGAACCAGGTGCCGGAGCCGAGGATTTCACGCATGGAGGCCACGGTGAGGAGGACGGCGTTGTATCCCATGGCGTTGCCGAGGCCGTCGAGGAAAGACTGCCAGGGGGGATTCTGGAGGGCGAAGGCTTCGGCCCGGCCCATGACGATGCAGTTGGTAATGATGAGACCGACAAAGACGCTCAACTGGCGACTGATGTCGAAGAGGTAGGCGCGGAGAATTTGGTCGGCGATGATCACTAACGAGGCGATGACCGACATTTCAACGATCATGCGGATGCGTCCGGGAGTGACCTTGCGGAGGAGGGACATGGTGGTGTTGGACAAGGTCAGCACGAAGGTAAGGGCGATGCACATGACGGCAGCGGTTTCCATCTTCACGGTGACGGCAAGGGCCGAACAGATCCCCAGGACCTGGATGGTGATGGGGTTGTTGTCGGAGAGTGGATCAATCAGGATGTCGCGTGTCTTGGCCATGGATCAGGACTCCCTAAGGGTTGCGAAGAACCGGTTGTAGTAATAAAGGTCGCGATTCAGGAAGGTGGTGATGCCGTCGCCGGTGATGGTGGCGCCGCTGATGCCATCGACGGCATGGTCGCTGCCGTCGGGATAGCGGGCGGCGACGCCGCCCTTGACGACTTCGATGCGTTGGAGCTGGCCGTCGGCGAAGAACCGTTTGTTGCTGAATTGGTTCATGAACCAGGGTTCGGAGGCTTCACCTCCGAGGCCGGGGGTTTCGCCGTGGTCGTAGAAGGTAAGTCCGATGATGGTTTCGAGGTCGCGATCGATGGCGACGAAGCCGTAGAGAACGGACCATAGTCCCATACCGGAGGTGGGGAACGCGTAGCGGGTGACTTCGCCGTCATCTTTCCAGATGTAAAGGGGGAGGACGGAACGATCGAGGATGGTGCGGGCGCGGCGCTCGGAAGGGGGGATTTCGGTGACGCCTTCGAGGACGGATCCGGTTTCGCGGTCGATGAAGATCTCCGAGATATGATCGGCGAAGAAGCGATCGACTTCGTCAGAGGAGATGCGACGTCCGGCTTCGTCGCGGACGTTGACGCCGAAGGCGAGGAGGACGTTGGTTTTCCTGAAGAGCTCAACTTCGCGGGCTTGCCGGTCGGAGAGAAGTTGGGCGGTGGCGGACAGGACGAGGCTGCACACAAGGCAGACAGTGGCAGCAAAGCCAATGACACGCAAATCGTCTTTACGCATGGCGGAATTTCCTCAGGTAGTTAGCGCGGTTGCGGATGTGGGATTTCACAACGAGGTGGTCGATGAGGGGGGCCATGACATTCATGAAGAGGATGGCGAGCATCATGCCTTCGGGATAGGCGGGATTGGCGACGCGAATGAGGATGGCGAGGAAGCCGATCATGAAGCCGTAAATCCATTTTCCACGGGTGCTGGCGGCGGCGGAGACGGGGTCGGTGGCCATAAAGACGGTACCGAAGGCGAAGCTGCCGATGACCATATGGTAGTAGAAGGGCAATTGGGTGAAGCCTTTGTAGGATTCGCCGGGGAGGAGGTTCATGATTGAGGTGGCGGCGATAAGGCCGAGGACGCTGCCGAGCATGATCCGCCAGGAGCCGACGCCAGCGGCAATGAGGATGACCGCACCGATAAGGCAGGCGAGGGCGGAGGTTTCACCAATGCTGCCACCGATGTTTCCGATGAAGAGGCGGAGCCAGGTGAAGTGTTCGCCGTAGTCGGCGGCATGGAGTGCGGCGAGTACGTCGCCGCCGGGAGGCACCATGGCGGCAACGGCGAGCGGGGTCGCTCCGGTGAAGCCTTCAATGGTGGTGGCACCGCTGTCCACAGCGGTCCAGACCTTGTCTCCGGAGATTTGCACGGGATAGGCGAAGAAGAGGAAGGCGCGGGCGGTGAGCGCGGGGTTGAGAACGTTGAAGCCGCTCCCGCCGAAGATTTCCTTGCCGATCACGATGCCGAATGAGATGCCAACCGCGACCTGCCACAAGGGAATGGTGGGAGGGAGGGTCAAGGGGAAAAGGAGGCCGGAGATGAGAAAGCCTTCATTGATGGGGTGACGTCGGACCACGGCGAACAGGACCTCCCAGAGGCCACCGACGAGGTAGGAGACGAAGATGATGGGCATGACGAGAAGGGTGCCCTGTATGATGTCGGCGAGGAAGCCGGTATTGGCGATCTGGTTGACGGTATTGTATTGATGGCCGGCGTTCCAGATGCCGAAGAGGACGGCGGGAATGAGGGCGACGACCACGGTGATCATGGTGCGCTTCATGTCGATGGCATCGCGGGCATGAGGGGCGGTGTGGGTGCGCTCGGCGGGGGTGAATAGAAAGGTGTCCTGGGCCTCGAAGAGAGGTTTCAGGCGTTCGAGCTTTCCGCCGGGTTCGTATTGGGGACGCTGTTTATCGAGAGCTGCGAGCAGGGATTTCATCAGATTCCTTCCCGTTCAATTTGATCCAAGCCTTTGCGTACAATACCGCATAAATCCATTTTGGAGGGGCAGGCGAAGGCGCAGAGGGCGAAATCCTCGGGGTCGGTTTCGAGGAGGCCGAGGGCGATCATTTCGTCGGCGTCGCGGGCGAGAATGGCCCGGATGAGAAAATCGGTCATGATGTTCATGGGCATGTACCGGTCGTAGAGGCCGGTGATGACCATGGCTCGGAGTTCGCCGTTCTGATTGGTCCCGCTGGTGATGATGGATTTTTGCTTGAGCCATCCGGAAAGGTAGGAGCGGGAGAGGCTGAACCGGTTAAGACCGGGAGCTAACCAGCCGAGGAAGTGGCGGGTGGAATCCTCATGGAGGAGGGTGTAGGCATGTTGAAGTTGCTGGATGGCGCCGGTTTCGGAAATGATGGGACCGGAGAGGAGGTCGCCGGAGATGGTCCGTACGGCTTCATGCTTGGGGTTCTTGCGAAGGATGGAGGCAAGGGGAGCGCCGTGGGCGATCCGGAAGTATTTGCGTTCTCCTTCGGCTTGGCCAGAGCCGGCCACGAGGACGATTCGGGTGGGGGGGATTTGACCGGTGGCGAGAAGCTGGCCGATAAGAATGACATCAGCGACTTTAGCGGTCCAGACGACGTCGTTGGGTGAAATGGGATCGATGTGATGGATGTGAACGCTGGTGTTTCCGGAAGGATGGGGCCCGGTGAAGGTGTGAACGTCGACGTTTTTGGCTCCGGTGAGGGCCGCATGGTTGGATTTGGCGCCATCGAGGCAGAGGTGTACTTTTCCTTCGGTGAGCCGGGCGAGGGCATTGAGTCCGATCTGGAAGACGGTTTCGTTGCCCTGGATAAGCACATTGGCATCGGGAGAGAACGGGGCGGTGTTCATCCCGTTTACGAAGATCGATTTGGGCTTTTGATCAGGGGTGGCGGGGCGAGAGAAGGGCCGGGCCTTGATCAAGGCACTGTAGCCGGTGTTTTCGAGGAGGTTGAAAAGGTCATCGCGGGAAGCGGAACAAACGGAATCGGCGGTGTAACTGGGGAAGGTTTCGGCATCCGCAGAACCATTGGATTTGATTTCGATGCGCTCGAGAACCCGTCGTTTGCCATAGACAATGGCTTGCACCGTCCCGGCGGCAGGGGCGACGACTTTGAATGCTTCGTTTTTTTTGTTGAAAATGAGGGGGGTTCCCCGTTTGACTGAATCCCCTTCTTTCACAAGCAGTCTAAATTTGATTCCCGTGTATTCGGTGGGGTAAACGGAAACAACCTCGGGAGTCGGGGCATCTTGAACAACGGGCTCGGGGGTGCCGTCGAATCGTAAATCCTTCCCCTTTTTGATGGTGAATGAAGCCATAATCGATACCTGGTTGATAAACCTCTGGCGCGGGCCAAACAGAGTGAAGCCTTGGAACAATACTTACCCGCGAACGGTTGTCAATGCGGATACGTTAAACCGCGTGGAATTTCAAGGCAGAGCAACTGCGGGAGGGCGGGTGGCAGCAAGGAAGAGGTCAAGGGCGGGTTTCATGTCGAGTTCCATGAAGTCAGTCCATCCCCGGTGAACGTTAGGCCAGGGTTTGAGCTGCCGGAGGGCTTGATCGCAGAGTTCATGGACGTAGGCCACGGCTTGATCAATGGTGAGTTCGGGGAGTGCGGAAGCGGTGGTGGCGGCGGTGGTTTTGTTGCGTTGGACATCGCTGCCGAGGCTTTTCCCGGAGGTATCGGTGGAGCCGGTAGCGTCGAGGATGTCGTCAGCCAACTGGTAGGCGGTCCCGATTTCGTAACCGGCCTCGAGAAGGATGTCGCCAAGTTTGGGATCTCCTTTGCTACAGGCGAAGGCGGAGAAGGCAAAGAGGGCGCCGGTTTTACGGCGGGCAATTTTGATGCAGTTTTCCCAACTGGGAGCATAGCCGCGCAACAAGAGCTCTTGTTCCGATTCGGCGTCGCAGACTTCCCCGGTCAGTTTGATCAGTTTTCGGGTCAGGGCCCCGTTTTCGAGATCGCAGGTGAGATCAAGGGCTTTAAACAGCATGAGGTCGCCGACGAGAATGGCTCCAGGGATGCCCCGCTGAACCCAGAAGGTGGGGGCCCCGCGCCGGAGTTGCCCGCCATCGATGACGTCATCATGGAGGAGGCTGGCCGCATGGATCATTTCGACGGCGGCGCTGGCGTAAAGAAGGGTGCGGTAATTGACTCCGGCGGGGATGCCGACCCGGAAGCACAGGCGGGAACGAAGCATTTTCCCGCTGGCAAGGATGTTGCTGCTTTCGGCCGGTAATTGATTCAACACGGTGTCAGATAGACCCTCGGCCATGAGCTTGCGGACCTCGGCGAGGAAATGGTCGACATCAGGTTGGAACGTTGACTTGATCATGATTTGGGCGCGGGACTATGCGGGTTGAGCTTTCGTTTTGTCAAATCTTTCGGTCTTTATCGTCTTGTCCCGTCGAACCCAGTATACAATGGAAAGAAAAAAAAGCGAAAGAAAGTCGTGGAAGATACGAAGAAAAGGTGAAGGGAATCGGAGAATGGTGAGCAAGGGGGATTTGCTACCGGGGGAGAGGAAAGCGGCGGGGGCACCGCTTCTGCGGATGCGTCGTGTGGCTTGATCGGGTGAGTTACCGGCGAGGAGGGCGACGGCCACCGCCGCTGGAACGTCCACCGCCCCGGGGTCCGCCACGCCCGCCACCGCGGGGTCCGCCGGAGTCGGGGCTGCGAGGGCGGCGGGGAGGGGCTTTGTAGCCACCGGGAGGAGGAGGGGGCTCGGTGACGAGTTCCTCGTCGGGGACTTTGCAAGGGAGGGAACGTTTGATGAATTCCTCGACGCCGGGAATGAAGAAGGATTCGCTTTCGGTGGCAAAGCTGATGGATTGCCCGCTGGCACCGGCCCGGCCGGTGCGGCCGATACGGTGGACGTAGTCCTCGGGATCTTCGGGCATGTTGAAGTTGATGACATGGCTGATGCCGTCGACGTGGATGCCGCGTCCGGCGACGTCGGTGGCGACGAGGACGGGGAAGGCACCGGCTTTGAACTGGTCGAGGACTTGCAGGCGCTTGCGCTGGGGGACGGCTCCGGAGAGGAGTTCGCAGTCGATGCCGTGGGCGGCAAGTTTGTGGCATAGGCCTTCGGCATGATCGCGGCGATTGACGAAGACGATGGCTTTGAAGGTCTGCTCGTGGCGGAGGAGGTTGAAGAGGAGGGCGAATTTTTCGGATTCGGTGACGATGTAGATGATCTGCTCAACGGTATCGACGGCGACTTGCTCGGGCTCGATTTCGATGGAGACGGGGTCGCGGGTCCACTGGGTGGCAAGGCGGGTGATGTCGGGGGTGAGGGTGGCGCTGAAGAAAAGGGTTTGGCGCCGGCTTTTCTGGGGGGTGGCGTGGACGATGGTCTTGACGTCGGGGATGAACCCCATGTCGAGCATGCGGTCGGCTTCGTCGAGGACGAGGACTTCGACTTCGCGGAGGTGGATGTCGCGGCGGCGCATAAAGTCAATGAGGCGTCCGGGGGTGGCGACGACGAGGTCGACGGGGGCGCCCTGGAGTTTGCGGAGCTGTTTGTCGTAGTCCATGCCTCCGTAGACGGCGAGGACATTGAAACCGGCGTAGGTGTTGAGTCCTTCGGCATCGCGGACGATCTGAAGGACGAGTTCACGGGTGGGGGCGATGATGAGGGCGCGAGGGGTGGCGCCGGGTCGGCCTTCGGGGAGGGGGTGGCGGAGGAAGTAGTCGAAGATGGCGATGAGGAAGGCGGCGGTTTTGCCGGTTCCGGTCTGGGCCTTGCCGAAGGCATCCTTGCCGACGAGGGTGTGGGGAAGGATCTGGGCTTGAATGGGGGTGCAGTATTTGAAGCCGAGGTCGGCGATGGCGTGGAGAATAGGGTTCTGGAGGTTCAGGTCATGGAAGCGGGTGAGGCCGGGGGAGGGGGGGACGTCGAAATCGGTGATGGGATTCCAATTGGGATCGTGGGCCAACTTGCGGGGGGTGGGGGCGGGAGCGATCTCGGGGCGTTGGGGCCTTGATGGGTAG
>DAOLCW010000082.1:0-13249 GCA_035327665.1 Kiritimatiellia bacterium
GCAGCCTGATCGCCCATGCCACCGGTACGCGGGTGGAGTTTGTGCGGGGGACGGAGTTGGATGTCAGCGGCGGATCGGACGCGGGTGGATTGATCGGCTACGCCACCGGCGGACAGCTTCACGCGCTGAGCTGCAACGCCGTCACGCGCGGCGATACGCGCGTGGGCGGATTGATCGGGAACACGGCAGGCAATGTGACGATCTATCATTGCCGGACCGAGGGCATCGTTGAGGGCACCAGCATGGTCGGCGGCCTCGCCGGGCAGCTCATCACGGCCTTGATGACCGATTGCTACAGCCACGCCATTGTGGAAGGCGGGTCCAACGCGGGCGGACTCATCGGGTATATGGGCGCGTCCGCCTCGGCCAGCCGCGCGCGCTTGTTGCGTTCATTCAGCACGGGGCCGGTGAGCGGATCCAGCGCGGTAGGCGGCTTGGTCGGTGCGGTGAATGCGGCCGGCCACAATTTCGAGGCATACAGTTATTGGGATACAGAGGCATCCGGTCAAACTAACAGCGCGCGTGGGACTGGCAAGAGTACGCCCGAGATGCAACAACAGGCTACGTATGCATGGTATAATTTTGACACGCTCTGGCAGATTGACGAAGACGTCACCTACCCGGCATTCCGTGATCTGGCCGCCTATTCGCACCCGGCGATCATCACCCTCGACATGCTGGACGGCAGCGGCACGCCCGAGGATCCGTTCCTCATTTCGTCACTCGATGAACTCAACGCCGTGCGCTTGAGTCTGACCAATCACTATCGCCTTGCCGCCGATATCGATGCCTCGCCGACCGTGATCTGGGATGGCGGACAAGGATGGGCGCCCGTCGGCCCGGACTCCGGAGCGGGCAGTTTCCGGGGCACGTTGGACGGGGGCGGGCACATCATTTCCAACCTCACGGTGAATCGTCCGCTGGCCGACTACATAGGGTTGTTTGGCAACCTGAATGCCGCCGCGATCAGCCATCTGCGAATTGAAAACGCACATATGCACGGAAACGGCCTAGTCGCTGCGCTGAGCGGTTATGCGTATAACCAGACCTCGCTGGAGAATTGTTCAACTGACGGCACCCTGCTGGCGTACGGCGGTCATGTTGGCGGTGTGCTGGGGTGGGGCAGTCTTGTCTACCTGCATCGGGTATCCAGCGAAGTGCACGCCATCGGCACGGACAACGTAGGGGGGCTGGCGGGCCGCATATCAAATGCCTCAAGCACGATGTATCACAGCTCGGCGCGCGGCGCGTTGGCCGGAAACACCTTTGTGGGGGGCTTGGTTGGATATCTGCAAGGCGGTTTGTTGACCGACAGTTACAGCCGGACGGATGTGCGCGGAACCTCGCAAGTCGGCGGCCTGGTCGGACTTAGTGGATACACCATTTCGGGGGGAAGTACCGACGCGTTTATCTATCGCTGTTACTCCGACGGACTGGTTGAAGGTACCGGCGCACAAGTCGGCGGCCTGCTGGGACACTTCGTGCGCGGTGGTGTGCAGAATGCCTTTTGGGATATGGATGCTTCGGGCTGGACCAACAGCGCGCGCGGCGTTGGGCTGACCACACCGGAAATGCGTCAGCAGGCGTCGTATCCTTTCTTCAACTTCGATACCGTGTGGCAGATCGACGAAGGCGCGGATGCCCCCCGGTTCCGCGATTTTTCGATCTACGCGACGCCCGAACCCGTCACATTGGACGATCTGACCGGTGACGGCACACCGGACTCGCCCTATCTCATTCACAACCTCGACGAACTGGCGGCCATGCAGCAGGGCCTTACCAATCATTATCGCCTCGCCTCCGACATCGACGCATCCTCAACGGTCGTCTGGCATGGAGGAAAGGGGTGGTCCCCGGTCGGAGCAGGTGCGGGCGCAATCAGTTTTCGCGGCACGCTCGACGGTGCCGGACACACCATATCGAACCTTGTTGTGAATCGACCGCGCACGTCGTCTGCGGGATTGTTCGGTTACATGCAATCTGCGGCGGTCAGCAACCTCACGCTGTCATCTGTACATGTATGCGCTCTGGACGGGGTCGCTACATTGGCGGGCTATGCAATGAGCCTCACCACGCTTGCCCATTGCCGCGGAACAGGAACGATTTTGGCAAACGGATCTCATGCGGGCGGTCTGGCGGGTTGGTTTTCAGGCACGGCCACACATTGCCACGCGGATGTACTTCTGCGCGGTGAAAACAACTCGGCAGGCCTGTTCGGACGGGTCTCCGCCGCTACGAGTTTGGTGCAGCAATCGTTTGCCTTGGGAACCGTCGCGGGCGCCGACTACGTGGGCGGCCTGATCGGCTACCTCCAAGGCGGAGTCATCTCCAACTGCTATAGTCGCGTCGCGGTCAGCGGCGTAAATCAGGTCGGCGGGTTGGTGGGCGAAAGCGGTTATACCATTTCAGGCGGCAGTACCGACGGCATCATCCGGCACTCCTACAGTGCGGGACCGGTTACGGGTACCGGAGCGAACGTCGGCGGCCTGCTTGGACGATTTGTCCGGGGCACGGTCACCAACAGCTATTGGGACGTGGACATATCCGGATTGACCAACAGCGCGCGTGGTGAGGGCCGGACCACGGCGGAAATGACCTATCCGCGCGATCAACACACCACCTATCTCGATTGGGATTTCGTCGATGTCTGGTCGGAAGACGTGGGTGCGCGGAACGCGGGCTACCCATGCCTTTTGCGACCCGGCGAATTCAACCTTGTCTACCAAGCAGGACCCGGTGGTGTACTGACGGGTGCGATCCTGCAGGTGGTGATGTCCGGCCTGGATGGGACACCTGTCGCGGCGATTCCCGATGCGGGGGCGGAGTTTGATCAATGGAGCGACGGACGGACCGACAACCCGCGTACGGATACCCAGGTCACGGCGAACCTGTTTGTCACCGCGCACTTCAAGAGCCTATCGCTGGTGCCGATCAACTGGTACGACACCCACGGGATCGAGAGAGGAGAGGGTGAGACGTGGGCGGATGTGGACCAGCGTTTTGATCCGGACAAGGAGATGACGTTGCGGCAGCAATTCATCGCCGATCTTGATCCGAATGACGCCAACTCGGTGTTTCACGTGTTTGCGGTCGATTCCGGTCCGCCGCTGGTTGTTCATTTTGAACCGGGTTCGACGGGGCGGGTGTATCGGCTCCAGTTCACGGCGAATCTTTCATCCGGTATCTGGAGCGACGTTCCCGGCGCAGAACCGCGGATGGGAGTGGGCGGAACGGATGCGCTGTCGGACACAAACCAACCGCCCGTGGCAACGTTGTATCGACTAAGAGTTGCTATGCCATAGATTGACCCAGGCATGTTGGGACAGCGGAGGGGGCTCTGTGTCTCTAAAGAGGCGGGAAGGGAGAATAAAAAAACCGCCGCGAGGCACGAGGCTTCGCGGCGGTTTGGTGAAAGGTTGGTTGATCCGGGTTAGGCTTTGCGGCGCCTAAGATGAAGGACCATGAGGGCGCCGAGGCCGAGAAGGGCGAGGGAGCCAGGTTCGGGAACGACCGTTCCGGTGAGTCGGATGTCGTCGATCCGGAAGTCGCCGCCGCCGGAGGAGGTGCCGCCAGTGGGGACCCATCCTTGAATCCGAACTTCGGCGGAAGTCAGGCCCGTCAAGTTCAAGGTGTTCACATGAGATTCGGTGAGGGTCGATCCGCGTCCAAAGGAGGTGATGTTTGCTCCGTTGATGGCATAGCCGATCGACTCTGGCCCCGCAGCTGTCGCGCGGTAAAGAAAGCTGATGTCGGTAAGCGAGAAGGTGTAGCCAGGATTAGCGGTAATGGTGAACACAAAATATTTCGCGTCAGCCTGAGTGTTCTGGGCCCAGCCAGCGTTTCCTTGAGCATACCAAGGACCGGATCCGGTCCAAGTGGTGGCTTGGGCGGAGCCGAAGGTCACGCTGCCTGCCGACAAGGTGACTGCGGAGGCGCTGAGGTTTGCTCCGACCGCATCTGCGGTGGCGACGCCGGGATCGGCGAGAGGTCCAAAGGTGTATTCGACGATGAGGGAGGCGGAGGCGATGGCGGGCAGCATTAATGCCGCGCAAAGAGTAATGGCCAATTTCTTCATGATGCAACCTTTCGTGTTACGACATGTAGTGCATGTCTATTACCACCATAGAGGGTGGTGGGTGGGGGGTAAAGAGAAAAAGTGAGTAAATTTTGATTAAATTTTCCCTTGAGGATCTTTGCTGGTGCATGGCACGGGATGGGAGTAGATTGGGCGCTGGATGATGTTGAGGTATTGAGTGGCTTATGTCGGGTTCATATCCATTTTCAGAGGCAAAAACGGCGGATTTGGCGTCGCGGATGGCGCGTTTGGGGATCCGGGAGGAGGATCTGGAGGAGTCGTTTATCCGGGGGTCGGGGAGCGGGGGGCAGAAGATCAACAAGACGTCGTCGTGTGTGCAGTTGATCCACCGGCCTTCGGGGGTGGAGGTAAAGTGCCAGCGGGAGCGTTCACAGGCGATGAACAGGTTCTTCGCGCGCAGGGAGTTATGCGAAAAATTGGAGGCGATTGAGGAGGGGCGTAAAAGCGCCCGGCAGCAGGAGGCGGAGAAGATCCGGAGGCAGAAACGGCGGCGTTCGCGGCGACAAAAGGCCAGAATGGTCGAGGAGAAGCGTAAGCAAGGTGATAAGAAGGCGTTGCGTCGAAAGCCGGGGGTGGATTGAAGAATGACGAATGACGAACTATCCACGTGTCGGGGCGTAGCGCGAAGCGGGTAGCCGGAAGCACGATGGGAGGAATGGGGAGATGGGTAGGGCGAGGCGTCCCGCCGAGCCGCAGCTTCGTGAACACCCGCTGCAGGCCTAGTTTTTGTTGCTTTTGGGGCTTGCCACGGTGGTTGGGGCTCCCTAGGATGCGCGACTTTCATGCCTGCCTCCGGTTGAGACGGGTGTGTCAGCAATCGATCGCCTTGGTTCTGCGGTGACGCGGAGGGTAGGTCGCTCAGTTGGAGAAATGTGTTGTGTCTAAACCTGTAACCCCGGTTGGCTCGTCTGCGATGGCCGACCTTTACGAACAAACCCTCAAGAAATTCACGGAAGGCTCGATCATCGAAGGCCGGGTGCTTGCCGTGCGCGAAAAAGAAGTGCTGATCGATATCGGCTACAAGTCGGAAGGCATTGTTCCGGCGAATGAATTCAAGGACATCGAGTCGGTGCAGCCGGGCGATGTGGTGGAAGTTTTGATTGAAGTCCTCGAAGATGAAGCGGGGATGGTGAATGTCAGCAAGCGCCGGGCGGAGCAGCAACGCAACTGGGACCGGGTGCTGGCGAATTATGTGGAAGGCAGCACGATCAACGGGATTATCCGGGGCCGGGTCAAAGGCGGCTTGATTGTGGATGTGGGGGTGGATGCGTTCCTTCCCGGTTCGCAGATCGACGTGATTCCGGTGCGCTCGCTGGACGAGTACATGGACCGGGAATTGGATTTCAAGATCATCAAGATCAACCGGGAGCGGCGGAACATTGTGGTATCGCGCCGGGAACTGATGGAAGATGTTCGCCGGGAGCAGAAGAAGGAGTTGATGGGGGAGATCCAGCCGGGCCAGGTGCGGCGCGGAATCGTGAAGAACATCACGGATTTCGGAGCGTTCGTGGACCTGAACGGGATGGACGGCTTGCTGCACATTACGGACATGAGCTGGGGCCGGGTGAATCATCCTTCGGAAGTGGTGAAGGTTGGCCAGGAGTTGGAAGTAATGATTCTGGACGTGGACCGGGACAAGGACCGGATTTCGCTGGGGCTGAAGCAGCAGTTGCCGAACCCGTGGGACGATATCGAGCGGAAGTACCCGGTGGGCACGCGGATCAGCGGCAAGGTGGTCAACCTTGTTCCTTACGGTGCGTTCGTGGAGATCGAGGAAGGCGTGGAAGGCATGGTGCACGTGTCGGAAATGTCGTGGACGAAGCGGATTGCCAAGGCTTCGGACATGCTCGAGCCGGGCCAGACGGTGGACGCGGTGATCCTGAACATCAACAAGGACGACCAGAAGATTTCGCTGGGCATTCGCCAGACCGAGTCGAATCCGTGGCAACGGGTGCAGGAGAAGTATCCGATCGGCGCGAAGGTTTCGGGCGCAGTCCGCAATTTCACCTCCTACGGGGCGTTTGTGGAGCTGGAGCCGGGGATCGACGGCATGATTCACGTGTCGGACATGTCGTGGACCCGCAAGGTGAATCATCCTTCCGAAGTCCTGAAGAAGGGCGAGGAAGTGGAAGCGGTGATCCTCGAAGTGGATGCCGCGAACCAGCGGATCAGCCTCGGGTTGAAGCAGGCCCAGCACGATCCGTGGAGCAGCATTGCCTCCCGGTTCACGGTGGGCCAACTGGTCAAGGGCAAGGTTTCCAAGCTCGCTTCGTTCGGGGCGTTTGTGGAGATCGAGGAAGGGATCGATGGTCTGGTGCATATCAGCCAGATCAGCGACGACCGGGTGCAGAAGGTCCGGGACGCCCTCCAGCCCGGACAGGAAGTGGAAGCGCGGGTGATCAAGATCGATACGGTCGAGCGCCGGATCGGGTTGAGCATCAAGGCGGCGAAGCTTTCGGACGAGGAGTTCGAAATCAGCGACGACATGCTGGAAGGGCTGCGTCCGGGCGAGGATCTGGTGGATCTGGCCGGCGCGTTCGACGAGGCGTTCGGGGCGAACCTCGGTCAGTCCGAGGAGTGGCATCCGGGCGATAAGAAGTAACCGGTTTTTTCCGGTCTCGTTCTTCAAGCGTCCCGCCGTGATTGGCGGGACGCTTTTTTTGTGTGGAGAATGGCGAGCGCATTTCCGAATTTGTGTATTGTGTCCCGAATGCGGCGTCGCGGAGCTCCGCCCTCCCCCAGGGGGGAAATCTGCACGGCATGTGCTGCACGTGTCCGATTGGAGAACGTTGGAGATGCGCCCAAGAATGGCGATGTTGGAGGATGGCGATTGACGGCGGATGCGGGGAAGACTAGAACCTATTCAGTGATGGTTACGGTGTGCCGGGAGGTATTTGTTGTGTCCGGCTCGCGGTGATCGATTCGTGTGAACGTTTTTGTATTCTATCAGGACCATGATCAGTAGCTTGTTCAACGTTGTTCGGATCGTTTGGTTGGCCGGTATTGTCGGGCTGATGGCGGTAGGTTCCGCCGGTTGCGGGGAGGCGGGTCCGGACCGGGACCCGAGGATGAACCGGGCGCGGACATTGGCGAATTCCGGGGATCTGGAGGGGGCGGTGGAATGGTACGAGAAGGCGTTGCAGCGGCGCCCGGGTCTGGCGCGGGCGCATTGGGAGCTGGCGGAGCTATATGACCGGCATCTGCGCAACGATCTGCGGGCGATTTACCATTACGAGAAGTTTCTGGAGCTGAATCCGGGAGCGGAGCGGCGCGATCTGGTGGAGCAATTGATTGGCAATGCGAAGTTGAGTTATGCGGCGTCGTTGCCCTCGCAGCCGAATCAGGCGGTGCGGATGATCAACCAGCTTCAGCGGGAGAAGCAGGCGCTGGCGGAATTGTTGGAGGCGGAGCGGGAGGAGATCCGCCGGTTGCGAGCGATGCCGGTGGCGCGGACGGATGGGCCGGGCACGGTTGGCGCAGGGGGGGCAGTTGCAGGAACCGGCGCGGACGCCGCGCCTCCGGCGGCGGGGCGTATGGACAGCTACGTGGTGCAGCCGGGAGACACGCTGTCGAGGATTGCCGGGAAGGTGTACAACGACGCCAGCCGCTGGAATGTGATTTATGAAGCCAACCGGGATGTGTTGCGGAGTCCAGCGAGCATCCGGGTGGGTCAGACTTTGAAGATACCACGTCCGTAGACTTCCGAGGTGCAACATGGGTTCGACAGATTTTTTTGATGATGACCTGATTCGTCAACGCGACCGGGCAACCCGGATTAAAATGGGGCCGGGGGATGAACCGGCTCCGGCGAAGGGGGGGGGCGCGGAGGAGGGGGTGTCGCGACAGGTGTCAGACTTTAATTTAACCCGGATGGCCCGGCACAAGCAGGAGGTGGACGAGCAGGCGACGCGGGCGTTGCAGGAAATCGAAGTGTTGCGTAAGCGTCAGGAGCAATTGGAGCAGGAGAAGCGGGAGTTGGAGGATGCCCGGCGCAAGCAGGAGGACTTCGAGCGGGGTAAGCGGGAGGTCACGGGGAGTTTGCAGCGGAGCCTGACCATGCTGGAACGGGATTACCTGGAGACGCAACGGCAATTGGAATTGATGGCTTCGACGCGGGGGAGGTTCCGGGAATTGTTGTCGGAGCTGGAGTCGATTCAGGAGGATGCGTGGCCGGAGGATCGGGTGCATGAGGAACTGTTGCGGGGGTTGGCGGTGGTGGAGGAGGCGCGGGAGGATTACAACAAGTCGATGGCGCGGCTGGATGCGGTGAGTCAGGGCCGGGGGCCGGGATCGGAAGAGGTCGCGGCGGTTCGGTTTGAGAGCCGGGGTAGCGGAGGGGATGGGACGTCGGTGATGTATTGGTTGAAGGTGGGTTTGGGGGTGACAGGTCCGCTGGCGGGAACGCTGGTGGTGTTGTTCCTGATCTATCTGATGCTTGCGCTGAATGGATGGTTGTAAGCGGCGATGGCGATGTTTTCGAAGAAGGAAAGCGCGCTGGAGCGGCGGCAGCGGGAGCTTGACCGGGAAGCGGATCGGCTCCGTGAGCAAGTGAAGGCGCTGGAGAAGCTGGCGAGCAGCCTGCTCGCGGAGGGTGCAGTTCCGGGTCGCAAAGGGGGGAAGATTCCGGATGTGGAGGGGGAGGAATTTGTTGATCCGGAGGGTGGGGAGCCGGAGGTGAAGGAGAAGCAAGAGGAGGTGGTGGGGGACCGGCTTTCTGGAGGTAGCGGGACGCGCCGGGGGGGGGCAGCGGACTCGGCGCGATTGGCGAATTATCTTTCCACGGGGAGTTTCGGCAAGGCGAGCCGCTCGATCAGTTATGAGCGGAGAATCATGCGAAACAAGGCGATTGTGATGTTCGCAGCGGTGGTGATCGTGGCGTTCATTTTGTTCAGTCTGTTGCGTTGAGCATGGAGGGGGCGATGGCAGTGAGCGTGCTTCGGGTGGCGACGACGTGGGGGGACATTTGCGTGGAGGTCGCAGAGGGGGCGGTCACGGGGTGCGACCTTCCGAGGGTGACGGACGAGCGACAAGGCGATCTTAGGTATCTTTCGGCTTTGGTGGAGCATCCAGCGGGGGCAAACCGGACGGCATTGACGGAGGCGGGGGAGATGATTCGGGGTTTGCTTGAAGGCAAGCGGCACCCGAGGCCTCCGGTCCGGTTGCCGGTGGCGTCGGCATTTACCACGGCGGTGTGGACGGCGATGCTGGACCTTGGTTTTGGCGAAACGTGCACGTACGGGGAGCTTGCGGCGGCGGCGGGTTCGCCGAAGGCGGCGCGGGCGGCGGGGCATGCGTGCGCGGTGAATCAAATTCCCTTGTTTGTGCCGTGTCACCGGGTGCTGGGATCAGCGGGGGCGCTGGGCGGATTTTCTTCGGGGTTGGGATGGAAGCGGGCCTTGTTGGAGCGGGAACGCGGGGGCGAGGTGTGGCGATGAGGGTGGCAGTGGCATGCGGGGGGACGGGAGGGCACATTTTTCCGGGGCTGGCGACGGCAGAGGAATTGCGGCGTCGCGGGCACGAGGTGACGCTGTGGTTGGCGGGAAAGGATGTGGAGCACGAGGCGGTGCGGGGGTGGACGGGGGAGGTGGCGTGTGTGCCGGCGGAAGGGTTTCAGTCGCGTTCACCTTTACGGGTGGTTTCGACAGCGGTTAGGCTGGTGAAGGCGGTGTGGCGGGTTCGTCAGGAGATGGCAGGGTCCCGTCCGGACGCGGTGTTGGCGATGGGGAGTTATGCGTCGGTTGGTCCGGTGGGGGCGGCTTTGACGTTGGGCGTTCCGGTGGTACTGCATGAGGCAAATGTCATCCCCGGTCGGGCGATTGCGATGCTGTCACGGTGGTCGACGGCGGTATGCGGTTGTTTCGAGGAGACGAGGTATTACCTTCGCGGTCGGGACTTGATGGTAACCGGAATGCCGCTGCGCAAGGATCTGGTGGAGGATGCGGCAGGGGGGGGAAGCGAGTCGACGGATTTCCCGTTTACGTTTTTGGTGATGGGGGGAAGCCGGGGGGCTCACAAGGTCAACGATTTGGTGTCGGCGGCCTTTGTGGAGTTGTCGGGTCGGGCGACTTTCCGGGTGTTGCATCTGACGGGTGAGAAGGATGCAGAATGGATTCGGGAACGGTACCGGACGGCGGGAGTGGACCATGAGGTGATGGCCTTTACGCGGGACATGGCCCCGCTGTATCACCGCGCGGACTATGCGATCTGCCGGTCGGGGGCATCCACCTGTTCGGAGTTGTGTGTGTTTGGTCTGCCTTCGTTGCTGGTGCCGTATCCGTTTGCGGTGAGGGATCACCAGATGGCGAATGCGCGGGCGATGGAGAAACTGGGAGCGGCGGATGTGGCGCCGGAGCGGGATTTGAATGTGGATTGGTTGGTGACGTATCTTGACCGTTCGCTTCGGGTGGCCGACCGACGGGAGAGGATGGCGAAGGCGGCCCGATCGCGGGCGATTGGGGATGGTGCGGAACGGCTGGCGGATGTGGTGGAAAAGGTGATGGGCACTGTGGAGTAGGATGCGTTTGTGTTGATGTGCTTTTCATCCAACTTCAGAGTTGTCCATCTTTCCAAAGCCGCAGGGTCGCATGATGTGGTGCTTGGATGAAAGGTGCACTGGAACAAGGATGGGGTGAGAAATGGCGGGTCCAGGCGGAGGTGGCCCGGGCGTGGCTGAACCGGCGGAAGGATGAGGTGCATTTTGCGGGAATCGGAGGCGTGGGCATGGCGGGGTTGGCGGCTCATTTGAACGATGCCGGATTCACGGTTACAGGTTGCGATGAGGTGGAGGGGCCCTTGATTTCGTGGCTTCGGGAGCGGGGGATTCCGTGCGCGATCGGCCATGATCCGGGTCATCTTTCCGGAGTAACCGGCTGGGTGGTGAGAAGTCCGGCGGTGCCACTGGACCATCCGGAATTGGTGGCGGCGCGGGAGCGGGGAATCCCGGTGATCGAGCGAGGGGCGGTGTTGCCGGTGTGGATGGAGCGGTATGAGGAGTCTATCGCGGTGGCGGGGACGCATGGGAAGACGACGACCTGTTGCATGGTGTATCATGTTCTTCAAGCCGTGGGTCGGGAGCCAGCGTATGCGATCGGAGGTCAGCCCTACGGTCAAGCCGGGGCGGCGGGCGGATTCGGTCGAGATTGTTTTCTAGCGGAGGCGGATGAGAGCGACGGCTCGTTGGCTCTTTACCGTCCGAGGTGGTCGGTGATTACCCACACGGAATTGGATCATGTGGATTTTTTCCCCGATGCGGATTCCCTGATGAAGGTTTACCGGGAATTGGTTTTTTTGACAAAGGAAGGGGTGGTTTGTCCGGCGGGGGATGAAGGGGTGCTTGGGAAGGATGCGGCGGGTGCGCGGGTGGTTACGTTTTCGGTGGAGGGGGAGGGGGATCTGACCGCTCGTGATGTCGTGGCGCTGAAGGAAGGGGGACAACGGTTCACGCTGATGGTGGAGGGGAGGCCACAGGGGGAGGTTCGGTTGGGGGTTCCGGGTCGGCATAATGTGGCGAACGCGTTGGCCAGCCTCGGGGCGATTTATTTGATGGGATGCGATGTGGAGGCGGCCAGCGAGGCGTTGGGATCGTTCAGGCTGCCCCGCCGCCGATTCGAGACGGTTGTCGAGGCGCGGGGAATCCGGATGATTTCGGACTATGCCCATCACCCCACGGAGATCAAGGCGTTGTTGGAGCAAGCGAGGCAGCTTACTTCAGGCCGGGTGATCGGGGTTTTTCAACCTCATCGATATAGCCGGACGAAACGGTTTGCGGAAGGTTTCGTGGAGGCGCTGGATGGGGTAGACGAGCTGTTGCTGGTTCCGGTGTACAGCGCGTCAGAACGGTTTGTGGAGGGGGGAGCGATCGAAGATTTGGGGCGGGCGTTTGAGCGAGCGGGTCGGGGCGGGGTTCAGGTATGTGAGGGACTGGACGCGGCATGGATACGGCTGCATAACCTCGCACGGGAGGGGGATGTGGTGTTGTTGATCGGGGCGGGGGATGTGGATGTGATTGGAAGCTGGGCAAAGGAAGCATGGTTATGAGCAAACGATTTGAGCGGGTCGCAGTATTGATGGGAGGGCCGTCCGAGGAGCGGGAGGTGTCGCTCGCCTCGGGCGCGGCGATTGCGGATGCCCTCGATCACGCGGGGTATCAGGTTGCCCGGATCGACGTCACTTCCCGCGAACTCGTGCTTCCATCCGATGTGGAGGCGGTGTTCATTGCCCTTCACGGCTCGTATGGTGAAGACGGGACGGTGCAAGCCATTCTTGAAGAAAGAGGTATTCCGTTTACCGGTTCGGGCTCCATGGCCAGCCGTATCGCTTTCGACAAGCTCGCGAGCAAGAAGCGATTTGAGGAACATGGACTACCCACGCCGCCGTGGGAGGAGCTTGATGCGATGACCCCCCGCAAGTTGCCTCTGCCGGTGGTGGTGAAACCGCCGCGACAAGGGTCGAGCATCGGGATTTCGATTGCCCGGGACGAATCCGCATGGACGGCGGCGGTGGCCGATGCTGCCCGCTACGACCGGACCTGGCTCGTTGAAGCGTTCATTCCCGGTCGCGAGCTGACGGTGGGGATTGTGGGCGACCAGATTCTTCCCATCGTGGAAATCCGCGCGCCGGAAGGCAATTACAGTTTTCAGGCCAAATATACCAAGGGCATGACCGAGTACCTCGCTCCCGCGCCTTTGCCGGAACCTCTCGCAGCGCGCTGCCAGGAAACCGCCCTCGCTGCCTACCGGGCACTTGGGGCGAGAGGATTGGGCCGGGTGGACATTCGTCTTGCCGAGGATGGCACTCCGTACCTTCTTGAACTCAACAGCATTCCCGGATTCACCCCCACCAGCCTTTTGCCCAAAGCGGCGGCGGCGGCGGGCATTCCTTTCGGAGCGTTGTGCGAGCGGATTCTGAACCTCGCCACGTGCGAGCTTGAGCCGGTGGATTGATTCTTTGCTTTTTCATCGACAGCAACGCCCGTTCGTGTGGCAACACGTATTGGGGACACACCAATAGTTGTTGAAGGGTGGAGGGGAGGTCACAGGCTGGAAGCCTGTTCCATTGGGGAGCATGTTGAGCGGCCTGCTTTAACGATCTTTGGGTTCACCCCCCGCAAGTTTGTTTCCAAACCTTGGAAATGGAGGGGGTTTTGGTTTCCAA
>DAOLCW010000083.1:0-13244 GCA_035327665.1 Kiritimatiellia bacterium
GGGGGGGGGGGGGTGGTGTTGGGGGAGGGGTGGGGGGGGACGGACCGGAAGGATCAGGTGGTATTTCTGCATTTTGTGGGGAGGGGGGGGGGGGCGGCGAGGTTGGACGGGAAGGAGTTTTCGGCGGAGTGGCAGGGGTTGGATCTGGTGTTGGGGGTGGAGAAGCCACGGAAGGAGATGAAGGTTGCCCGGCGGGTGCGGTTGCAGGATGAGGTGTTGAGGATTGAGTCGGAGGCGTTGGGGGGGCGGAATGAGGTGGAGTACCGGACGCTGACGATTCTGCCGCGGCATTTCGGGGCGGTGATGTTGTATGGGCTGGAAGGTCGGTGAGGCGGCTTGGTGATTCCTGTTCTTGCCTCTTTGCCGGAGGTCGCTATCTTGTGAGGGTGGGGTTGTCGGGGGGGTGGGAAGGAATTTTGTATGTCGAAGATGAAGCAGATTGGTCGTTTTGGGTTGGTGTTATGGCTGGGTGCGGGCTGGTTGTGGCCGGCGCTGGGGGCGCCGATTCGTTTGGAGCATAAGCCGGTAAGCTGGTCGATCCGGGGGCAGCCGCTGACGTTGCGGGCTCAGGTTTCGGGGGGGGAGGGGGGAATCGAAAGTGTGACGTTGTTTTATGCGCTGTTCAGGGATGCGGCTCCTTTCCGGGTGCCGATGACGGCTTCAGGAATGAATGTTTTTATCGGGACGATCGAGGCGGGGCTGTTGAGCGGGGTGTCGTCGATTTCGTATTATATTGAGGCGCAGGACCGGGAGGGGACGGTGGAGGAAACGGCATGGTATGAGGTGACGTTCCGGGATCCGGAGGCGGAGCGGGTGGCTCCGGCGGCGGTGGCGCCTGCGCCGGCGGCGCGTCCGGCTCCGGTGGCGCGGCCCACGCCAGCTCAAACGCCACCTCCGGCGACAACCCCAGCTCCGGTGGTGCAGCCGTCGCGTCCGGCGATGACGACGCCGACGCCGGTGGTGCCGCCGAGTCAGGCTGCGGCGCCTTCGACTCCGTCGCGTTCGACGACGAGCGATGAGGGAATCAGCGCGGCGACGCTGGGGATTATCGCGGGAGGCGCGGTGGCGGTGGCGGCGGGAGCGTATTTTATCTCGGAAAGCGGGGGGAGCAGCGGGGGGGGCGGGGGTGATCCGACGCCGCCTCCGCCGGAAACTGCGGGACGTTATTCGGGGGTGGCGACGGTTTGTTTGACGTTGGGTGATGGTCCGACGGAGTGTGAAAGCTCGAATGCGACGGTGATCATCGATGTGAATGGCCGGGTGTTGAGTGACAACTTGCGTCCGGGGCAGCAGTTGACGGGGAGTTTGAGCGGGAATGATTTTACGTTGGTGGCGAATGTGGATAGCGGGGGGGTGCGAGGGACGATTTTTTACAATGGGACGGTGTTCGGGAACCGGGTGATCGGGAGTGTCAGCGGGACGGCGACGAGCGGGGACGGGGAGACGACGGGAAGCTACAGCGGATCGTTTACGCTGAACCGGCAATGATGTGGGCAAGCGGGCCCCGGGATGGATTCGGGGTTGCAGTTTGTTTCCAAACCTTGGAAAGTCGGGGACGTTTTGTTTCCAAACCTTGGAAATCGTGATGACACAAACTCTTAAGATCGGTTCGTTGAAGTTGGGTGGGAAGGCGCGATTGGCGCTGATTTCGGGGCCGTGCGTGATTGAAAGCCGGAAGGGATGTGTGGATCTGGCGGGTCGGCTGGCGAAATGGGCGGAGGGGGAGGCGGTGCCGCTGGTGTTCAAGGCGTCGTATGACAAGGCGAACCGGTCGTCGATTCATGGTTTCAGGGGTCCGGGTCTGGAGGCGGGTTTGGAGATTTTGCGGGAGGTGAAGGAGCGGTTTGGGTTGCCGTTGTTGACGGATGTGCATTCGCCGGGGGAAGCGGAGGCGGCGGCGAAGGTGGTGGATGTGATTCAGATTCCGGCGTTTTTATGCCGTCAGACGGATTTGCTGGTGGCGGCGGGGGAGACGGGGGCGGTGGTGAATGTGAAGAAGGGGCAGTTTATGGCTCCGTGGGATATGAAGCAGGTGATCGGGAAGGTGGAGTCGACGGGGAACCGTCGGATCGTGTTGACGGAGCGGGGGAGTTCGTTTGGGTACAACAATCTGGTGGCGGATATGAGGAGCCTGTTGGAGATGGGGGAGTTGGGGTATCCGGTGGTGTTTGACGCGACGCACAGTGTGCAGCGGCCAGGGGGAGGCGGGGATTATACGGCGGGAGACGGGAAGTGGGCGCCTTACCTCGCCCGGGCGGCGGTGGCGGCGGGCTGCGATGGTATTTTTATGGAGACGCATGTGAACCCGGCGAAGGCGCTTTCGGATAAGGAGAACGCGGTTGCGCTGAAGGTTCTGGAACGGCTGTGGCCGCAGTTGAAGGGAATTGATGAACTTGTTGGGGAATGAGCGGGCGATGGGGATCGAGGCGCTGGTCCTGGATGTCGACGGGGTGTTGACGGACGGGGGGTTGATCTATGGTCCGGAGGGGGAATGGAAGCGGTTTGATGTGCAGGACGGGCATGGGATTTCGATGGCCCGGAAGGCGGGGATCAAGGTGGGGATTTTGACGGGTCGGACGTCGGCGGCGGCGACGCGGCGGGCGGCGGAGCTGGGGGTGGAGGCGATGATGGACGGGGTTCGGGACAAGGGCAAGGGGTTGACTGAACTTGCGGGGCGTTTGGGTGTCGAACCTTCGACGATCTGTTTTGTGGGGGATGATTTGGTGGATTTGCCGGCGATGCGGCGTTGCGGGGTGGCGGTGGCGGTGGCGAATGCGGTGCCGGAGGTGAAGGCGCAGGCGGCGGCGGTAACGACACGGTCCGGGGGGTGCGGTGCGGTGCGCGAAGTGGTGGAATGGCTTTTGAGGGGGAAGGGTGTTTGGGCGGATATGGTGGATGGCTACATGAAGGATTCGGAATCATGAGAAGGTTAGCGGCGTGGATCCTTGCGGGGATGGTAGCGGCGATTCCGGTCCGGGGTCAGGATGCTACGGAGGCGTCGCGGATTCAGGGGTTCCGGGTGCCGACGTTCGATGAGGAGGGGCGGATGACGGCGATGATCTTCGGGGACTTCGCGATGGTGCTGCCGGACGGGATGGTGGAGATTACCCAGTTGCGGATGGAGTTCTACGACAAGGAACTGGATGAGAACGGGGAGCGGGTGGTGCAGATGACGGTGGAGTCGCCGACGTGCTTCTATCACCGGGGCCGGGAGGTGGCGGTTTCGGATTCGGCGGTGAAGATCACCCGGGAGGGTTTGGTGGTGATGGGGGAAGGTTTTATGTGGAACAACCGGGACCAGACGTTGAAAATTATATCGAAAGCCCGGGTGGAAGTGTCGGACAGGCATCGGAATGTGGCAAGGGAGTAGGAATTTATGAAAATGAGTTGGAAGTATGGACGGTGGATTGCGGTGGCGGGGTTGGTTTTGGGCCTGACAGGCGTTCACACGGGGTTCGCGGACGGGGACCAGAGCACGATCATTACGTCGGAGAAGTTGACGTTCGATTATCAGAACCAGTTTGCCCTGTTCGAGAACGATGTGATCGTGGTGGACCCCCAGATGCGCATTTTCGCGGACACGTTGCGGGTGATGTTTGACAACAACAACCGGGCCCGGCTGATTCGTGCGGAGGGGCGGGTGCGGATTTTGCAGGACGACAAGCAGGCCCGTGCGCAGGTTGCGGTGTATCATGTGGATTCGGGAAAGATTGTGCTGACCGGTGATCCGATGGTGACACGAGGCCGGGATACGTTCACAGCGGTGGAGATTACGTATTGGCGGGATGACAACCGGGTGGAGGGCAAGCCTCAAGCCCGGTTGGTGATTCATCCGGAAGGCGGGAGTCGCCGGGATGTACTGGGAGGGCCGGCGGGTGGGCGATAAGGAGCAACTCGTTCGCACGGAAAAGTTGGTGAAGGCCTACCGGGGCAAGCAGGTGGTCAAGGGGGTGGACTATCATGTGCATGCGGGAGAGATCGTGGGGTTGTTGGGTCCTAACGGGGCAGGGAAGACGACGAGCTTTTACATGACGGTGGGGTTGGTGAAGCCGACGGAGGGGCGGGTGTTTTTCAAGGGCCGGGATGTGACGCGTACCCCGATGTATTTGCGAGCGCGGATGGGGATGGGGTATTTGGCTCAAGAGCCGTCGATTTTCCGGCGGCTGACGGTGGAAGAGAACGTGATGGCGATTCTGGAGACGCTGCCGATTCATGGGCACGAACGCAGGAAGCGGCTGAAGTTTCTTCTCGATGAGTTGAAGATTGGCCATTTGGCGCGGCAAAAGGCGTATACGTTGAGCGGAGGGGAGCGGCGGCGGCTGGAGATCACGCGGGCGTTGGTGACGAATCCATCGCTGATCCTGCTGGACGAGCCGTTTAGCGGGGTGGACCCCCTGGCGGTGAGCGATGTGCAACAGATCATTATCGAATTGAAGCGGAGAGGTTTGGGGATATTGATCACCGATCATAATGTGCGGGAAACCCTTGCCGTGGTGGATCGTGCGTATTTGATCTGCGAGGGCAAGGTGTTGCGGGAGGGCACGAGCGACTTTCTGGTGAATGATCCGATCAGCCGGGAATTGTACCTCGGACCACGATTTAGTATGTAAGGGGCTTCATGCCGATTACGGTCAGGAAATTTTATGATTCAGGGGCGGCCAAGCTCGGATTGACGATCGAGTGCGGGGAGGAGTTTCTGGACAATCCGGTGACGGAGATTTCGTTGTACCGGCCGGGACTGGCGTTGGCGGGTTTTTACCGTTATTTCGCGCGTCGCCGGATCCAGGTGTTGGGGTTGGCGGAAAGCAGCTATTTGAAAAGTTTGAGTCCGGAGGAGTTGAAGGGAAGGCTGAAGGGTCTGTTCAGCAAGGGGATTCCTGCGCTGGTGTTGACGCGGGGGAGGCGGGTCATGCCGGACATGGAGGCGTTGTCGGCGAGGTACCGGGTGCCGGTGTTGCGGTCGACGATGATTACGGGGGAGTTTATCAACGAGGCGACGCTGCTGGTGGAGCGGCTTTCGGCACCGATGCTTCGGGTTCACGGGACGACGGTGGACATCATGGGGGTGGGGGTGATGATTGAAGGGGAACCGGGGATCGGGAAAAGCGAGGCGGCTCTGGCATTGATCGAGCGGGGGCACAGCCTGGTGGCGGACGATATCACGGTCTTGCGGCGGGAGAGCAACCATGCTATTGTCGCAAGTTCGGTTGAGGTAACCCGTTATCATATGGAAATCCGGGGGTTGGGGATCATTCACGTGCCCAGTTTGTTCGGGGTGGCGTCGATGCGTCAGGATACGGCGTTGGATTTGATCGTGCGGTTGAAGCGGGCGTCGGTGGATGACGAGCAGGACCGTTCGGGATTGACCCCGTCGTTCCGGGAGGTGATGGGGGTCTCGGTGCCGTTGATCACCCTGCCGGTGGCGGCGGGGCGCGACCTTGCGAATGTGATCGAGGTGGCGGCGCTCAATCAGAAATTGAAGGATCTTGGCCACGATGCGGCCAAGGAGTTGGATGAGAAATTGATAGCGATGTTGACCCGGCGGCGTCGGCCGCATTGACGAAGCCGGGGGACATGAACTGGAAACGATGAAGACAGCGCAACGCGACATGAAAATATTGAACCGGTTCGGGATTCATGCCCGTCCGGCGGCGCTGTTTGTGAAGACGGTGAGTCAGTTTCAAAGCGAGATCACGGTGGAGCGGGAGGATATGTCGGCATCGGGGAAGAGCATCATGGGGCTGCTCACGCTGGAGGGGTATCAGGGGGCGGTGTTGACGGTGACGGCGACGGGTCCGGATGCGGAGCAGGCGCTGGACGCGCTTGAGGAATTGATCGCGAATAAATTTTACGAGGATTGATCTGGCGTTGAGTCCATCCGAGACAACTACGAAGCACAATCAATTTCAGGGGATTGGTGTGTCTTCGGGGGTGGCTCAGGGGCCGGTTTTTCTGCGGATTACCGAGGAGGAGCGGTTTGTTGAGCGGGACATCACGGAGGATGAGATTGCGCGTGAGATCGCCCGGTTTGAAGATGCGTTGATTGTAACGCGGCATCAGATCCACGAGATTCAGGGCCAGGTTCGGGATGCGATCGGGGCGGAAAACGCGAGTATTTTCGACGCACATCTATTGGTGGTGGACGACCGTGCGCTGGTGGAGGAAGTGATCCGGGGGTTGTCGATCCACAAGAAGAATGTGGAGACGGTGTTGCGGCTGGTGGCGGACCGGTACACCCAGGCCTTGTTGAAGGTGGAGGATGACTACCTTCGGGAACGGGCGATGGATGTGAAGGATGTGACGCGGCGGATTCTTCGCAACCTGTCGGGTCACAGTCAGGCGTCGATGGCGATGCTGTCGGAGCCGCACATTTTGGTAGCGAATGATTTGCCGCCGTCGGATACGGCGATTTTGGACAAGACGAAGATCATCGGGTTTGCGACGGATTTGGGGAGTCCGACCTCGCATACGGCGATCATGGCGCGGGCGATGGGGATTCCGGCGGTGGTCGGGCTTCACGACATCAGTGTAAGGGTTTCCACGGGTGATCCGATTTTGATCGATGGGAACACGGGGGTGTTGATTGTCGATCCGACGCGTGAGGAGTTGGAGCGCTACGGGAAGGTGGAGGCGTCGCGGCAGACGATCCGGTCGGAACTGGCGAGGTTGAAGGATGAGCCGGCGGAGACGGTGGACGGCTACCATGTCTTGCTTTCGTGCAATATCGAGCTGCCCACGGATGTGGATTCGGTTCTGGCGATGGGGGCGAGCGGGGTTGGGTTGTTCCGGACGGAGTACCTTTATTTGTCGCGCAAAGTTCTTCCGACCGAGGATGAGCAGACGCAGATCTATGAAGAGGTGGCGCGACGGTTGGGGGATGGCCCGGCGGTGATCCGGACGTTGGACCTGGGCGGGGACAAGTTTTTGTCGCAGTTGAAGATGCCGGCGGAGATCAATCCGTTCATGGGGTGGCGGGCGATCCGGTTTTGCCTGGCCCAGCCGGAGATTTTCAAGACGCAGTTGCGGGCGATCCTGAAGGCGAGCCGCTATGAAAACGTGAAGCTGATGTATCCGATGATCAGCAATCGAGACGAGCTGCTGCAGGCGAACGCGTTGTTGGAGGAGTGCAAGAACGAGTTGCGGGCGGAGGGGATCCCGTTCAATGAGAATCTGGATGTGGGGGTGATGATCGAGGTTCCGTCGGCCGCGTTGACCGCTCACCTGCTGGCACCGCATGTCAGTTTTTTCAGCCTCGGCACGAATGATTTGGTCCAGTACACACTGGCGGTGGACCGGGTCAATGAGCGGATTGCGTATTTGTATGAACCGACCCATCCGGCCATCCTGCGATTGATCAAAAACACGATTGATGTGGGGCATGAGCACGGGATTTGGACGGGAATCTGCGGGGAAATGGCGGGGAATCCCCTGATGGTTCCGCTGTTGATCGGGCTGGGGGTGGACGAGTTCAGTGTGAGTCCGAGCTCGATTCCCCTGGTCAAGGATGTGGTTCGCAAGCTGAAATATTCTCAGGCGGAGGCGCTGGCCGAGGAGGTTTTGATGTCGGAGTCGGCATCGGTGGTGAACCAGCAGTGCCGGACCCTGGTGGGGGAGATCGCACCGGAAATTCTTGAATTAATTGGTTAAACCGGGCAGTGTGCCTGCCACTCAAACGAAATAGGAGTACATCTCATGTCGACTGGAAATTACATCTTCACCTCGGAATGTGTTACCGAGGGTCATCCCGATAAACTTTGCGACGGTGTCTCGGACGCGATTGTTGATGCGCTGTTGGCGCAGGATCCGAAAAGCCGGATTGCCTGCGAAACGTTGGCCAAGACGGGGATGTTGATTGTGGCGGGGGAAATCACGACCAAGGCGGTGGTGAACTTTGCGAAGATCGCCCGGGAGAAGGTTGCGAAGATTGGTTATGTGGATTCGGAGATGGGGTTTGATGCGAACACCTGCGCGGTGATGGTGGCGTTGGATGAGCAGTCGCCGGATATCGCCCAAGGGGTGACCAAGGGCAAGGGCCTGTTCAAGGAGCAAGGAGCGGGCGACCAGGGAATGATGTTTGGCTACGCGTGCGATGAAACCAAGGAGCTGATGCCGGCTCCGATCCAGCTCGCTCACCGGCTGACCAAGGGTCTTACCGATGCGCGGCGCTCGGGCAAGCTTCCGTTTCTTCGCCCGGACGGGAAGTCGCAAGTGAGTGTGGTGTACGAAGGCAACAAGCCGGTGCGAGTGGACACGGTGGTGATTTCCTCGCAGCACAGCCCGGATGTCACCCACAAGCAGATTTCTGAGGGAATCATCGAGGAAGTGATCAAGAAGACGATTGCCTCGAAGCTGATCGACAAGAAGACCCGTTACCTGATCAATCCGACCGGCCGTTTCGTGGTCGGGGGCCCTCAGGGGGATTGCGGGTTGACCGGCCGCAAGATCATCGTGGACACCTACGGCGGAATGGGCCGACATGGTGGCGGCGCGTTTTCCGGCAAGGATCCGTCGAAAGTGGACCGCAGTGCGGCGTACATGGCTCGCTATGTGGCGAAGAATATCGTGGCGGCGGGTTTGGCGACGCGGGCGGAAGTTCAGTTGGCGTATGCGATCGGCTATCCGGAACCGGTTTCGGTTCTGGTGGAAACGTTTGGTACCGGCAAGGTCGACGAGGCCAAGCTGGCCAAAGCGGTTCGCAAGGTGTTCGGTCTGAAGCCGGCGGAAATCGTGTCGGGTCTTGATTTGCTGCGTCCGATTTACGAGCCGACGTCGTCCTATGGTCACTTTGGCCGGACGCCGACCAAAGGCGGCCTTTTCCCTTGGGAGAAGACCGACAAGGCGGAAGCGCTCAAGGCGCAATTCTGATTCAGGCAATCGATGGATTGCGGAAAGGGGCCTGCTTGTCAGGCCCCTTTTTCATTTCCGTGCCCGGTTCGTCGGGAGGCGAGGTTAACGGCCAAGGCGGAAAGTACGGCGAGGGAGGCGATGACGGCGAGTCCGGCGATGAGGGCAAGGGTCCGCGAGGATAATCCGCGTGGAGCGCTGAGGGCATGGTTCATGCCGTCGGAGACGAGTTCGAAGGTTTCGGCGTGGCCCATGCCGTCGTCGACCCGGATGAGCCAGAGGCCGGGTTGGGCGGGGAGAAAGGTGAAGCGGCCGTGGGGATCGGTGGCGAGGTGAAGGGTCGGAACGTGGTGGCCGGGCGGGGTGATTTCGACGTCGGCGTCGGCGATGGGCTCGCCTCCGTCATAGGTTACCTCGATGGTTATCGCATCCTCAACCAGTCGCCACGAGATGCCGTGGGACTGGGCGAGGCCGGTCGAGCCAAGGAGGATGGCGAGGAGAAGGAGGGGGAGGTTAGCTTTCATGGGGTTGCGTTGGAGCGGGGCGAATGGTCAGGACAAGGGTAGCGGATTGGTTGCGATGGGTGAAGGAAATCATCATGGCCCCGGCTTGCGAGGGGACGATGGTGGCGGGTTGTGCGGCATTGAGGCGAATGGGCCGGGTGGAGCCATCGGGGTTGTGAAGGGTGCCACGGGCGGATAGCGATTGACGGTTGTCGTGGAGTTCAAGTTCTATCGGCTTGCCGATGTGCCAGGAGGAGGGAGGGGTGATGACAACGATTTCCAAGCCTTCACCCAGGGAAGGAAGAGGTTCGGAGGGAGGCGGGTGGGAAAACCACCATGTTCTTGACCACCCCACAGGTTCGGGTTGCCGGGGGCGCTGAAGGGTCAGGGTGAGGAGCGCGGGGGAGGCGGGGACGGGGTGGCGGGCAACACGCCATGAGCCTTCCGTGTGGGTAGAGAGGACGGTTGCGGGAGCGTCATCGCCAAGTGACAGAAGGGTGAGGGAGGCCACGACACGGTCGGCGATGGCGAGGCTGCTGGCCGGGAAGGAATGGCCGCAGCCGATGCGAATGTCGAGCTGGTCGTCCTGACCGATGTCAGCGGTGATCCACACCTCATGCCCGCTGGCAAGTCGAGGGGTCATGAGGAGAGGAAGGAGGAGAATGACGACCAGCCGAATCATTAAAAGGGCTTCATGAGGGCGACGCTGGCCCGGACGGTGTCGGCGTTTTTGCCGATTTCGAAGCCGGTTTTCAGAATGGTTCCCGAGGAGCTGATGGGAAGGTAGAGGCCGGGGAGCAAGGTCCAGGAGTCATCGAGATCCTGAGGATCAAAGAGCCACTCGAGTCCGGCGGAGGGGCCATGGGGATCGGAGGTGAGGGGATGTTTTATTCCGAGGGCGACTGCGGATTCATCCTCGCTGCCTTCAACGCTCCATCCGAGATTGAGGGTGATGTTGCCGTGGTTGCCGAAGTCGCGGGAGAGGATGAGTTTGGCCTCGTATACTTCGGTGGCATCGAGGAGATCGCGGGCCCGGCTGAAGGGCACTTCGAGGGTTCCGGAGATGGCGACATTGATGGGGGCGTTGTCGGTGAGGCGATACTGGGCGGTGAGGGCAAGGGCTTCAAGAAAAGGGGAGGGACCGTTGGGGGCGTAGGTTTCACGGAACTCTTCCTCGATGAGGTTGTTGCCGAATTTTGCGAAGTGAACATGGGCATCGATCATGAGGCGGTCGGTAAGCCCATAGGCCATACCGGGGGTAATTTCCCACCGGTCGGCGTCGGGGTCGTTTTTGTCTTCGACGAGGTAGTCGTATTGAACATAGAAGAGAAATTCACCCTGACCAAGGGTGGTATAGCTTTCGGTTTCGATAAACTCCATGGCGTGATGGGCGTGGAGGGGGAGCGAAGGTAATAGAAGGGAGGCAAGGAGAAGGGGGACGAGATGGCGGATTGATTTCATGAGGCGCTCCTGACGGTTTATTTTTATACGACCTTGTTGTCGTGTTACGAAAATAAGATTCGTAATACGATTGATCAAGCTCGAACTCTTTCGCGCTGACAAGCTGAATGGACGATCGCCTCTCCCGAAAAATTGGTCCGTGACTATGGGATGAGAGGAACGTTGCTGATGGCGCGGGTCGTGGGGTATGCTGGGCGGGTTACCGGAATTCATCATGGACAACTTGTTGCTTCTCACCATTTTCACGATTTTTGCGACGGCGTTCATCGGGACGATTGTGAAGTATCGGCTTCGCGACCGTTGTCTGAAGGAGTTTCGGGGTTATTTGGTGAATGTGGAATTTCAGGATGGGCGGAGGTATTGGGGAACGTTGAGTGTGTTTCACAACGGATTGGAGTTGCTTTACCCTGCTCCACATGTGGACCGGCGGGACGGTCATCGGGAAACGAGCGCATTGGTGTATCAGTCGCAGTACGGGTCGGTACGGGCGCTGCGGCGTTTTCATGATGAGTTGTCTCCGGCCAATCAGCGGCGGCGGGAGCGGGAGATCCGGCGGAGCGATCATCCGAATAGCTTTCGACGATTGGCGCGCCGGACCCGCAATTATGTCAACCTGCTCCGGGATGCCTTCGGGCAGGCGGTCTCGGTCTTTATCGGTTCTTTCAAGCGTACGGGGCGCTCGATGATCCTGAATACGCAGGATGCGAGGATTACTGCAACGGCACAGCAGGTGATTGCCCAGGGGGCGTCGTCGTACGAGCCGATGTTGGAGCGGTATATTGGTCGCCGGGTGGTGTTGGAGCTTGTGCAGGAGGGCAACCTGCGCCGGCACACGGGAATTTTGAAGGAATACTCGGATGGTTTTCTGGTGGTTTTGGATGTTCCGGTGACGGAGGATTATCGGTTTGATTTGTCGTTGAGCGAGCAGCTTCGGCTGAACCGGGATTATGGCTTCGCTCTGGAGCCTTCTTCGGAGGATGCGACGCAGCCTTCATGCGTTCGTTTGGCCTTCACGAATTTTAGCCGTCGGAGCGTGGAGGTGTTGCGAGCGGTGGGGGAGGGGTATGAGCGGCGCATGGATGTTGCGGTGGGGCCGGGCGAAAGGGTCGTGCTTGAGCTGGGGGATCCCGGGTGCCTGCCGGGGCGGGTGACGCGTGAGGATGGGGGGGAGGATGACGAGGAGCTTGCGAGCGATGGGTTGGTTGCCGGGGTCCAGGTTGAGGTGAGGTGTCGCCGCACGATGGACCTGATCGTGCCGCGCTCCATGGGTACGATCCGCCACGGTGGACAGGTTGTAGGAGCAGAGGAGTTAAAGGAGGTTGAGGCATGAGTGGGGTTCGGGTGAATCATGATCAGGTGGAGAGGTTTGCGGAGTTTTTGCCGGGTTTGGGCACGGTAAGCGCTTTTGATTTTTGTTCCGGCGGTGAGGGGGTTTTGTTTCCGGCGGCTGGAGCGCGGGGGGCTTTGGAGGCGTTCTTTTTTAATGCGGCGCATCAATTTGGTTTTTGGTACCTGAAGGAGGGTCGTTATGAGCGTCCGATGATTGCCCGGGGGGGCGGCGTGATGAGGAAGGGGTCCGACTTTCTCTTTTTCTGTACGCAACGAGCGTTGAGTCGCGATCCGGATCTTTTTCAGCCGGCCCGGCTTGGGGGGATGAGTGACGCGGAATGTTCAGCGATGTTTGAAGATGATGAAGGGAACAATCCTTTGCCGATGTGGAAGGAGCATTTGCGGATTCTGCGGGAGTATGCGGAGTGGTTTGTTCGAGGGGGAACCACCCCCCGCAAGTTGGTCGATGTGGCGGCGGGGTCGGAGAAGCCGTTGGCGACGTTGCTTGAGCTGCTTCGAGAGGTGCCGGGTTACCGCGAGGACCGGTTGCAAAAGAAGGCGATGCTGCTGGCGATTATTCTGGAGAATCGGCCGGAGCGTTTTCTTCGGGTTACGGACGGGGAATCGGCGGTTCCGATCATTGACTACCATCTTCAGCGAAGCGCGTTGCGCACGGGATTGGTGGAGGTGACGGAGGATTGGTTGCGCGGGCGATTGGAGCGGCGGGAGGAAGTTGCGGGGGGTGACGAGGCGGCGGTTCGGGAGGCGACCTATGAGGCGGTGGAGAGGTTGGTGAAGGAGTCGGGGTTGTCGGTGGCGGCGGTGGATTATTTCTTTTTCACAAACCGGACCCGCTGCCCGGAGATGTCGGAACCGGATTGTCCGGCGTGTCCGGTGGCATCGATCTGTGCGCGGCGGGTGGATCTTTTTCAACCGGTGTATCGGACGGAAGCGTATTGAGGGTAACACGCAGAGGGTCTTCCGAAGGCAGATCAATCGATGATGAGTACAGTAGGTGTACGAGTAAGGGGAGGAAGGGGGAGGGGAAGGGGAAGGGTAAGGGGGATTCTTTAACCACGGAGAACACGGAGGACACGGAGGGGGAGG
>DAOLCW010000084.1:0-9208 GCA_035327665.1 Kiritimatiellia bacterium
GCTCGAACCCGCAACCTCTGCCGTGACAGGGCAGCGCTCTAACCAATTGAGCTACATCCCCGCAGGAAGCAGGCAGGCAACGTAGCGAATTCCCGTCCCCGTGCAAACAAAAAATTCCGCTGCCTGCCGCTTTTTATCGCTAGCGTGATCCTATAGTGCCGCCAGCACCGCATCGTAATCCGGCTCCTGGGCAATCTCCGGAACCAATTGCGAATGCACCACCGTGTTGGATTCGTCCAACACCAGTACCGCCCGCCCCAGCAGGCCCCGCAACGGACCTTCCGCAATCGTCATCCCGTAAGCCGTACCGAAGTCCGGACTCCGGAACGTGGAAAGGTTCACGATCCCCTCAAGCTTCTCCGCATCGCAGAACCGCGACGACGCAAACGGCAAATCCGCCGAAACATTCAGCGCCACCACATCTTCGCGCCCGCTCAACTTCGCGTTAAACGCCTTCGCCGACATCGCGCAAATCCCCGTATCCAGGCTGGGAACGATGCTCAAAACCTTCTTTTTACCCGCAAACGTTGCCAAATTGACCTCCGCCAAATCCTTTCCGGTGAGGGAAAAGTCCGGGGCCGTCGTCCCAACTGCGGGAAGATTGCCAGTAGTCTGAATCGGGGATCCTTTAAACGTAATCGTAGCCATGAAACCATACTCCTTGTTTAGGGGTTGAATGCAGCTTACCGATACCACACCCCCCTGCCCTTCGCAACCAGCCTTTACGTTTGTTTTGCCAAGTCGCCCGTTGCATGGTAGCAGTAGGAGGTATCGAAGGAGTTTTCTATGAAAAAGGCTATTCTCGGCTTGGTGTTGCTGGCTCTCTCCAGCGGAATCGCGGTTCAGGCAAGTACGGCATGGGACAGAGGCTATACCCTCATCGTGGCCCCCGCCCGGTACTCGGTTATTCAATTGATGTTCGATGTCATCGACCAACGTCCGGCTGTGCTCGTCGCCTACCAGATGAACCCCGCCGACCCAGCCGATGTCGTCCTCCACACCTGGAATGGCCGCGAATGGCTCGGCCTGGACCCGGCGGACTTCCAAAGCCTCCGCTTCGTCCTGAGTCCTCCCACCCGTACCGTGCTTATCGGGTCACTGGCTCTCGTTCCCCCTTCGGTCGGTCAAGCTGTGGAATCCATGCCGAACCCGCTGGTCATCCGTGACGTCACCAACCCCGGCATTCTCAACGGCCTCGACCGCGCCTTCTCATGGCGCAGAGCCGAATGGCGATGGTTCACCGCTCGCTACAACCTCGATCTCGAAGATGAAGCCGCCGCCCTCCGCAACGAGTCCTGGTTCGACCAACCCGGCCCCATCGTCCGGGATCCTGACCTCAATCCCATTCAAGGCGCCGCGATCCGTGCCCGGGGCCAAGCCGCACCTCCGGCCCAGTTTGAAAGCCGGGATCTTCCTGCCGCACCCGTCGTGGACCGCCCGGGCCATTGAGGTCGGGTATGCGGCCCTTTGCCGACCCTCTGCGAACGATTCCGCGCCGCTGGCTCTCCCATGCCGCGCTCGTTCTTCTCGGCATCCTCACCGGCTGCGTAACTCAAACCCTCAACGCCCCCGGGGATGAATGGGCGGAAACACGTCTGGTCGTCACCCGCGTAGCCGATGAGGTCAACCTCTCGTGGAGTTCCAAGCCCGGTCTCAACTACACCCTCGTGTACGCAACCAGCCGCGCTCCCGGCGCACCTTGGCTCCCCTTGCCCGGCGGGGAATCCGTCCGCGGAACCGGCCAAACCATAACCTTTACCGACCGGGTCCCGGAAGGCCAGAACCGCTACTACCGGCTCCAGGTCCAGCAGTTTGCGATTCGCTGACCCGGAACACCGCCACCAGCGGCCGGTGATCCGACCCCTCCATCCCCCGCGGATGCCGCACCACCCCGGATGACCCGGCCACCCAATCCCCCTTCATCTCCCGGTTCACCAGCACAAAGCTGCTGCGGGTATAGACCCCATCCCCGGCATCCCGATGCGTCCACCCATCACCCACCCCATCCGCAAGCGGAAGCGCCTCCAAAACTCCATCACCCAGCAACTCGCGCAACGGCGCGGAGGACAACACATCATTAAAGTCCCCCGCAACCAGCAACTTCTCTCCCGGCCGCGCCGCCATCCGCTCGCGCACCAACCGGGCGAGCAATCGCGCTTCGTTCCGACGCATTTCCGTTTGACCGTGCGGGCTGAACTGCCGGGACTTCAAATGGGCAATCAACACCCGGAACGACGCACCCGGACGAGGCTCAATCACCGCCTCGATAAATCCCCGGGTCACCGGAACCACCTGCCCCTGAATCGTATAATTCACATTCGTAAGCAGATGAAGCTCGGTGATCGGAAAGCGGCTGTAGAGCCCGAGATTGCGATTCCCCGCCGACCTGATCACCGCATGGTGCGCATAGGAAATCCCCGCCCGCTCCAGATGCTCACCGAACAAAACCACCGAGTGATCGCAACCGAGTTCCTGCACCGCAAGCACATCCGGACGAAGCCCGCCCAACACGAACATCAACCCGGCCACCTCCTCATCCGGCTTGAAGTTGTCCGTCTGGCCGTTCCGGTCCCGGTCAAAAAACCCGAACCGGCTCACATTGTAGGAAACAAACGAAAACTCATGCTGGCCCGGCCCCGGAAGCGTCCAGGCAGCGTCGCTCCCGCCCCCCCGTCCGCACCCTGCCCCACTTGCCAAAAGCCCCCCGAGGGCGGCAAGCGCCCAGATCCTCCGGACCTTCCCGCTCCCCGGCATCGCGTTACGAAGCCTTGTACGAAGAGTCGATCTTTTGCGCCACATCCCGGTAGCTGATGTCCACCGAGTAAATCTGCTTGTAGAAGTTCCGCGCCTCCTCGAGTTTCCCCGACGCCTCATGGATCACCCCCAACTCGTACAGGATGTCCTTCTTGGTGTCGTCCATGATCATCAATTCCGACGACGCCTTGGCGAGTTGCTCGCCTGCGATGTCGAACTGACCCTTGGACTTGAAGCACAGCGCAAGGTAATACAAGGCACGGATCCGACGCTGCGGATTCTTCTGTGCAAGCTGGAAGAGCTGAATCGCCTCGTTGTACTCGCCGCGCTCGTAATAAAGCACCCCAAGGTCGTACTTGAACATCAAATCGTTCGGATAACGCTCCACCCGGTCCTTCGCATCGGCAAACATGAAATCCGCCTTCTCCTGCCGCTTCGCCTCCGCTCCCGCTTCGTCCCCCGCCTCCTCCAATTCCGCCGCTTCCGCATCGAGCTTCCGGAGGGTCATCGCACTGAGTTGCCGGGCGATCTGGGGATCCGCTCCTCCCGCCATCTCATTGGTATCCTTGAGCACATCGATCGCTTCCTCAAACCGGTTGTCCCGGGCCAGCAGATCCGCGAGCGTCCGGCGGTAATTGAGATTCTCCGGCTCCGCCTCGATCTTCCGCAACGATTCCTCAATCAATTGCGATACATCCTTCGTCGACTTGACCGACTTCGCTTCCTGCTCAAGCCGGATCGCTTCCTTCTCGTCTTTGATCTTCGTCCGGAAATCGCCTTCCTCTTCCCAACGACCCCGCTGCATCGTGTCCAGCGCCGTCGCGTCCTTGAGATCCTTGATCGCCTGCGGATCCTTGGGAATCATCCGGGCAATCTCCTCGTACACCTCCCGCGCATCGTGCATTTGGCCCGTCTTCTGGTAGAACTTCGCCAGCGAACGCAACGCCTTCACATCGCGCGCCCCGTTCTCCCGCGCCAGCTCCAGCGTCAACACCGCCACCTCCGGCATCCCCGCCGCTTCCGCCGCCTGACAATGCGCCGTGATAAACGACAAATTCAACGGATCAATCGCCAGCAAATCCTCGGTCGCACGCAATGCCTTCAGCGGATCTTTCTTCATCAGCGATTGCACCTTCATCATCGTGCCCGCCCCCTTCAGTGGCGCAAGACTTCGACTGAACGCACCCACCTTCTTCTCACGCAACAATTTCACCTGCGTCGCCCGGAGAAATTTGCGCGCACGCAGAAACTGAGGACACAGGTCGAGCGCGAGCATGAACATGTCCATCGCGTACTCATTGTTGCTACGTTCAAGGGCGGCAAACCCTTTCTCAAAATGTTCCTTCGCCTTCCGCGGAACGTCTTCCATGCTCACTTCGGTCATAACCGCTCTCCTGCTTTCAAAAAATTAAATGCCAATGCGTAACACTGACAGAATCCGACCCGTGAATCAACCCTCAGGTTGAGCGGTTGATTGAAAGGATTTTCCGGGCCGCGCCGCCTCCCGGACCCCGGGAATCGTCCCCCGGCGCTAGCCGGGGGGCCAAACGCGAAATTTCCGCCCGGAAAATTGCCTCGAGCCGGTCTTTCCCCTCCTTCAGGCTCGCCATCCCTCGCTCATACGTCGCACGCGCCAGCTCCCCGTCCTTCAGATCCGCTACCGCAAGGTCGATCAACTCGATATAGCCTCGAAGTTCCTCCGGGTGCTCGGCGAGAATCTCTTCCAGATACTCCCGCGCCTCCTCCGGATTCCCCTCCTTCCGCAAGCGCTCGGCAATTCCATACATCGGCTGCGGCCGGTCATAATGTTGGCGAGGATAAAACAAACTGCCCATCGGCTCGCCAAACAACCGGGCCAATCCCGGGGCGAGGATCACCGCCGCCACGATAAAGCAGCACAGTCCCGCCAACATTTGCGGCAAATCGGCAAGACCCCCTCCACCCGCTGAAACCAAAAGCCACCACCCCAGCCCGCCCACTGCGGACGCCATCACCCCCCGCAACATCATCGCTTTCAGCCAGTCCTTCCAGAACATGCCCCCATCCTCTCCCAAATCCCCGCAAAACGAAAGCTCTTCGTGACGGCACATCCTCAATCCTCCCAACACCAACAGTGCAGAGCGTCCCGTTTGGGGAGGACGGCGTGCCTCGCCGTAGGCTTTGCGAACGCGGGAGCTCTGCGACTCCGCATTCGGAACAACATGCACAAATTCACGGATGTGCCCGGAACCACCTTCCTCTTGCCCGACTCTGTTTGCAACTCCGCCCGTATCGCGTATGCTGAACCTCATGAACACCTCCTGGAAATACGATGCCATTCTCGTCATGTCCTTCGGCGGCCCCGAAGGAATGGACGACGTCATGCCCTTCCTCGACAACGTCCTCCGTGGCCGCAACGTGCCCGAAGAACGCAAACTCGAAGTCGCCCATCACTACGAACGCTTCGGCGGGGTCAGCCCCATCAACCAGCAAAACCGCGCCATCATCGCCGACCTCCGCGCCGAACTCGACCGCGCCGGCATCCCCCTGCCCATCTACTTCGGCAACCGGAACTGGCACCCCATGATCAGCGACACCCTCCGCGACATGCGCGAAGCGGGTGTCCGGCGGTTCCTCGTACTCACCACCTCCGCGTTCAGTTGCTACTCCGGCTGCCGCCAGTACCGCGAAGACATCCAGCGCGCCTGCGACGCCTCCGGGCCCAACCCTCCCACCTTCGACAAAATCCGCGTCTTCTTTAATCACCCCGACTTCATCGACATCAACCGCGACCGCATCCTCGATGCCCTCAACACCTTCCCTGAACCGCGCCGGGCCGGAGTGCATGTTTCCTTTACCGCCCATAGCATTCCCCTCGCCATGGCCAACAACTGCAAATACGAAGCCCAACTCCGCAACGCATCCGAACTCACCGCCGCCGCCGCAAACACTCCCTCCTGGAGCCTCGTCTACCAAAGCCGGAGCGGCCCCCCCTCCCAACCCTGGCTCGAGCCCGACATCCTCGACCATCTCCGCGACCTCCACGCCCAAGGCGTCCACGATGTCATCATCTCTCCCATCGGATTCCTCTCCGACCACATGGAAGTCCTCTTCGATCTCGACACCGAGGCCAGGGAACTTTCCGAAGAACTTGGCATCACCATGATCCGGGCAAAAACCTCCAGCGACCACCCCCGGTTTGCCCCCATGCTCCGCGAGCTCATCGAGGAACGACTGCTCGACCTTCCCACCCGCCGCACCGTCGGGGAAATGCCCCCCAAACACGACGTCTGCCCCGAAGCCTGCTGCTTGTCCGGTCGGCCTGAACACCCCGCCCACCGCCACCCTGCTGAAGCCGGACGGTGAACTCCCCTCCTCCATCTCCCGCGACATCATCCGAGCCGCTTCGGCTCGTCGCCACCGGCCCCACCCCCGCCATCCAACGCACCGGCTGGGTCGACCACCTTGAGCCCGGCGCCGTGAATCGCTTCCGACGCCTGCTTGTCCATGCCTCCGGCAAAGCCGCCAACGTCGCCCGTGCCGCCCGTGACCTCGGAGCCAGAACCTGTACCCTCACCCCCACCGGGGGTATGACCGGCGACCTCTGGCAACACCTCATGCACAACGAAGGCCTTCCCTACCACGTCTTACCCTCTCCCTACCCCACCCGCATTTGTACCACCGTCATCAGCATGGCCGACGCCAGCGTCACCGAACTCGTCGAAGAAGGCCCCCCTCTCGATCCCGACCTCGCCGACATCTGGGCCGAGGCCATCCGTGAACAAACCGCCACCGCTCATGCCTTCGTCTTTTCCGGCAACCTCCCTCCCGGAACCAGTGCCGCCATCATCCGCAAAATCTTTAACGCCCTTCCCGACTCCCTTCCCCTCCTCATCGACACCTCCGGTCCCGCCGCCCTCGCCCTCCAAAATCACCCCCATCGCATTCTTAAAATGAACTGGCACGAATGGGAGGCCACCCATCGAATCGCCCCCCGCACCGTTGACCCCCGCGAATTCGCCCCTCTCGTCATCACCCATGGCGATCAACCCATCCTCGCCTGGAACGCTGACCGCGAACTTATTGAACTGTCACCGCCCCGGGTCGACCGGCCCGTCAACACCACCGGATGCGGCGACGCCTTCTCCGCTGCCCTCATCCTCGCTCTCGCCCAACGCCACCCCTTGGCCCACGCCCTCCATCAAGCCGCTGAAGCGGCCAGCGCCAGCGCCACCACCGCTATCCCTGGAGCCATCCGCGAAGCCGCCCCCGCCGAATCCTCCGACTCATGAACCTCCTTCTTGTCTTTGACTCCTTCAAAGGTTCTCTTGCCGCCGAAACCGCCTGCGAGATCGCCCGCCAGACCCTCGCCCACCATTCACGCCCCTTCACCATCACCTCCCTGCCCCTCGGCGATGGCGGAGAAGGCACCATATATGCCATCCTTCATGCCTTGCACGGCGAATGGATCCCCCGCAACGTCCACGGCCCCCTCCCCGGCCAAACCGTCACCGCCGGCTACGGACTCGTTCCTCCAGCCTCCCCCTCCGACGCCCCAACCGCCCTCATCGAACTCGCCACCGCCGCCGGACTTCCCCTCCTTGAATCCACACAACGCAATCCTCTCCTGACCACCACCTACGGGGTCGGCGAACTCATCAAGCAAACCCTCCATCACCACCCCCGGGAAATCCTCCTCGCCGTAGGTGGAAGCGCCACCGTGGATGGAGGTACCGGCGCCGCCGCCGCATGCGGATGGCGCTTCATCGACCGCCACGGACGCGACCTCCAACCCTGCGGGGGCGTCCTTTCCGCCATCCACGACCTTCTCCCTCCACCATCCGCCCCGCCCCTTCCACCTCTCCGCATCCTCTGCGATGTCACCAACCCTCTCCTCGGCCCCCTTGGCGCCGCCCCCGTCTTCGCCCCCCAGAAAGGCGCCACCCCCGAACACGTCCAACGCCTCGAAGACGGCCTCGCTCACCTTGCCCACATCGTCCACACTCGCCTCGGACTCAACATCGCCTCCCTCCCCGGCGGCGGCGCCGCCGGTGGCTTCGCCGCCGGAGCCACCGCCTGGTTCGGTGCAAGCCTCGTTTCCGGAATCGATACCGTCCTCGACCTCCTCCCCTTCCATCATGCCTGCCGCCACGCCCACTGGCTCCTCACCGGAGAAGGCAGCTTCGACTCCCAATCCCTTCACGGCAAAGTCATCGATGGCCTCATCCGGCGCGCCCGCTCCATCAACCCAACCATCCGCATCGCCGTCCTCGCCGGACGCATCGGCCTCGCCGAAACCCAATGGACCGCCGCCGGCATCGACTACGCCGCTCCCGTCACCCCCCGCAACATGTCACTCGACGAAGCCCTCCGCCACGCCCCCGCTCTCTTCGCCCACGCCGTCCGCCGCTGGGCTGACCAGCTCCCCTCATAAAAAAAGCGCCGGGACATCCCGGCGCTTTTTCAACATCCATCTCGGTGGACTTAGTACACTTCAGGAGGCGTGATCTCTTCGACGTCTTCTTCCACGTCCTCCACGATGTCTTCCACCGCTTCTTCAGCCGCGCTCACCGCATCCTCGACGGTTTCCGTGGCTTCCTCCACCACCTCCGCCGCATACGCTTCCACTGCTTCAGCCGCTTCCGTCGCCTCTTCGGCTGCTGCTTCCACCTCGGCCACGGCCTCTTCGGCTACCGCCTCCGCTTCCGCTACCGCTTCTTCCGCCGACTCTTTGGCCAGACCCAACGCGCCGGTAAGCGCCGCCGTCGCCGAAGCCACCGCCTGCTCCGCGCCTTCCACCGCCGCCGAAATCGCTTCGCCTGCCGACTCGGTAATCTCTGCCGTCGCTTCCTTTACCTTTTCGGCAGCTTCTGCGGAATACTCCTTGGTCGCTTCATACGCGGCCGCCGCAGCTTCCTTTGCCTCGTCCATCGCCTTTTCCGCCTTCTCCGTCGCGGCGGACATCACCTCTTGGGCCCGGCTTTGGATCGCTTCCGCTTCCGTAACCGCCGGAGCCGCTTCTTCGCTCGACTTCGCACAAGCTCCCGCAACCAGAGCGGCAGACATTGCCAACAACATCATCAACTTCGTTTTCATAGGTCTCTCCTTAAGTAAGTTCAGGTCCATAAATAGGCCCAAAACAGGCCCGAATCCAAGTTCTCTACCTTCCTCACCCCTTTCTAGCAAGTACTTTCGCCCACCGGAAACATTTCGAATTCGTTAATGTGACTCACGTCTTACCGCCCTGCGGAGCGACCACCAGAGGCGGACTGACCCAGCCCTGCAAGCCAAACCTGTCGGTAAATGCATATAGAAAACTGGAGGGCGGAGCTCCGCGACGCCGCGACAAGGCATGGACCTTGGCCCCAATGAACACTCCTGAACACCGAACCCCTGAACCCATCCATGGCACGCCGTAGTCCTTTGCGAAGGCGGCCATGGCACGCCGTAGGCCTTTGCGAAGGCGGCCATGGCA
>DAOLCW010000084.1:9308-13192 GCA_035327665.1 Kiritimatiellia bacterium
AAGGCGGCCATGGCACGCCGTAGGCCTTTGCGAAGGCGGCCATGGCACGCCGTAGTCCTTTGCGAAGGCGGCCATGGCACGCCGTAGGCCTTGCGAAGGCGGCAGCTTTCACCTTTCATCCCTCATCCCTTCTTCCATCCCTCATCCCGCATCCCGCACCCCGCACCCCGCACCCCGTATCCCGTATCCCGTATCCCGTATCCCGCACCCCGCACCCCGCACCCCTTCCATTAACCTTCCGCCCGTACCCCTTCCTCGGCAAAAATCGCCTTCGCCCGCGCCACATCCGCATCCGTCGCCGGCCGCGTCGTTTCCAAACGGTAAGCCCGGCCAAGTCCCTGCCACTTGTGAGTAGCCATCTGATGAAAGGCCAGCAACTCCACCCGTTCCACATTGGTGAAGCCCGCGATATGCCGGGCCACCGCCCGAAGCGAGTCTTCCCCGTCGGTCAGTCCCGGCACCAGAACATGCCGGAACCACACCGGCCTGCCCAGCCCCTCCACCCGGCGCGCAAACGTCAGCATCGGAGCGAGCGGAGCCCCGGTCAATGAACGGTGCTCCTCTTCCGTCCCCGCCTTGAGGTCGAGCAGAAACAAATCAACCAGATTCAGCAACCCATCCGAAACCATATGGCCAAGCGCGCCCGACGTATCCAGCGCGGTGTGCATCCCTCGCGCCTTCAGCCCTTCCAGCAGCGCCTGAAGAAAGCGCGGCTGCATCAGGGGCTCTCCCCCGCTAATCGTCACCCCGCCCCGGGCCCGGCGGATAAAGTCGGCATATCCCTCGATTTCCTCCAGCACCTCCGCCACCGTCCGCAAACGCCCGCCCCGCATCCGCCACGTATCCGGGTTGTGACAATACAGACAGCGGAGCGGACATCCGCTTAAAAAGAGAATAAACCTCACCCCCGGCCCATCCACCGTGCCCGCACTCTCCACCGAGTGCACGTACCCCCGGTCGGCGGAGACCACCGGACGCTCCGCCGCCTTGCCGCGCGGCTCCGCCCCGCATGGGCAGGTCGTGGCCGGCGAGGTCATTACCCCATCTGCCCGTGGAACGTCCGGTTGATCACATCCAACTGCTGCTCACGCGTCAGCTTGATAAAGTTCACCGCATACCCCGACACCCGGACCGTAAGCTGCGGATACTTCTCCGGATGCTCCATCGCATCCATCAACGTTTCCCGCTCGAACACATTCACATTGATGTGATGTCCCCCCTCCCCGAAATGCCCGTCCAGCAAGCCGCAAAGATTCTCCACCCGCTCCTTCTCCGACCGGCCAAGCGCCTTCGGAACAATCGAAAACGTGTAGCTGATCCCGTCCAGCGCGTGCTCATACGGAATTTTCGCCACCGACTTCATCGACGCCACCGCCCCCTTCACATCCCGGCCGTGCATCGGATTCGCCCCCGGCGCAAACGGCTCGCCCGCCTTCCGCCCGTCCGGCGTATTCCCCGTCTTCTTCCCGTACACCACATTCGAGGTAATCGTCAGCACCGACTGCGTCGGCACCGCATGCCGGTACGTCGGACACCCGCGAATCTTGTCCATGAACCGCTTCACGAGATCCACCGCAATCAGATCCACCCGGTCATCGTGGTTCCCGAACGCCGGGTACTCCCCTTCGATCCGGTAATCCACCGCCATCCCCGTTTTCTCCTCGCGAAGCACATGCACCTTCGCATGGCGAATCGCACTCAACGAATCCGCCACCACCGAAAGCCCCGCAATCCCGCACGCCATCGTGCGAACCACATCCTTGTCATGCAGCGCCATCTCAATCCGCTCATACGCATACTTGTCGTGCATATAATGGATGATGTTCAGCGCCTTCACATACGTCCGGGCCAGCCAATCCATCACCTGGTCGAGGCGACCCATCACTTCGTCATACTCCAGCACCGACGCCGTGATCGGAGCAAACGGCGGGGTAATCTGCTCCCCCGTCTTCTCATCGCGCCCCCCGTTGATCGCATACAACAGCGCCTTGGCAAGATTCACCCGCGCCCCGAAAAACTGCATCTGCTTCCCGATCCGCATCCCCGACACACAGCACGCAATCCCGTAGTCATCCCCGTATTGCGCCCGCATCAGTGTATCGCTCTCATACTGAATGCTGCTCGTGTCGATCGACACCTGCGCACAATACTTCTTAAACCCTTCCGGCAGTCGCTCGTCCCACAACACCGTCAGGTTCGGCTCCGGCGCCGGACCCAGGTTGTACAACGTATGCAGAAACCGGAAACTCGTCTTCGTCACCAGCGGACGACCATCCACCCCCATCCCCCCGATCGCCTCCGTCACCCACGTCGGATCCCCCGAAAACAACTCATTGTAATCCGTCGTCCTCGCAAACCGGACCATCCGCAGCTTAAGCACCAGATGGTCGATCAACTCCTGAGCCTCCCGCTCGGTCAGCGCCCCCGCCTCAACATCCCGCTGAAGGTAGATGTCCAGGAACGTCGAAACCCGGCCCAGGCTCATTGCCGCCCCGTTCTGCTCCTTCACCGCCGCCAGATACCCGAAATACATCCATTGCACCGCCTCCCGGGCCGACTCCGCCGGCCCCCCGATGTCATACCCGTACGAAGCCGCCATCTCCTTCAATTCCTGCAACGCCCGAACCTGCTCCGCCAACTCCTCCCGCAGCCGGATCGTCTCCTCATCGAACACCCCCGAACCCGCCTCATCATGCTCCTTCTTCTTCCACGCGATCAGCCGGTCCACCCCGTACAGCGCGACCCGCCGATAATCCCCGATAATCCGGCCCCGCCCGTACGCATCCGGAAGCCCCGTCACGATCCCGCTTTTCCGCGCCGCCCGGATCTCCGCATCGTACACATCAAACACCCCGTCATTGTGCGTCTTGCGATACTTGAAGACCTGCTCCGTCTCCGGATCCAGCTTCATCCCGAACGACTCCAACGCCGCCATCGCCATCCGGATGCCGCCGAACGGCATCAACGCCCGCTTCAGCGGCTTCTCACATTGCAACCCCACGATCTGCTCCGTCTCCGGCCCCACAATATAGCCCGGACCATGCGACGTAATCGTCGAGATCACCTTGTCATCCGCGTCCAAAACCCCGCCCCGGTTGATCTCCTCCTGCAAAAGCTCGGTCAGCCGAACCCACAGCTTCTCCGTCCGCTCCGTCGGCCCCGCCAGAAACGACGCATCCCCCGTGTAGGGCTGAAAATTGTGCTGGATAAAGTCCCGCACATCCATGCTGTGTTGCCAACGCCCCCCGACAAAAGGTTTGCGTGTCACCATCGGATTGGTGGCGTGGAGATCAGGAGATTTTGTCTGTTCAAGTATGCTCATTAGGTATGCCCTCAACGTGTAAAGCGCACACCATAGCCTTGCCCTCCCCCCCCCGTAAAAGATTTTCGGTCAGACCAAACCAAAATCAGGCATTCCCCGATATCCCGGGAAAGCGGGTCGACATAAGGGTGTCCGGTGAAGGGTGGTGAGTACCTGTCGCCAGCTCCCCTCCCATCAGTGATCAGTGTCCATCTGTGGTTGATCTCCCCCCCCTCCGCACCTTTGCGTTTAAATTCTCGCTGTCCCTCCGCCTTCACGATCCCATCCGCGTCACCCGCCAGCAACGCTATGCGTAGCATTGCGGGCAGGCCCGTTCCGTCCCTGATGCATGTCATACCAATCCCTACTACATTATGGTATAAAGAAACGTTTCTTTCCGCAATTTGAGGGTATACATTGAAGTTTACGCCGTGTATCCTATATGATACAGTTATTTTGTGGTTGAGATCCGTGAGACATGCGAATATGCGGCGTGGTTTGATGGTCTTCGGGACAGGACAGCCAAGGCGCGTATTTTGATTCGGGTACGGCGGGTTTCTTTGGGAAATTTCGGCGATGTGAA
>DAOLCW010000085.1:0-13041 GCA_035327665.1 Kiritimatiellia bacterium
CCCGCCACCCCCCGCAACATCGACCCCGCCCCATCGCGCGAAGCCCTTGCCCCCGAGGAACGGGAACTCCTCTTCCTCATGATCCATCATCCCCCCTGCATCGATCTCGTCGCTCAATACATCCGGGAAGAACACCTCGCCAACCCCGAAGCCCGCATCCTCTACACCCGTCTCCTCGCCCATCCCGGGGAAGAGGACTGGCAACTCATGCCCGAACTCTCCGAAGATCCCGAACCGGTCAAACAACTCGCCGCCGAACTCCTCAACCAGGACCGCAGCCTCGACACCTCCGAAGTCCCCCCCTCCCAGTCCGCTCAAGCCCTGATCCTCGCCATCCGCCGCAAACGCATGAACGAACGCCTCAACGAACTCAAAATCCTTCGCGGCGAAGCCACCGGCGGACGCCATCAGGATCTCGACCTCGAAGTCAAAACCCTCATCCACGATATCCTCGCCCTCAAGTCCGGATGGGACCACGCCCGCGACATCCTCGATCTCCACCACCCCACCGACTCCTTTTCCCCACAATAAATTCCTCCCCGCCCCCGTTCTTCACCAGTGGGAACGGCCACGCGATACCCTTCGCACCTCCGCCCCCACGTCACAATCACGGTACGCATGGACGAGCTGGAAAGATGGATATTCGAATATCGAAATGGCGATCTTCACGCCCTCGAGCGCGCGGTCGAAGCGACTCGCCCGCCCCTCTATGCCTTTGCCTTGCGCCTCACCCGACACCCCGATCAGGCCGAAGACATCGTCCAGGAAACCTGGCTCAAAGCCATCCGCAACCTCGACCGGTTTCACGGCGGCCGCTTCCTCAGTTGGCTCTTCCGCATCGCCCACAACCTCGTCCTCGACTCCCTCCGCAAAAACAAACCCATCCTCTCCATCCATCAACCACTTCCCGGCTCCACCCATACCCTCGAAGACTCCCTCCCCTCCCGCCAACCTTCCCCCCGCGACCACGCCGAGGAGAGCGACCTCGCCAACCGGATTCAAACCGCCGTCGAACGCTTGCATCCCGACCAGCAAACCGTCTTCACCTTGCGGACCGAGGCCGGGCTCACCTTCCGGGAAATTGCCAGCCTTCTCGGCATTCCCCTCAACACCGCCCTCGCCCGCATGCATTACGCCCAGAACCACCTCCGAAAACTCCTTCATTCTGAAAGACTCACCCCATGATCTCCCTCCCCCCACCCTCCCTCTGGCAACGCTGGCTCCTCCTCGAAAGCGCAGGCGAGCTTCCCCTCTGGAAACGTCCGGTCCTCTCCCTCGCCCTCGCCCTTTCCCCCTCCCTCCGCGCCTATCGCGAGCAAATCCGCGATCTCACCGCTCCCCTTCCCCCTCCCTCCATCCCTCCCTTGCCCGACTGGCGGCGTGAACAGCTTCTCCATGCCGCCCGCGAACAGCTCGATGCATCCCCCTCCTCTCTCTCCGTCGCCCGTCCGTCCCGTCGCGCCCTCCCCATCGTGGCCGGCCTCGCCCTGATCCTTGCCATCTCCGCCAGCCTCCTCATCAAACCGCCTTCGCCCAGCCCACATCACCAAACCACAGCCGACTTGCCTCACCCCCTCTCCGACCCCCTTTCCGACGACAACCTCACCGAGCTCGCCCCCGCCCTCTTGCTCACCTTGATGATCGATCCCGACTGGATGAGCATCGACGACCTCGCCTACGAACTTCTCTATTGGGAAGGCCCCCTCTAAACCCGCCGGAGACCCGCCATGAAACCTCTCATCATCATTCTCGCAGGACTGATTAGCTTCGCCACCCTCCATGCCCAGCCCCCCCATGATCCTAATCCCGCCATGGCCCGGCCCGGACTCGAACAATGGCTCGAGCGCCTCCGCGAACGCGACCCCCAAGAACACCAGCGCCTCCTCGAACTCCAGCAAAGCGACCCTTCCGCCTTCCGCGAAGAAATCGCCGAACGCGTGCGCGGCCATCGCCATCGAGTCCTCGAATCGCGTCCCGTCCGCAAACATCTCCACCAGCGCTACGGACTCGACGCCCTCATCGAGCTTCAACATGCCCTCGAGCAAATGCGCCGCGAACAGCGCGAAACCGTCCAGCCCCTTCTCCGTGCCTACCGAGCCGCCGACAATCCCGCCGAACAGACCGAGATTCGCGCGAAATTACGCGAGGAACTGCGACTCGGATCCACCACCCGTCTCAACCTGGAGCAGGAAGCTCTTCTGAACCTCCGCAGCTTCCTCGACGAAATGGATAACGATCTCCATCGCCGAAAAAACAATCAGGAAATTTGGGTCGAAAAACGGCTCGAAGAACTTCTTTCCGGTCCGCCCTCAAGACCACCGCGCCAACCCTAGGCCAATCCCTAAAGAGTGGACGTCCATCTATATTATGGAAGGTCGCTCTCCCGAGATCGTCTCAAATCCTGTTTTGGGTTCGGCGAGACCCTCCAGAGGCGGGCAGGCAGCCTCGCGCGCCCAGCAATGACGAGGAAATACCGAAGGGTGGTAGGGCGAACCGTCCCGGTGAGCCGGGTTTTGAGACAGCCTCTCCCGCCTGACCCTCCATACCGGGAAGTTAAACGTAATAGAGCTACCCGTCTTCACAAGAACGCGGAGGCCCATGATTCCACCCAGCCCTCGCCGGGATCATCTTCCGGCGAACAAGCTGTTAATACCCGAAGCTCACCGGCATCGAACGGCCCGGTCCGTACTGCAATCCCGAGGGCCGCGTCGGCTGCACATTCGATGCAACCTGGATAAGCACCACCGGCAACGGATCTACCGCGCTCTCCGCTACATCCGCCAGCAGGACCTCGTCCAGTTCCTCCGAATCGATCTGAACCAGAACCACTTCCTGCGTCGAGACCTCTTCCGCAACCTCAGGACGGCTTTCCGCCAAGGTCGTCAACCCTTCCTCATGATCGAGATGGTACCAAAGTCCGCCCGCGACAAGCAGCAGGGCCAGCGCCGCCGCCCATACCGGAGCCGGATGAAACGTCAACGCATCCTCGAGCCGCAGCCACCACCGGCGATGCTGCCCATCCTCAATCCGTTGCCGCACCCGCGCCTGACACTCTGCCCGCATCGCCGGATCCGGCATCTCGTACCGCTTCAGCGACATCAGCCGCCCCATCCAGGCCAGGTCTTCGACCTCCGCCCTCACCTCCGGGTGCCGGGCCAGATACTCCGCTTGCTCCGGGCTCGGATCCTCGCCCGCGTGTTCAAGACAACTTCGTTTTAATTCCTCGTCATTCATGGCGCATACTCGGCTAAATCCACCTGAAGAGCCCGCCTCGCATAGTGCAACCGCGATCGCACCGTACCCGACGAAACCTTCAACACCCGGGCAATCTCATCATGTTGCAAGCCCTGGATGTCGTGGAGGACCACCACGGTCCTGTGTTTTTCCGACAAGCGCGATAACGCTTTGTTCAATTTTTCCTGCAACTCGGTGATCGTGCAGTCCCGGAATGGCGACTCCCGCGACGACAACTCCACAAACGCCGGGTCCCGCTCAATCCCCACATCCACGTCATCCAGACTGATCCCCGTCCGCTTCTTCCGCTTCTTGATGAAGTTGATCGTCCGGTTCACCGAGATCCGGTAGATCCACGTAAAGAAGGAGGAATTCCCCTTGAACCGCTTGAGCGACCGGAACGCCTTGAAAAAGATCTCCTGAACCAGATCCTCCGCATCCTCACGGTTCGAGGTCATATTGTAGACCAGCGCATACACCTTCCCGTGGTAGCGCCGGATCAATTCATTGTACGCCTCAACATCGTCCCGCTGCGAACGAGCAATCAGCTCATCGTCTGGAAGTTCAGGAACCGCTTCTGGAGGATCATCCTTCACCATAGTTCCAGTCTACCCTTTCCAGCCGGATGCCGCAATGCCTGCAGCCAACCCTGAATCTGGACATTAAACCGGGCTGCCGGCTTGTTGTTCGGCCTCGATCGCCCGGTGAATCTGCTCGAGGAACAAGTCAAGACCCGTGGTCGGCACGATGATCGTGTCCCGTCGCCCCCCCACATCCTCCGTGATCCGGAGAAAACGCCCCCGGGGATTCTCCTTCAAATCAAAAAAGAACTGCTTCCGCTCAATCTGAATCTTGTCCGACATCAATACCGTTTCCATGTTTCATTCCCTGTTTTGAGTTAAACCCTGGTTTCGCCCGGGTCCGAAGCCCGAAGCACTCAAAAAAACGCTTGAACCCTACTCAACACCTATCCCCTAGGCAAGCCTTAGATCAGCTTTTTGTGAGGATCTGTCATCTGCTCTGTCCACATACGTGAATCCTCGCAACACTCAATCGTCGGGGAATGCCCGATCTGACAATCATGGTCGCATGAACGCCTCGATCATTGACTCAATCACCGGGATCGAAAACGATGGGTGCAGGATATTCAGCTAATGTTGTCTCTTTTGCACAAGCTATGGTCCTGGGCCCTGCCCCCTCCTCAATGGAGGGTTCCGGTTCTTCTCGTCACCGGCGTTTTCTGCGGCCTCGGCCTGTATGCGGCTCGGGTCTCCAACTTCACCAGCTACCTTTCCGACGACCCTGCCACCTGCGTGAATTGCCACATCATGGCTCCCCACTATGCCACCTGGTCCCATAGCTCCCACCGCGAGCATGCCACCTGCAACGATTGCCATGTCCCCCAGGACAACATCATCCGCCACTATGCCTCCAAAGCCCGCGACGGGTCCCGCCATGCCGCCGTGTTCACCCTGCGCATGGAACCCGACATCGTAAAGATGAACGAAACCGCCCGCAAAATCGTTCAGGAAAACTGCGTCCGCTGCCACGACTACACCAACGAACGCGTCTCCGCGATTCAGGTCACCGCCCACTCCGCCCGCATGGGCGAAGGCAAACTCTGCTTCGATTGCCATCGCGATGTCCCCCACGGAACCGTCCGCAGCGCCGCGTCCGCTCCCTTTGCCCGCGTCCCTCTTCCCGACTCCCCCGTGCCCCAGTGGCTGCAGGACCGCTTGAATCCGTAAATCCCCGAAGGAGCCCGCCATGAAAACCATCAATGAAACCGTGCAGAAAAAACCCTGGGTCGGATGGATCCTGTTTCTCGGAACCATGGCCGTGGTCTATGTCTTCGGCATGATGACCTACACCATCGTTGAACGCCGCACCGAAGGGCAGTTCATCCTCTCCCCCCCCACCGACCTCGACCCCCTTGAACCCCGCCCCGAAGTCTGGGGCCGCCACTTCCGGCGTCAGTTCAATACCTACGAGCAAATGTCCGACACCTCCTTCCGCAGTAAACACCTCGGTTCCCAACGCCGCGACCTCCTCGAGGAAAACCCCAGCATCGTCATCCTCTTCGCCGGCTATGGCTTCTCCCGCGACTACAACACCGCCCGTGGCCACGTCTACTCCGTGGTCGATGTCCAGCAAACCCTCCGCACCGGAGCCCCCATGGAAAAAGGCGACGGCCCCCAGCCCGCCACCTGCTGGACCTGCAAAAGCCCCGATGTCGCCCGCCTCATGCACGAACATGGACCCGACGGTTTCTATGCCCAAAAACTCTCGGACTTTGGACATGAAGTCGTCAACCCCATCAGTTGCGCAAGCTGCCATGACCCCTCGACCATGCACCTCCGCATCACCCTCCCCGCCCTCGCCGAAACCTTCCAGCGCCTCGGTCGCGACGTCACCAAATCCACTCATCAGCAAATGCGATCCCTCACCTGCGCCCAATGCCATGTCGAATACTACTTCGGCAAGGACAACTACCTCACCTTCCCCTGGGACAAAGGTATGCGGGCCGAGGATATGGCCGAGTACTTCGACGAAATCGACTTCGCCGACTGGATCCATCCCCTCAGCCGCGCCCGCATGATCAAGGCCCAGCATCCGGACTACGAGGTCTTTACCACCGGCATCCACTACCAGCGCGGCGTCTCCTGCGCCGACTGCCACATGCCCTACGCCACCGAAGGCGGCCAAAAATTCACCGACCATCGCATACAAAGCCCCCTCAACAACATCGCCAACTCTTGCCAGACCTGCCATCGCCAAAGCGAAGCCGAACTTATCCGCAATGTCTATGACCGTCAGGACATGGTGAAGGAAGTTCGCGCCAAACTCGAAGACATTCTTGTCACCACCCACCTCGAGGCCGAGTACGCATGGAAACTCGGAGCCACCGAGGAACAAATGAAGGACGCCCTTCACCTCATCCGCCACGCCCAATGGCGCTGGGACTACGCCGCCGCGACCCATGGCGGCTCCTTCCATGCCCCCCTCGAACTCACCCGTACCCTCGGAGCCGGCATCGACCTCGCCCACCGCGCCCGCCACCACATCACCGCCGTCCTCACCCAGCTCGGCCACACCGGTCCGGTTCCCCTCCCCGATGTCTCGACCAAGGAAAAAGCCCAAACCTACATCGGCATCGACCTCGCCAAGCTGAAGGCGGAAAAACAAGTCTTCCTCGATACTGTCGTCCCCCAATGGCTCGCCGAAGCCGAAGCCCGTCAACAGCGATGGGACGAACGCAAGGCCGATCCCAACCGCGAAGGGTCCTACCTCTTTGACTAATCCCCGCCCCACCTGGAAATCACCCTGGGGCTATGCGGAAGGGATTTGGGTCGCGGTCGGACTCTGCATCGTCGGCCTCGGCCTCCAACTCTCCGGGCACCCGCTTGACCCCCGCGCCCTCGCCTGGCCGGTCAACCTCGTCCTCGCCCTCGCCTTCACCCTTGCCCTCGTGCTCGCCCATCTTTTCGGCCGCCGATCCCCCTGGGTAAACTGGCTTGGCCGGGTCCCTGCCGCCCTCTGCTCCATTGCCCTCATCACCCTCCTCGTGCTCATCATGGGCCTCGTCCTCCAGGACGACTCCACCGCATCCCCCCTCGTCCGCCGCCTCGGGCTTTCCAGCATGACCCGGAACTGGGTGTTCCTTTTCGCCATGTTCTGGTTTCTCGCCGCCCTCGGGATCGCCACCCTCAAGCGCATGATCCCCTGGTCGTGGAAAAACCTTGGCTACCTCCTCAATCATCTCGGCCTCTACATCGCCGTTCTCGGCGCCCTCCTCGGGGCGGCCGATGTCCAACGCCTGCTGATGGAATCCCGCGAAGGCGAAATCACCTGGCTCGCCACCGACCCCCACGGTCACGTCTACGAAATGCCTCTCGCCATCGAATTGATTCGCTTCGAAAAGGAAGAATTCCCCCCCAAGCTCGCCGCCGTCGAAACCGAATCCCACCGCATGGCCCCCCACAGCAAGCTCGACATGTTCGAGGCCACCTCCGGTCATTCCGGAACCATCCACGGATGGCAGGTCACCGTACACGAAGCCCACTCCCTCTCCATGCCCGTGGAGGACCTCTTCGTTCCCGTCTATGACCTCGGAGCCGGACCCTCCGCTCGCGTCACCGCCCACCATCCCGAAACCGGCGAGACCCGCGAAGGCTGGATCTCCTGTGGCAGCTTCGCCTTCCCCCATCGCCTCCTCGAACTCGACGAAACCTACTCCCTCGCCATGACCGTTCCCCGGGCCAGCGCCTACCGCTCCCGCATCCGACTCTTTACCCCCGACCATGAACCCCGTGAAGCCCTTGTCGAAGTGAACAAACCTCTCACCGTAGGCGAGTGGAAAGTCTATCAACACAGCTACGACGACCGCTTCGGCCGCTGGTCCACCACCTCCATCTTCGAACTCATCCTCGATCCCTGGCTCCCCGTCGTCTACACCGGGATCTTCATGCTTCTCGCCGGGTCCCTTTACCTCATGTTCAAGCGCCGCATCGCCCGGCCTTCCGCCGCGAATGGAGACGACCATGACCCCGCTTGATCCCTCCACCCTCACCCTCGCCTCCATCATCTGCTGGCTGCTCGCCAGCCTCTTCTTCGGCTTCGCCCCCGCTCGCGGCCTCCCCCGCCGCATCGCCCATCTCCTCCTCCTCACCGGACTCCTCCTCATGGCCGCCCTTCTCACCTCCCTCTGGCTCTCCATGGGCCGCGCCCCCATGCGCACCCTCGGCGAAACCCGCCTCTGGTACGGGTTCTTCCTTCCCGCCATCGGCTATGCCGTCTACCTGCGGTGGGGCTACACCTGGATGATCCACTACGCCTCCCTCGTCGCCACCGCCTTCCTCCTCGTCAACCTCCTCCATCCTGAAAACTACGACCGCGACCTCATGCCCGCCCTTCAAAGCCCCTGGTTCGTCCCCCATGTCGTGGTCTACCTCTTCGCCTATGCCGTCCTCGCCGCCTCCGCGATCGTCGCGATCAAAGGACTCCTCCGCCACGCCCTTCACCGCCCCGTGTCCGGCGAACTCGCCCTCGCCGACCGGCTCGTCACCCTCGGCTTCGGCTTCCTCTCCCTCGGCCTCCTGTTCGGCGCCCTTTGGGGCAAAGAAGCCTGGGGTCATTACTGGACCTGGGATCCCAAAGAAACCTGGGCCTTCCTCACCTGGATCATGTACCTCGCCTACATCCACCTCCGCATCCATCGCGGACGCCGCGAACTCGCCTCCCTCTGGGTCCTCGCCTTTGCGTTTGGCATCCTCCTCATCGCCTGGTTCGGCGTCAACTACCTCCCCTCCGCCGCCAACAGCGTCCATACCTACGCACGTTGATCCCTATTCATTCTTCTCGCCTTCTTCCGTCCGCCCCCTAACATCTCCCCCCGAGGTGTACTATGTCCTTTATCTCAAAACGGTGTGAATACGGATTGCGGGCCGCGTTTCATATCGCCGCCCATCAAAAAAAAGATGACTTCCTCTCCATCCGCGACATCTCCGAGGAACTCGACATCTCGTTCCATTTTCTCACCAAAATCCTCCAGAGCCTGACCCGGGCCGGCATCATGACCTCAAGCCGCGGGCGCACCGGCGGCATCGTCCTCGCCAAACCCGCATCGGAAATCACCCTTTACGAAATCCTTCACGCCCTCGGCGAAACCGACCCCTTCCATTCCTGCATTCTTGGCCTTGCCGCCTGCGGCGACCAATCTCCCTGCCCCCTCCATGCCGCGTGGGCGGTGGAACGCATACGGCTTAAATCCCTCTTCGAAAACATGACCCTCGATCAGCTCGCCGACCCCATCGCCCGCGGCGAAATCCGCCTTCGCCTCAACCCTTCGCCAACGCCGTCGCGTCCGCGATCAACTCCGGCAGCGAAACTTCGCGCTGGCTCCCCGTAGCCATCTCCTTCCACTGGAACGTCCCCCGCTCCGCCTCGGCCGAACCGCGCAACACGATATGCGTCGCTCCCGCCCGCGCCGCCACCCGCATCTGCGCCTTCACACTCCGCCCCTTCAAATCGACCTGACAAGGAATCCCCCGCAGTCGCAGCGTCTGGGCCAATTCCAGCAAGTCCGGCAGCAACCCCGTATCCACCGCAACCAGCCACACCATAAACCCCGCCTTGTCCACCTCGTCCCCCCGCTCCTCCTTCACCGCCAGAATCAATCGCTCGATCCCGATCGCAAACCCCACCCCGTCGATCCCCTGTTTTCCCATCGTGATCCGGTACCGTCCCCCCCCCGAAAGCGCATCCTGCGAGCCCAGCCCCGGATGCGTAATCTCCCAAATCGTATGCTGGTAATAATCCAACCCCCGCACCAGAAACGGCGACACCTCCACCGGAATCTCCAGACGCTCCAAATGCTTCAAAACCTCTTCGTGATACGCCCGCGTTTCTTCCGACATAAAATCCCGCAGCGCAGGCAAATCCTTCACCAAACCCCGGCAACCCGGATTCTTGCAATCCAGGATCCGCGAGATGTTCAAATCAAATCGACGCCGGCAATCCTCACAAAGCTGATCACGCACCGGTTCCAGCCTCGCCCGCAGCCCCTGACCCACCGCAACCTGATCCTCCGCCGTTCCCCGCGTATTCAAACGGATCGTGAACCCTCGCACCCCCCACGCGTTCAGCAAATGCACCTGCAACGCGATCGCCTCCGCATCCACCAGCGGATTCGGTCCGCTGATCGCCTCCGCCCCGATCTGATGAAACTGCCGCCGACGCCCCTTTTGCGGCCGCTCGCTCCGGAACATCGGACCCAGGTAATACAAACGACCATCCTGCAGCTCCTGCAAATGGCCCGCCACATACCTCATCACCCCCGCCGTTCCCTCCGGCCTCAACGCAAGGTCATGCCCCCCCCGGTGCTCAAAACGATACATCTCCTTCTGCACCACGTCCGTGGTCGTACCCAGAGAATGAAGAAAAACCGAGGCTGGCTCCAAAACCGGCGTCCGAACCTCGGAGTATCCGTAAAGATGAAAAACCCGCCGCGAAGTCGACTCAAGCTCCTGCCACAACCCGATCTCCGGGGCGGCCAGATCGTCCATGCCTTGAATCGGCTGGAAAACGTCCGAACCCATCCGCCATCAACTCGCGGATGAATCCGCCGGAGCCGGAGCCGCAGCCGTCGCCACCAAAGGCTTCTCGGTGATCAATTCCTTCATGATCTTGCCCGGCTTGAACTTCACCACTTTGCGCTCCGGAATCGTCACCACCTGCACCGGCCGGTTCGGGTTGCGACCCACCCGCTGCTTGCGGGTCCGCACCTCAAACACCCCGAAATTCCGGAACTCGATCGTATCCCCTTTCGCCAGACCCTCCACGATGTAGTCCAGCATCTTCTGGATCACCGCATGAACCTGCTGCTGCGTTAATTCCGGAAGCTCGCTTGTGATCCTAACCACCAAATCGCGTTTCGTCATGACCTAACCCCTGAATGAATGAACGGATGGACAAGAAAGAGGTACCCCTCCTCGAGTGGACTCCTGTGAACGATCCTCATCCTAGGCTACCCCGCCTTGCCCGGTCAAGCATGCAGAACACCCCTTGACCTTTACCCGGAACCACCTTCACCCCCCGAACCTTCCGGGCAGGAACGGAAAAACCTCCGCGAAACCCCAAGAAATTACTTGGACTTCCAGTGAATCACCCCAAGCACCGCCGAAGCCAGCATCGAAACGTAGGTTAGAGATTTGTTAAACAACACAAACCGCGCCAGTTCGATCTCCGTCTTCGACGCAATCGTATTCTGGGTCGGAAACCACCCGTCTCGCAACGCCCACAACCCCAGCAGAAACATCGCGATCGACCAATACAAAAACTCGTTGTTCGGCTTAACCTTCTTCTTCTTCTTCTTTTTCATCATCCCTTTCCTGCTCCCGTTCACATCCATCCACGAAGCTTCTCAATCAATTCCTCCGCCGCCGTAGCGACCGGCAAACCCAGCGTCTCCCCCGTCGCCCGCACCTTCACCTCCACCTCCCCCTTCGCCAGTGAACGCTCGCCCACCGACACCCGGACCGGCAAACCGATCAAATCCGCATCCTTGAACTTCACCCCTGGACGCTCGTCCCGGTCATCCACCAAAACATCAAAACCCGCCGCAGAAATCTTCTCCGCGAGCTCATTCGCAAGTCGGACACTTTCCTCGTGGGTTTCGTTCACCGCCATCACCTCCACCGCATACGGCGCGATCGACAGCGGCCAGATGATCCCGTTTCCATCATGCGACTGCTCAATCACCGACTGCAACGTCCGCGTCACCCCGATCCCGTAGCACCCCATCACCGCCGGATGCTGCTTGCCTCCGTCGTCCAGATACTTCGCCCCCAGCGTCTCACTGTATTTTGTCCCCAGTTTAAACACATGCCCCACCTCAATCCCTCGCTTCTCCACCAGAGAGCCTTCCCCGCAGCGCGGGCATCCATCCCCCTCCCGCGCCACAATCAGGTCAGCATAGCTCACCCCCGGCGCATCCCGTCCCAGCGTCACATGCCGCACATGCATCCCCGCCTCATTCGCCCCCGACACCGCATCCGAAGAACCCTCCAGCAACCGATCCGCAATCAACGGCAGCTTCAACCCCACCGGACCCGCAAACCCCACCGGCGCCCCCGTCACCGACTCAATCACCCCGTCATCCGCCAGGCTCAACTCCGTAGCTCCCAGCGCCTTCTTCAACTTGATCTCATTCACCTCCCGGTCCCCCGGAACCAGCGCCGCCACCGGCTTCCCGTCCGCAAGGTAAACCAGCGTCTTGATCAACCGGGCCGCCGGAACCTTCAGAAACGCCGCCACCTCCTCGATCGTCCGCTGGTCCGGCGTCGCCACCTTCTCCGGCAACGCCTCCCCATCCCCCCAAGCCACTCCCGCCACTGCCCGCAACTCCGCCCGCTCCAGATTCGCCGCATACGAACAATGCGAACACTCCACCAGCCCATCCTCCCCCGCCGAAGCCAGCACCATAAACTCATGCGACGACGACCCGCCCATCGCCCCCGTATCCGCCTCCACGATTTTCGTGCGAAGACCGCATCGCTCGAAAATCCGAACATACGCATCATACATCGCCTGGTAGCTGCCGTCCGCCGCCTCCCAGCTCACATCGAAGCTATACGCATCCTTCATGATGAACTCCTTCGCCCGCATCAACCCGAACCGCGGCCGGATTTCATCCCGGAATTTCGTCTGAATCTGATAAAAATTACACGGAAGCTGACGGTACGAATGGATCTCGTTCGCCGCCAGGCCCGTCACCACCTCCTCATGCGTCGGCCCCAGTACCATCGCCCGGTTTTGCCGGTCGTTCATCTTGAACATCACATGCTTCAGCACCTCAAACCGTCCCGACTCCTCCCAAATCTCCTGCGGCTGAAGCGCCGGCATCAAGATTTCCAATGCCCCCGCCCGGTCCATTTCCTCCCGGATGATCGCCTCCACCTTCCGCAGCGAACGCAACCCCAGCGGCAAAAACGTATAGAGACCCCCGCTCAATTTGCGGATCAATCCCGCCCGCAGCATCAATTGATGGCTGGGAATCTCCGCCTCCTGCGGCACTTCGCGAAGCGTGGGAATCAGTTGTCGGGTCCAACGAGCAAGGGTCATAAACAATCTCCGTAAAACGCAAAAAATGAACCCGTATGTGTACCCTGCCCCCGCCCCCGGCGCAAGCCATTGTCATCCCCCCCCCCTCCTCCTCTTAATCTTAATCTTAATCTTAATCCCCCCCGCCCCCGTTTCCAAACCTTGGAAACCAAAACCCCCTCCATTTCCAAGGTTTGGAAACCAACT
>DAOLCW010000086.1:0-13033 GCA_035327665.1 Kiritimatiellia bacterium
GGGGGGGGGGGGGGGGGGGGTGTGGGGGGGGGGGGGGGGGGGGGGGGGGGGGGGGTTGGGGGGGGAGGCTGCCGGGGCGCTTGTCGACGTCGATGCGGAGGATGGAGGCGAAGAAGCCGCCGTCGATGCGTTGTCCGTTGTTGAAGTTGTCGTTGCTTTGGCCTTCGTCGCCGGTGGCGAGGTAGAGGTAGCCGTCGGGTCCGAAGTGGAGGTCGCCACCGTTGTGGTTGTTGGCGCGGTGGAATTGGGTGATGAGGACCTGTTCGGTGTTGGGGTCGACGAAGTTGGGGTTAGAGAGGGAGGTTTGGAAGCGGGAGAGGCGGATGTGGAAGCCGTTGCCGAGGGGGGTGGAGGTGGTGATGGCGTAGTTGACGTAAAGGAAGCGGTTGGTGGTGTAGCCGGGGTGGAAGTCGAAGCCGAGGAGTCCACCTTCGCCAGCTTGGTCCACAACGGTGGAGATGTCGAGGAAGGTGGTGAGGTTGGGGTTGGCGAGGTTGGTGATGACGCGGATGCGTCCGGCGCGTTCGGCGACGAAGAGGCGGTTGGTTTCTCCGGGCGGGGTGCGGATGCACATGGGGGTGTCGAAGTTGAGGGGGAAGGCGTCTTCGAGGATGAAGGATCCGAGGGCTTCGGGGGGCGGGGTGGGGGGGAGGTTGATGGTGAGGTTGGGGACGCGGCCGGTGAGGCCGATCTGGGGGCCGGCCTGAAAGGTGGTGAAGCGGTGAAAGTTTGAGAAGACGAGGGTGGTGTTTTCGGAGAAGCCGGGGTTGGAGGGGAGGTTGGGGTTAGGGAAGCCTTCGTTGGAGAGCCAACCGGTGCCGCTGATATTGAAGGCGGCGAAGTCGACAGCGCCGCCGCCGGGGAGGCCGAGGGCGGCGAGGGGGAGTTTGAATTCGACGGTGGTGGTGCCGAGTCCGGCGTTTTCGTGGGAGATGAGTTCGTGGAGCTGGCCGGCGGGGCGGAGTTCGAAGAGGGCGGCGAAGCCGTCGGGGGAGGGGCGGTTGTTGAAGAGGAGGGCGAAGTCGGGGGCGCCGGAGGAGGAGCCGTCTTGAAAGGTGACGGTTTCGGTGCCGTCGCGGGTCATGCGGGTGAGGTTGGCGCGGCCGTCGTCGGTGGAGTCGTCCATGTCGAGGCCGTTGGGCTGGAGGCCGCCGGGGCGGGTATTGAAGTAGATGAGGTATTGGTTGGCGTCGGTTGGGACGCCGAGGTTGGAGAAGCCGATGTAGAGGGAGGTGGGGTCGCTGTTCATGTGGAGGGTGGCTTGTCCGAATTGGCCGCCGAAGCCGGCACCGCCACCGGAGAAGGTGTAGGAGTTGGCGGGGCCGTACTCGTTGGGGGAGATGGTTCCGTCGAGGGTGGCACCGAGGGAGGAGGTGTCGATGCGGTGGTCAATGAGGGTGGCGGCGGAGGGAAGGGCGAAGGCGAGGTAAAGGGTGATGAGGAGGTGAAGGATGGGGGTTGGGCAATGGGTCATGCTTGCTCCTTGGCGCGGGCGTTACGGGGAACGTACACGAAAGGGAGGGCGGGGTATATATTCGATGAGACGGGGAAGGAAGGGGGTCGGTGGTATCCGATGAAGGGTGGCGATGAAGAGCGCCTTGCCGGGGATGTGCGGGTTGGGTACGTTAGAGGCGGGTGGTGTCGTAATGAGCGGTTGTTTCATCCATGAATGGGTTGCGAGGGCGGGGCTGGCGGCTTGCGTACTGATCACGGTCGCGACAGGACCGGCGGGAGGCGAGGAGGATTTTCCGGTGGAGGCGATTCAGGAGCTTTTCCGGTTGGTTGAGCCGTCTGCGCCTTCGAAGGACTTCGCCACACCAAAGGTTGCGGGGGGTGAGGGAACGAATGGGGTGGTAAAGCCTTCCGGTGTCGTTGGGGGAGGAGAGGCTGACGGGGAAGGAACGACGAATGATGTGGCGAGGAGAGTGAGCCGGGCGGAGAATAGGATGGTTCTAAAAGGGGGGCGTTTGCAGGAGCTGGATTTGTTTTTTCTCCACAACGATCTGGAGCTGATGTTTTCGTTGCTTTCGCCCCTGCCTGCGAAGTCGATGGTGGTACCGTTTAGTCTGTTTCCAGCGGTGGAGGAAGTTGCGGGGGGTGGTGTACGGGTCGAGCCGCGAGGGTTGGTGCAGCCCCGAAGGTCGGGGAATCCTCTGGAAAGGTAGGGGGAACCGGCTGGAAGCGGGTTTTTCTTTGGGGCGCGGTATGCTCCGGGCTAGCCCTTCGACGTGGCGCTTCGCGCCTTGCTCAGGGCTAGAAGGTGCGGAAGCCGCGGGATTCGCTGTAGTTGGCGAGGCGCTGACCGTTTTGGTCGTCGACGATATCGACCCAGTTGCGTCCGCTTCCGCGTTTGTGTCCGATGTAGAAGGCGAGGAGGCGGCTGCTGCCTTCCTGAATTTCGGGGGAGGCGATGCGCCAACGGAAGAGGTTGACTTGGGCAAGGTTTCGTTCGTGGTCGACACCGGAGATGAATCCGGTGTTGAGGAGGTTTTCGATTTCGCGGGTGAGGATTGCGCCGTCGCGCTGGTCGGCGGGGAAGGAGAGGGGTTTTTGGATCCAGCCGAGTCCGCGGGTGGCATTGGGGGTCATGGCGGCAAGGATCCATCCGTCGCGTTCGTCGAGGGCGAAGATGCGAGCGCCGCGGAGAAGGGGCGTTTCTTCGATGGGTCGAAAGTGGAAGCCGGGTCCGGCGCGGAGGATGCCTTGTTCGAAGAGCATGGTGCGGGGTTCGGGGTTTTGGGCGCGGGGGGCGAGAAGGGTGTCGAGGGGAGGCTGTGGGAGGTTTTCGTCGATGGCGGTGCGGGCAAGGCTGGCGGCAAAGGCTTCGCGGTAAACTTGGCGCTCACTTTGTTCGGAGAGGTCGGTGCGGGGGATGGTGACGAGCTGGCGGGCGGTGGTGTTGACGACGAGGTTGCTGGGGGTAAGACCGAAGAGGTTGCCCATGATGACATCGCCATTGCGGAGGGTGAGGATGATGGCGCTGTTTTGACGAGGGGGTTCGAATAATCCGAAGTAGCCTTGGAATTGTTCGCTGAAGAGGCGTTGGCGGTCGGGTTGCGGGTAGAGGGTGGGCGGTTCGGGGAGGGCGATCTGGGCCATGACTTCGGGGGGGCGAGGAGGAGCGGTGGTGGTTTCTTCCTCGATGGTTTCGCGTGGACTGCACGCGGCGAGAAGGCCCAAGGTTGCGATGATGGCAATCCAACGACGTGCTGAAGATCCTGTCGACATAAGACTTTTCCCCGGTTGACCATGGGTGAATTATGTAGTCCACCCTGAAGCTTGACGAGGAGCATGGCTTCACGGGATAGTGTTGTCAAACATCAAGACATGGAGTTTACCTTATGAAATCGTCGTCGAAGTCATCTTCCCAAGGGGCTGGTTGCAGCCTTCACCGTTGTCATTCTTCTCAGATCACGGAGGGTCCGGAGCGGGCGGCGAGCCGGGCGATGCTGCATGCGGTGGGCTTCAGCCGGGATGATTTCCGGAAGAGCCAGGTGGGGATTGCGTCGACGTGGAGCATGGTGACGCCGTGCAATATGCACATCGACAAGCTGGCGCGTCATGCGGCGAAAGGGGTGGATGACGCGGGGGGCAAGGCGGTGATTTTTAATACGATCACGATTTCGGACGGGATTTCGATGGGGACGGAGGGGATGAAGTATTCGCTGGTGTCGCGGGAGGTGATTGCGGATTCGATTGAAACGGTGGCGGGGTGCGAGGCGTTTGACGGGTTGGTGGCGATCGGGGGGTGCGACAAGAATATGCCAGGGTGCCTGATGGCGATGGCGCGGTTAAACCGTCCGGCGGTGTTTGTGTATGGGGGAACGATTCTTCCCGGTATTCACAAGGGGAAGAAGGTGGACATTGTTTCGGTGTTTGAGGCGGTGGGAGCGCATGCGCGGGGAGACATTAACGACAAGGAATTGAAGCAGATTGAAGCGTGTTCGATTCCGGGTCCGGGGTCGTGCGGGGGGATGTATACGGCGAATACGATGGCGTCGGCGATTGAGGCGATGGGGATGAGCCTGCCGAACAGTTCGGCGCAGGCGGCGATTTCGCCGGCGAAGGTGAAGGATTGCAAGGAGGCCGGGAAGGCGGTGTTGAACCTGATCAAGCGGGGGATCCGGCCGCAGGATATTTTGACGAAGGCGGCGTTTGACAATGCGATTGCCCTGGTGATGGCGTTGGGTGGCTCGACGAATGCGGTGTTGCATGTGATCGGGATGGCGGATGCGGCGGGGGTGAAGGTGACGCTGGATGATTTCACGCGGATCGGGAAGCGGACGCCGGTGTTGGCGGACTTGAAGCCGAGCGGGCAGTTTGTGATGGCGGAGCTGGTGAAGATCGGGGGAACGGTGCCGTTGATGAAGATGCTGGTGGAGGAAGGGTTGATGGACGGCTCGTGTCTGACGGTGACGGGCAAGACGCTGTGGGAAAACATCAAGGATGCGAAGCCGTACCCGAAGGGTCAGCAGGTGATTCGTCCGTTCAGCAATCCGATCAAGAAGGATGGGCACTTGGTGATGTTGAAGGGGAATCTGGCTCCGGGAGGAGCGGTGGCGAAGATCTCGGGCAAGGAGGGGTTGAGGTTTTCGGGGAAAGCGAAGGTGTATGAGTCGGAGGAGACGGCGCTGGCGGCGATTCTCGCGGGCAAGGTGAAGAAGGGGGATGTGATTGTGATCCGTTCGGAAGGGCCGCGGGGCGGTCCGGGGATGCGGGAGATGCTTTCTCCGACGTCGGCGGTGATGGGTGCGGGGCTGGGCAAGGATGTGGCGTTGATTACGGATGGACGTTTTTCGGGAGGTAGCCATGGGTTCGTGGTGGGGCACATCACGCCGGAGGCGTATGTGGGGGGACCGCTGGCGATTGTGAAGAACGGGGATCCGATTACGATTGATGCGGAGAAGCGGGAGCTGAACCTGGGCCTGACGAAGGCGGAGATTGCGAAGCGATTGAAGGCTTGGAAGAAGCCGAAACCGCGTTACACACGGGGGGTGCTGGCGAAGTATGCGGCGCACGTGGCGTCGGCCTCGGAAGGGGCGGTAACGGATTCGGGGCTGGTGCTGTAAGTGTGATGGTTGAGGCGCCCCGGGTTTCCAAACCTTGGAAAACCGGGGCGTTTTGGTTTCCAAGGTTTGGAAACGGGGAGAGGGTGGTTTTCCAAGGTTTGGAAATGGGGCGGTGAATGTTGTGTGAAGGGAGTGGATGATGAAACGTTGGATGCTGGTTTGGGTGATTGGGTTGGGGTGCGGGTTGGGGGCGCAGGGGCAGGTGGGGTTTCCGGCGTCGTTTGTGCCGAAACCGGAGGCGTTGGAGGCGCTGGTTTCGGATGGGTCGGTGCGGGTGGAGGTGGTGCTGAATTCGGTGGCGGTGTTTGATCCGGTGGGGGTGAGGGCGTCGAAGGGTTTGATTTTGTATCCGGGGGGCTTTGTGGATTTCCGGTCGTATGCGCCGTTGGCACGGGCGGTGGCGGCGAAGGGGTACCGGGTGGTGGTGGTGAAGCCGCCGTTGGATCTGGCGATTTTGGGGACGTGGTGGGTGAATCCGATTGTGCGATTTTACGGGGACATTGAGCGGTGGGCGGTGGGGGGACATTCGCTGGGCGGGGTGGCGGCGGCGCAAGTTGCGGGGGGTGGGGGGAGGCCTCAGAAGTTGCGGGGGGTGGTGTTGCTGGGGTCGTATCCGTCGAGGCAAGGGAATCTGGCGGGGTCGGGGTTGTCGGTGATTTCGATTTTTGGGTCGGAGGATGGTTTGACGACGCCGGCGGATGTGGCGAGGTCGCTTTCGCTGTTGCCACGGAGTGTGGTGCTGGTGCCGGTGGCGGGGGCGAATCATACGCAGTTCGGGTCGTATTGGGACGGGGCGGGTGAGCCGGAGGCGTTTGTTCAGCCGGGGGACAACCCGGCGTTGATTCTGCCGGAAACGCAAACGCAGGCGATCGCGGATGTGATCGGCGTGTTTATGATGTCGCTGTGATGCGGGATCCGGATTCGATTTACGTTCCGCCGGGGGGGCCGCCGCAGGAGATCTCTCCGAGCCGGGAGATTTACGGGCGGATGGGGGAGGAGGCGATTTTCCGGATGTGCCGGGATTTTTACGGGGAGCTGGAGCAGTCGGCGATTCGAGGGATGTTTCCGGAGGATATGGGAAAGGCGTCGGAGAAGGTGGGGGCGTTTCTGGTGGGGGTGTTGGGAGGTCCGCCGTTGTATGCGCAGCGGTATGGTCCGCCGATGATGCGGGCAAGGCATTTGCCGTTTGTGATTGATGAGGCGGCGCGGCAGGTGTGGTTGGGATGTTTTTTGAAGGTGCTGGAGTCGGCGGGGGAACGGTATGGGTTTCCGGAGGAGCATTTGCCGGGGTTTGTGCGGTTTCTGGAAGGCTTTTCGGGGTGGATGGTGAATGCGCGGGAGGGAATGGGGTGAAGACAAGGGTGACGCGCTCGGCGGGGGTGGCGGCGGAGTTGATCCGGGCGGGAGGGGTGGTGGCGTTTCCTACGGAAACGGTGTACGGGCTGGGGGCGTCGGCGTGGAACGAGGAGGCGGTGAGGAAGATTTTTAAGGCGAAGGGGCGGCCGGGGGATAATCCGTTGATTGTGCATGTGGGGGATGCGGGGTGGATCGGAGAGGTGGCGCGACGGGTACCGAAGGTGGCGGAACGTTTGATGGAGGCGTTTTTCCCGGGGGCGCTGTCGCTGGTGTTGCCGAAGGGGAAACGGATTCCGGAGGTGGTGACGGCGGGGCTGGACACGGTGGGGGTGCGGATGCCGGACCACAAGGTGGGCGGGGAGTTTTTAAGGTTGTGCGGGGTGCCGGTGGCGGCGCCGTCGGCGAACCGGTCGGGGCGGCCGAGTCCGACGCGGTGGGAGGATGTTTGGGAGGATCTGGAGGGGCGGATCGATGGAATTTTGAGGGGTGGAGTGGTTCGGATCGGGGTGGAGTCGACGGTGGTGGATTGCACGGTTTCGCCGCCGGTGGTGTTGCGGGTGGGCGGGGTGACGGTGGAAAAGTTGCGGGGGGTGGCGCCGGGAATTCGCGTGGGAGAGGGGGTGGATGCGGAGGGCGTGGCGCGGAGTCCGGGGATGAAGTACCGGCATTATGCTCCGCGGGCGGAGGTGGTGCTGGTGGAGGGGCCGGAGGAGATCCCGGCAGGGGCGGCTAGGCGGGCGGGTTACCTTGGCCTGGTGGAGGCGCCGGCGGAGTTGAGGTTCCTGCGTCGGCAGGTTTGCGGGAATGTCGAGGGGTATGCGAGGCGGTTGTATGGTTTCTTGCGCGCCTGCGACGCGGCCGGCGCGAACCGGATTTATTGCCAGAAGGTTCCCGGGTCGGGTCTTGGCCGGGCGGTTGGAGATCGACTGGCGAGGGCGGCGGCCGGGAGCCCCAGCGCTCGGTGAAGTAAAGGTAAAGCTCGCGGCTGACCCAGGCGTCGGTGGCGGCATAGGTGATTTGGGAGGGGGTGAGGGTGGGGATGGCCCAGTTGGAGCGTTGCTCGCGCTTGGAAACCCGGAAGCGGAGGAGCAGCCCGGCGAGGGTGCGGAGCCCGGTCTGATGAAGGTTGAACTGGCGGGCCATGTCGCCGACTTCGATGAAGCCGGCGGGTTCGAGGGGATAGACGGCACGAAGTTGTTTGAGGTCGTCGGCGAGGGCGATGCCAACTTTGAGGATGTCGGGGTTTTGAAGGAGGCGGATGAGGGGGGCCAAATCGTTAAGTTGGAGGAGTTGGAAGACGTAGGCGGAGGTCCGGCCACAAAGCTGGAGGAGGGCGGGAGGATAGGAGACGCCTTTGTGGAAGGCAGGTCGGGTTTCGGTGTCGAAGCCGAGCAAGGTTTCGCGGTTGAGGGTGTCGAGGGCGTGGAGTAGCTGTTCCTGGTCGCGAATGACGTGGACGGGGCCGTCGTAGGCGCGGACGGGGAGTTGGTTCAATTCCTCTTTGGAAATGGACCGTGGAGGTTCTTCTCTTTGATTGTCGGGTAGAGAAGGAGTTGCCATGTTGCCTTGATAATTCATGCCGATTGGGAGGTGTGGATAACCTGTTGATAACCAGATTGGCTATGTTCGTTTAGTCTGTGAGGCTGGTCAAGTCTAGGTGAGGAATAATTGACAATTAATTTGTATCTCTTTGATAGGCAGGTAGAAAGGTGGCCTTTGGCGCAGGGTGAGGCGGGGGCGCTTGGCCGCTCTGAGGGTACCGCCGCTTGATTGAATGCTGAAGGTCGCGAAAACAACGTGCTCGTGATTCATCCCGCAATGAGGGGGGAAGCAATTGCGGAAGTGACAGGTTTTTGGTAGAAGCTCGTGGTTTGTTCGGTGGGGTTATGAGCGGGGCCGGGTAGAGCGAGATTATGGTTTTTAGTTCTGTCACATTCTTGTTTGGTTTTTTGCCGCTGGTTCTTCTGGCGTATGGGTTGATGCCCAAGCCGGGGAAGAACCTGCTGCTGTTGATGGCCAGCCTTTTGTTTTATGCCTGGGGCGAACTGGAGTATGTGGCGATCATGTTGGTCTCGATCCTGATCAATTACGGGGCGGGGATCTGGATCGAAATGGTGGAGGAGCGCCGGGTAAGGCTGTTCCGATTGTGGGTGGGACTGACGGGCAACCTGGTGTTGCTGATGTACTTCAAGTACGCGAATTTTCTGGCGGACAATGCGGATGTGGTGCTGGCGGCGGCAGGGATGCCAACGATCCGCCTGGGACCGGTGCATTTGCCGCTGGGGATCTCGTTTTTCACGTTTCAGGCGATGTCGTATGTGGTGGATGTGTACCGTGGTCAGGTGAAGGCCCAGCGGCGGTTTGTGGATATCGCTTTGTACATCTCGCTCTTCCCGCAGTTGATCGCGGGTCCGATTGTCCGCTACCACGATATTGCGGCGCAAATCGTCAAGCGTGTGGTGACGTTGGATTTGTTTGCCTCGGGGGTGAGGCTATTCATCATCGGTTTGGGCAAGAAGATGCTGATCGCGAATACGCTGGGGGAGCAATCGGATTTGATCTTTGGCCTGCCGGGGGATGAGCTGTCGGCGGCGATCGCATGGCAGGGAATTATTTATGCGGTTCTGCAGTTGTATTTTGATTTTTCGGGCTATTCGGACATGGCGATCGGTTTGGGCCGGATGTTCGGATTCCAGTTTAACATCAATTTCAATTATCCCTATATTTCGAAGTCGTTGACGGAATTCTGGCAGCGTTGGCATATCTCGCTGTCGACGTGGTTCCGGGATTACTTGTTCACGCCATTGGGGGGGTACCGGTGCAGCCGGAAGCGGGCGTATGCGAACCTGATGATCGTGTTCATTTTGTGCGGGATGTGGCACGGGGCAACGTGGAACTTTTTCTTTTTCGGGGCGTATCAGTCGGTGTTTCTGGTGATTGAGCGAATGGTGCGGATCAAGCGGATCGCTTTGTTTCAAACCTGGTTCGGTCATGTGTATTTGATCTTCATCGTGTTGACGACGATGGTGTTTTTCTGGACGGATGACCTGGTTCATGCCGGGAAGTTTTACCGGGCAATGTTCGGATTCGGAACGGCTCCGGGGGGCTTGCATGTTCCGGGGGCTTATTTTAACGGGGAGATTCTGGTGGTGTTGGTGGCGGCGCTCCTCGGGTCAACGCCGTGGTTGGTGAAGATCGGGGAGTGGTTGGAGGGTAAGGAGAAAGGCCGCCCGGTGGTGTCGGTGGCGCGACAGGCGGGGATTTTGGTGGCTCTGGGAGCGATTCTGTTGTTTTGCATGATGAAGCTGGCGGCGGGTACGCATAATCCATTCATCTACTTCCGGTTTTAAGTCGATGGGCGGGGAACGGGCATGGAGCAAGTTGGTGGTGTCGGGGATGTTCCTCGTAGCGATGATTGCCCCTTGGCCGGGCTTGATCTCGGGGCGGGATCCGCTTTCGGCGGTGGAGACGGAGAAGCGTGAGCTGGCAGCAAAGCCGGGGTTTCCCCGGGAACGCAAGGAGTTTCGGGAGTTTCCGCGGCGGGTGGATGCGTATCTCGCGGATCATTTTGGGTTCCGGGAGTCTTTGATCCGGGGGCATAGCTGGTTGCTGTATTTCGGGTTGCGGACGTCGCCTTCGGACCGGGTGATCGTGGGGCGTCACGGGTGGTTGTTTTATGATGGCCGGGCGGCGGATGACGGGGATCCGATCGCGGATTTTCGGGGGATTCCCCCGCTTTCGTTTGCCGAGCTGGAGCGTTGGCGGTGGAGCTTTCAGAACCAGCACGATTGGTTGCGGGCGCATGGCCGGGACCATGTGGTGGTGCTGGTGCCGGCCAAGGAGACGGTGTATCCCGAACATTTTCCGAGGGCCTACACGAGGTTGGGACCGCCGGTCATTGAGCAAATACGGCGGCATCTGGTGGAGCGCACGGATGTACCGGTGGTGGACTTGACCCCGGCGTTGATTGCGGCCAAGGAGGTGGCTCCGGTGTACTTTGAGGGGGATACGCATTGGAATCCATTCGGGGCGTATGTGGGATACCGGGAAATCGTGAAGCGGCTGGGTATGATGGTGCCGGGAATGGAGCCGATGCCAGAGGAGGGGTTTGTTCGTGAAGAAAAGATCGGGACAGGGGGCGATTTGGCGTTGATGATGCGGCTCCATGATCGGTTTCGTCAGACCTGGGTGTTTATGAATCCGGTAAAGCCCTTGCAGGCGGAAATCGAGGCACTGGGCGAGGGGGACATGGCGGAGCTGATTTCCCGGGTGGATGATCCGGGGCTGCCGAAGGCCGGCATTCTTCGCGACTCGTTTACGGTATTCTTGGTTCCTTACCTGTCCGAACATTTTTCCTCGGCTCATTACATGTGGGCGAGGACAGGGTTTGATATGGGGCTGATTGGTCGGACCGAGCCGGATGTCGTGCTACAGATCATTGCCGACCGGGCGTTCCGGAAGGGTCGAAGGTATCCGGTTGACATGGAGCGGTTTGCGGTTCGAGAACGATTCGACCGGGCGGAACCGGGCCGGGTGTTGGGCTCTTCCGGTGGGTTTCCCGGGCTGGAAGCAGGGCCGGGATCTCGACTTGAGCTTGGCGAGGATGGCGTTTGGGTGGTCAACGAGCAGGGTGGACCTTCGGTGAAAATGCCGGTTCCTGCCTCGGTGGGGACAAGGCTTCCGATCATTCGCTGGCGTCTTGAGGCCATGGAGCGAATCGATGTTTCGATGTCATGGGAAAGCTCAAGCCCGGATACTTGGGGGGGGTATGGGAGAAGGGCCACTCCGATGACCGTTCCGGAAGGGACCCACGAGGTAACGTGGGCGATCGTCGATCCAGACAGTCAGGGTCTATTGACCTTGCATCTCGGTCGGAGGCCGGGAAGGGTATCCATCCAATCCCTTGAGATCCGACTTATCGACCGCTGAGACGGGGTCAGCCCTTAAAAACCAATTCTAGTAGTTTTTTTAAAAGGGTTTGATTCTGAAGGAGATGCGCCGATTTTATGCCACATGCTTGGTGTCAGTGAGGTGCTAGAATTGGTTTTTAAGGGTCGACCCCGTGGGTTAGAGCGGGCTGGATTTGGTTTTTAAGGGCTGACCCCGTGGTTGGGGGAGCGGGTGAGGGAGATGAGGTCGTTGATGAGGTCGGCATCTTCGAGCTGATCGAGCTTGCGATAGGCTTGATTGAGGTTGCGAAGGATGCGGTCGAGAATGACGCGGCCATTGAATTTGGCACGGAGGGTGGGACGTATGGCTTCGCCATGCATGGCGATGAGGTCGGCTTCGGTGAGGATTTTGCCTCCGTCAAAGCCGTCGATGAAGTAAAGGTCGCGACGGATACGGAAGCGGGCCAGGTAATGGCCGGGGAAGTTGGCGCCGTCCATGGTGATGCCGAGGCGCCGGCCGACGAGCATGAGGAGGGTGGCAAGGGAGAGGGGGATGCCGCGTCGATGATGTATGACGTGGACGAGGTCGCTGTTTTCGGGGCGGTAGTAGTCGGCGTAGGCGCCGCGGAAGCCGGCGGTTTTGAAGATGAAGTGGGCGAGGGAGGCGGGTTGGGATTGGTCGGGTAGGGGGCGGTATTGTTGGGCAAGTTGGTCGAGGAGTTGGGGTAGTGGGGGGGCGTCGGAGGGGGGATTGAAGAAGTCGGCGAGGGCTTGATAGGCGGCTTCGATGAGGTCGAAGTCGCTGTTGATGGTCAGGGTTTGGGTCCAGGCTTGCTTGAGGGCGTCACGCCGGAGGGGGGCGAGGAGGTTTCGGATAAGATGGCGCTGATGTTGGGTGGGGGGAGCGGGGAGGCGGTCGAGGAGGGGTTCGAGTCCCACGCCGAATTCGGTGAGTTGGCGGGTGATGGCGGTACGAACGATGGGGGATTCGTCGTCGAGGAGGCGCAGGATGTGCGGCAAGTTTTTGACATTGTCGGGGTTTACGGACATATGTATTGCCTACGTTGTAGGAGGGATGCCGTCAAGTGGCATTTCCTGGTTTTAGAATGGCGCCCGCAGGGGTGCATGAACGGCTTTTCCGGTGGATGTTGAAACGGATCCGGAGAAGCGATAGGTGAGGAGACGAGGTTGTTATGATTAAATTACCGATTGCGGAACAGTCACCAGTGATTGAGAAGACGATGGAGCTTTGCCAGACGATTCTGGATCAGCCGGGGTATGTGAAGATGAAGCAGGACATTGTGGATTTTCTGAAGGATCCGGAGGCGCGGGGCCGCTATGAGCGGTTGTGCGATTTGCAGGATGAGTTGAGGGCGAAGCAGGAGGGGGGGATTGCGATTTCGGATGAGGAGGTGGAGTCGTTTCGGCGAGAGGAGGAGGAATTTATGGGGTTGGAGGTGGCGGCGGCGTTTATTTCGGCGCAGCGCAGTATGCATAAGATCGAGGCGACGATCGGGGATTATGTGCGGAAGACGTTCGAGCTGGGGCGTGTGCCACGGAGCGAGGATTTTTCGGGAGGGTGCGGGGCGGGATGTGGTTGCAGTGGGGGATGATGGGTTGGTTGGTTGTCGAGGGGATTGAAAGCGCGGGATGGATGTGATGAAGGAAGAGGCGGGAAGGCATCGGTTTCGCGTGGTGGTGGCGGGGGGCGGGGCGGCG
>DAOLCW010000087.1:0-11353 GCA_035327665.1 Kiritimatiellia bacterium
GGAGCTCGACCCTCCAAATTTCGCAAAGAAACGTTTCTTTATACCTTAAAGTAGTCGGGGCTGGTATGAGACATGAGACCTGCTTATCCGCCGCGTAGGCGGAACCTCAAGCTTTGTGTTGCCTGCCCGCCTCTGGAGGGAACTTTATCTCAAACGTGGTCTGAACACGGATGGGAGGAAGAAACTACGGAAGGCGCGGAGGGACGCGGAATGGGATCGGAGATGAGGGGTGTAAACGTACGTGTAGGAGGATGAAGGAGAGGATACGGCTTCATCCTACATGCACTTTTACACGCATATCTCCCTAATGATCTGTGACGAGGTCTGCTCTTGTCGGGGGTGAAGAGTCTGGATAGGATGGGCGGCATGAGCAGTGGATCTCAAGCATCAGGCCTATCTCCAGAGATATCGCGAGACGTCTCAGAGGAACTGGCGAACTTTCCGGACATTCAGGTGTGCCTTGTCTATGGATCGGCGGCTGCGGGCCGATTGCGGCGGGGCAGCGATTTGGATGTTGCGGTGGCGGCCCGCGAGAGACTTGGGGCGGAGAAGCGTATGTCGATCCAGGAGGCGTTGGTTCGAGGGCTCGGTGTTGAGGTCGATGTACTGGATCTGCAAGCAGTATCAGGCGTGATACTTCATCAAGCCCTGACCACTGGTGTTTTGGTGTTTGTTCGCGATCATGAGCTCTATGGCGACCTGATCAGCAGGATGTTGTTCAATCAAGCGGATATGATGCCCTATGTACGGCGGATGATGAAGGAGCGAAGGGACCGATTTGTGGCATGAACCGGAATCGTATCAGGAAATTGATTGGACCATTGTCCATGCAATTGCCTTGGCCGGTCCTGCCGATTTCCGGGACTTTGTTACCCAACTACTCTCCTTTATGGACCAACAAGCATGAGGCCGCGAAAACGTTAAGATGTGGCATCGTCCGCGTCCCACTTATCACCTACGAAATGGAATTGTTATGAATCTTATTTTAGCGAATGATGTTATTTTGTCCGCCCTGAACTCCGGTTCCGAAGGGGATCAGGCTTTAAGCCGTGTGTTAACGCGCGCGGTGGAGGCCGGGGATGAGGTCTGGGTCTATGCGGGCGGGGCCCGGGTGCTTCAGGATAAAGCGGGGCCGACAGCGGCGGGGCGTTTGAGGGATCTTCTGAAGGACGTGCAATGGCTGGCGGCTTGTTCGGGGGAAGGACCGCTGGCGTTCGAACCGGAGGGCGAGTGGTTGCAGTTGGCGGCGGGGTTGGAACGTTTGCCGGGGGTGTCAAAGGTGCTTACGCTCTGTCCGGAATGGTTGAAGGCTTACCCGGATCAAACGATTTCGATGGATGGCTATCTGAGCGAGCCGCCGGTTCCGGCGGCAATGCCATTTATCGATTTGCACATGCAGCTTCGGGAGATCCGGGCGGGGGTGGAAGCACGAATCGACCGGGTGCTTCATCACGGGCAATACATTCTCGGCCCGGAAATCAAGGAGGTGGAGGATGACCTTGCGGAGTATGTGGGGGTCAAGCATGCGATTACCGTGGCGAGCGGAACGGATGCGCTATTGATTGCATTGATGGCCCTGAATATTGGCCCGGGTGACGAAGTGATCACGGTGCCTTACACGTGGATTTCGACGGCGGAAGTGATTGCCTTGCTGCGGGCGCGGACGGTGTTTGTGGATATCGAGCCGGATACGATGAATATGAATCCGGATGAACTGGCGAAGGCGATTACCCCCCGGACCAAAGCGATTATGCCGGTGGGAATCTACGGCCAGTGCGCGGATATGACCCGGATCAATGCGATCGCGGAGAAGCACGGGATTCCGGTGATCGAAGATGCGGCCCAATGTTTCGGGGCGACCCATTATGGGAAGCGGTCGTGCGGGTTGAGCGTGATCGGGTGTACGTCGTTTTTCCCGACGAAGCCGTTGGGAGGATATGGAGACGGGGGAGCGGTATTTACCCCGGATGACCGGCTCGCGGAGACGATGAAGCAGATCCGGGTACACGGGCAGAAGGTGAAACATCAACATCCGATCGTGGGGATCAATGGCCGTTTCGATACCCTGCAAGCGGCGGTGCTGATCGAGAAGATGCGATTGTTTCCGGCGGAGTGCGACCTGCGACGGAAGGTGGGGGAGCGGTACAATGCGCTTCTTTCCGGGTTGCCGGGGGTGGTGACGCCGAAGATCGCGGAGGGCAATACCTCGGTGTATGCTCAATATACGCTTCAGGTGGAAGATCCGGGTGCGGTCGGGGCAAGGTTGAAGGCGGCGGGGATCCCGTCGGTTTCCTATTACGCGGTCCCGCTGCACTTGCAGGGGGCGTTTGCGGATTTGGGGTACAAGCGGGGTGATTTTCCGGTCGCGGAACGGGTGGCGTCGCAGGGGTTGAGCTTGCCGATGTCGCCCTATCTGAAGGAAGAAGAACAGCGTCGGGTGGCGGCGGCGATAAGCGCGAGGTAGTTCAGATTTATGATGTCGCGGAGAGAGGGATGGGCTATAGTCGTCGGCGACGCAAACGGAAACATGCCATGGAAGTGATCATTCAAACCAGCAAGCTGACCGCAAGCCATCTGGCGGCGCGTTATCTGAAAAAGCGGATCGAGAAGAAACCGGACCTCAGTCTCGGTCTTCCTTCGGGCCAGACTCCGTTACTCCTGTACAAGGAGTTGATCCGGATGCACCGTGACGAGGGGTTGGACTTTAGCGGGGTGACGCTGTTTTTGCTCGATGAATTCGTGGGGATCAATGCCAGCCACCCGGCCTCGCACCGGGGGATGTTGAAGAGCAATCTTCTCGACCATGTGAACATCGATCCGGGGAGGGTGGTTTGTCCGGATGTTTCGGGGAAGGATCTTCATGGAGCGGCGGAAGCCTATGAGCAGGCGATCCGGGAGGCGGGAGGGATCGACTTGCAGGTGCTGGGCATCGGTCCGGCGGGGCATCTTGGGTTCAACGAGCCGATGTCGTCATTGGGGTCGCGGACGCGCTCGAAGACGCTTTCGCCCCGGACACGGCAAGATTTTGCCGCGGATTTTGGGGGAGAGGGCCTGGTGCCGAGCTACATGATGACGATGGGGATCGGGACGCTGTTGGAGGCGAAGGAGATCAATTTGTTGGCTTTTGGGCGGGAGAAGGCGGAGGTGCTTGCCCAATCGATCGAAGGCCCGGTAGCGAGCATCATGCCGGCCTCGGCCTTGCAACTGCACCCGGTGGTGAAGATTTTTCTCGATCAGGAGGCGGCGTCGGGGCTTCGGCATGCGGCGTACTACACGTGGGTGTATTCACGGAAACCTGAACAGCAGAAGTTTTAGATGACGGATGGGCAGTCAGCGTCGGGGTATGATCTGGTGATTCTCGCGGCGGGGATGGGCAGCCGCTACGGGGGATTGAAGCAGGTGGATCCGGTGGGCCCGCGCGGGGAGATTGTGCTGGAGTATTCGCTGTATGATGCGTTGAGGGCAGGTTTCCGGAGGGCGGTGCTGGTGATCCGGAAGGACATGGAAGAGGAATTCCGGGCCACGGTGGGGCGGCGGATCGAACCGAGGATGGACATCCACTATGCCTACCAGGAGCAGGAGGATCTTCCCCGGGGAGCGAAGGCGATCGCGGGGAGAACGAAACCTTGGGGTACGGGGCATGCGGTATGGGCCGCTCGCGAGGCGGTGAAGGGGCCGTTTGCGGTGATCAATGCGGACGATTTTTACGGGCCGATGGCGTATCGGTTGATTGCATTGCATCTGGGCCATGCGGATGTGAATGGGATGAGTTATGGGATGATCGGGTTCCCCTTGCTGCATACGTTGTCGGATCATGGGGCGGTATCGCGAGGGATTTGCCATCTTGACCGGCACGGGTTTCTGAAATCGATCGAGGAGAAAAGTCCGATTGAGCGGGATGGGGACCACGGGGTGTGGCGCGATCCGGAGGGGGGGCGGCATCCGTTGCCGGGGGATACGGTGGCCTCGATGAATTTCTGGGGGTTCACCCCGAGTTTATTCGGGGCGCTGGAGCAAGACTTTTCGGGGTTTTTGGCGACCCGGGGGGACGAGCCGGGGGCAGAGTTTTATCTGCCTGCGGTGATCGACGGGTTGGTGGCCTCGGGCAAGGCGACGGTGAAGGTGGGGGTGACTCCGGATGCCTGGCTGGGAGTCACCTACCGTGAGGACAAGCCATTGGTGGCGGCGGGGATCCTGCGGCGAATCCGCGAGGGGATCTATCCGGAGTCGCTTTGGGACTAAGCATGGAGGAGGCCGCCGCGCTTAAGGCCGTTGTCGCCGAACTTTCCGGTCGCTTTGAGATGGAGGCGTGGTCGCGGTTGGGTCGGGGTCACATCCATCGAACCTACGAGGTGAGGGCGCGGGAGGAGGGGGTCGAGCGGACTCTGGTGGTGCAACGCATCAATCGTACGGTTTTTCCGGATTGCCGCCCGCTGGCCGCGAATCTGGAATGGATGATTGAGCGGACGCGGGGGATGGGGGTGGGGATTCCTGCCGTTTTCCGGTTTCGAACCGGACAGCTCTTCCGGGAGGATGCGTCGGGAACCTGGCGGGTGATGGAGAGGGTGGAGGGGGACTGCCTGGAGGTGATCGACACACCGGAACGGGCGAGGGAGGCGGCCCGCGCGTTTGCGGCGTTCGTGTTTTGTTTGGATGGTGAGCCACGTTTGCCGTGGGCGGTGGTTCTTCCCGGTTTTCATGATACGCCATCGAGGCTCGCGCGGCTTGACGAGGCTCGATCAAGGGCCTCGGTGGAGAGGCTGGGAGCTTGCCGGGAGGAGTTGGCGTTTGTGGAGGCATGGCGCGACCGGGCAGGACGGTTGGCGGCAGTCCTCGATTCGGGAGGGCTTCCAGCCCGGGTGGCCCACCATGACGCAAAGCTCAACAATGTGTTGTTCGACCGCGAGAGTGGCAGGGTCCGGGCGGTGCTCGACCTTGATACGGTGATGCCGGGAACGCCTCTGTATGATCTCGGGGATCTGATTCGAACGGCGTCCCACCGGGGTGCGGAAGATGAGCGGGATCTGTCCAAGGTTCGAATTGATCCGGAGCTGCTTCAGGCGTTGTGCGAAGGGTACCGGGAGGGGGCGGAGGGGGCGTTGACCGGCGCCGAGGAGGCGTGGATGTTGCCGGCTGGGGTAACGATTACGCTGGAAACCGGAGTCCGGTTTCTCACGGACTATCTGGATGGGGACAGGTACTTTGCTACGTCCCGGCCGGACCAGAACCTCGACCGGTGCCGGACACAGTTTGAGCTGGTCCGGCAGCTCGCGGCATGGATTCCCAAAGGATGTCATGGAATCTAATACCCTTACCCATAACATCCTGTCCCAAATCGCGCCCATCGGATATGGGCGCTACGAAATAGGGACAACTTACCGTAGCGCCGAAATCTGTTCGGCGGAGATCGGTGGTTTTTGGAAAAAAGGACTTTTCGCGGCGGGTCGATTTCGTATGCTCCTCGCAGTGCCCACGCCCTCCAGTCGCTGTCTGCCCGCCCGGACGAAACCGTCGAGCCGGCATTGTTTACCCGGCCTGAACCCCTCCGACTTCTCCCTATGAAAAAAACCTACATTCTCGACACCAACGTTTTGCTGCACGATCCCAATGCGTTGTATCAGTTTGAGGACAACCATGTGGTGATTCCCTTGAAGGTGATCGAGGAAATCGACCGGTTCAAGCGGGACCAGTCCGAGCTGGGCCGGAACGCCCGGCAGGTTTCGCGGATGCTCGACCATTTGCGGGAGGGGGGGCGGCTCGCGGAAGGGATCACCCTCGAGCGGGGGGGAACCTTGCGGATCGCCTTTCCCGGGGACCGGGATCACATTCTTGGCGGGAGTTCGGCGGACGACCAGATCCTCAAGGTGTCGCTGGAGCTTCAGAATCTGGCGGCGGGGGAGCCGATTATCATGGTCAGCAAGGACATCAACTTGCGGCTCAAGGCGGACGCATTGGGATTGCCAGCCGAGGACTATGAAACCGGTCAGGTCAATGTGGACGAGCTTTATCTTGGCCATACCGAATGGGAGGTGGGGCCGGACGCGATGGAGATGTTCCGGCAACAGGGCTTTTTGGTTCCGGAGGGAACGGCTTTTTCCCCGAACCAATATGTGATGCTGCGGGACGAGGCGGAGGCCAGTCACACCGTTCTGACCCGGTTCGATGCGGCGACGGGTTCGCTGCTGCCGCTGCTTCCGGCCCCGGAGGAAATCAAGCCGGTGCAGCCGCGCAACCGCGAGCAGCATTACGCGATGGACGCCCTGCTCAATGACGAGATCAAGTTGATTACGATCATCGGGAAGGCGGGAACGGGCAAGACCCTGCTTGCGGTGGCGGCCGCCCTCTACAAGACGATGGATGTGAAAATCTACCGGCGGATGCTGATCTGTCGGCCGACGATTCCCATGGGCAAGGATATCGGGTATCTGCCGGGGACGATGGAAGAAAAGCTGCATCCATGGATGCAGCCGATTTTCGACGCGATGGATTTGATCGCCAACGGGAAGAAAAACAGCAAGCACGGGCGCGAAGGGTTCGAGGAGAACGACCGGGTGGCGATCGAGCCGTTGACCTACATCCGGGGGCGGAGCATTCCCAACCAGTTCATTGTGGTGGACGAGGCCCAGAATCTCACGCCGCTGGAGGCGAAGACGGTACTGACCCGGGTGGGGCCGGGCACCAAGATCGTGCTGACCGGGGACATCTACCAGATTGACAATCCGTATGTGGACAGCATGTCCAACGGGTTGACGTCGATCGTGGAAAAATTCCGGAGCCAACCGATCGCCGCCCATATCGTGTTGAACCGGGGGGTCCGGTCCGAGGTCGCGGATCTCGCCGCGACGCTGCTTTAAGGGGACGAGCGGATGGCGAGAGCATTTTGCCGAACGGCATTGAAGGTATTTGACCTCGGTTGGGCGGCGATGGCGTTGCTGGTGTGCGGGCTGGCGTGGCTGGGGTGGGTGTTCAAGGACGCGCATCCATGGACGCAGTGGATTTCGTTTGTGCCCGCGCCAGCGGTGATCGGGTTCGCGCTGGTGTGGTTGTTTTTGACCCTGCCGGGACGGTTCCGGGTGCTTCAGCTTGTTGTGTTTGCCACCACATTTGCGGGGATGTTCAAGATCCTCGTCCTGGATACGCGGTGGCATCGCGCTCCGGCCGAGCTGCCAGAGGATGCCCTGCGGATCGTGCATTGGAACACGGCCCACGGGATCATGGGGGCGGAGGCGATCTTGCGGACGTTGGCGGAGGACGCTCCGGACATGTGTTTGATTACCGAGCCGCCCCGGGTCTCTAAAATGGAGGAGATGGCTTACTATGCCCTGGGTATGAAATACATCATGACGGCGGGGGAGATGACGTTTGCCTCCCATTACCCGCTCCGCCGGGGCGCGAGGATGGATCTGGGAGCGGGCCTGGCATGGTCGGTGGTGGTGGAGACGCCGCATGGCCCCCTTGAGGTGGTCAATGTCGACATGGTGTCGCGGCCCAATCTGAACCGGCATCGACCGCTTCGCCTGCTTTCGGGGTGGATCGCGTCGAACCGCACCGGTCATCCTTTGTTGGTGGTCGGAGATTTCAATACAGTGCGGGATTCGACCGCGCTTCGTCCGCTGCGGGGACAGGTTCGGCATGCCTACGAGGCGGCGGGAACGGGCTGGCCGTATTCCTGGCCCACGCTATTTCCCCTCTATGCGATCGATCATCTTTGGTTCGATGAGGGAATCGAGCCGCTACATTACCGGCTCAAGCCGACCCGGTTCAGCGACCACAAGAGCCAGATTTTCGATTTCCGGATGCGTCGGCAACCGGTCGGGGAGGGGTAAGCGATGGGCTTGACGACACTGAACGTGGTCATTCTGATAAGTTACGTGGGGGCAATGATCGGGGTTGGGGTGTGGTTTGCCCGGAGGCAGCGCAGCGGCGATGACTATTTCCTCGGTGGGCGCAACCTGCCGTGGCTGGCGGTGGGGATGAGCATGTATGCCTCGGTGACGAGCGCGATGACCTTTATGGGTCTGCCCGGCCTTGCTTACCGGGAGAATATTTCCCTGCTCGTGGTGGGGGTGTTGAGTCCTTTGGTCGCGCCGATTCTGATCGTGGTCTTCTATCCGGTGTACCGGTCGTTGGGCTTGACCACGTCCTATCAATTCATCGAGCACCGGTTCGGGGTGTTTGCATCGCGGGCGGCGGCGGTGTTGTTCATGCTGGCCCGGACGGGGTGGTTGGGCACGGTGATTTATGCGCCTTCGCTGGCCCTGCATGTGGTGGCGGGACTTCCGATCTGGGTGGCGATTCTTCTTATCGGAACCTTGGCGACGTTGTATTGCATGCTGGGGGGGATGTCGGCGGTGGTTTGGACGGATGTTCCCCAGTTCATCATCATGATCGGGGGGGCGGTGTGGGTGGCGACGTTGCTGGTTCAGAATGTCGAAGGAGGGGTGGCGGGGATTTTGCATACCGCGCACGTGCAGGAACGGCTGGGACTGTTCGACTGGTCCTTCCGTCCGTTGGAGATGACGGCGGCGGCGGTGGCCCTCAGCTACTTTTTTTATCTCATGTACGACTACGGGGTCGATCAGGTGAGCGTGCAGCGGTTGATGTCGGTGAGGTCGGCCCGGGGGGTGGCGAAGGCGATTGGATTCAATGCGATGACCGATCTGGTCATCATAAGTCTGCTGTTGTTTATCGGGACCGGATTGTTTGTGTATTATCAGGCTCATCCGGGGTTGCTGCCCGAAGAAATCGCCGGGGACCGGGTGCTGCCGTATTTTATCTTGCACCAGCTTCCGAATGGCGTTTCGGGGTTGCTGCTGGCGGCATTGTTTGCGGCGGCGATGTCGAGCGTGGATTCGGGGTTGAATTCGCTGACCGCGGTGGCCCTGCGGGATGTGGTACGGGTTCCTTCCGTCCGGGAGGGGAGCCATGCCGTAGGCCTGGCGCGGGCGACGACGATCGGGCTGGGGATCTTTGTCATCCTGTTGTCGATCTTTATCCATTTTTGGATCAAGGGCATTGTGGAGACCTTTTTGACCTTTGTGGGTCTGTTTAGCGCCCCGATCCTCGGGTTGTTCCTTCTGGGAATGTTCACCCGGCGGGTTAAGACCCAAGCATGGCTGATCGGGGCGGGGCTGGCGATCGGGACGGTATTGACGGTGAAAGCCCAAGGGTTGCTTCATCAGATCTATTATTTTCCGCTGTCGCTGGCGATCACGGTGACGGTGAGCCTGGCGGTTTGCCGTCTGCCCACGCTTCAGCGCAGGCACTGGAAACGGGCGGTGGGTTTCTACCACGAACGGTTCGGGATCAATGCGGAGGAGGTAAAAATTCTCGGGTTGATTCTTGGGCTCTGTGTGCTGGGCCTGATCGTGTGGATCCTGCGTTCGATGGGAGTTTGGTCATGGCCGGGGTGATGATATGAGTTCACGCGCGATTGTCGTGGGAGCGGGAGTGATTGGCCGGATGATCGGGTTGTCGCTGGCCCGGGTGGGTTGGCAGGTTCGGCTGGTGGACCGGGGCGACCGGGAAGGCACGCGGACCTGCACGTGGGCGGCCCTGGGAATGATCAGTCCGTATTGCGCGATCGGCCAGGATCCGGTGGTCACCCGGCTTGGCCAGTTTGGTTTGGAAGCATGGCCGGATTGGCTGGAGGGATTGTCGGCCCCGGTTTTTCATGGCGATCTGGGGATGCTCGCGCTGGCTCATCCCCGGGACCGAAGCGATCTGGTAACCCTACATCGGCAGGCGGTGGCGGGGGGGGCGGGTTTGGAAGTCGTCGAGCCGCTCGATGGGGCGGGCATTGCCGATCTTGAACCAGAGCTGGCCGACCGGTTTCGGGAAGGATTGTTCTTTCCTCACGAACAGCATCTCGACAACCGTGCCCTGTTATCGGCCTTGGCGGGTAGTTTGGAGGAGGAGGGGGTAGAGTGCCACTGGTCAACCGAGGTGTCGGGTCTGGAACCGGGGCGGGTGGTCTTGCGGGATGGGATGTTTGAGGGGGACTGGGTGGTCGATACCCGGGGACTGGGGGCTCGTACGGATTTACCCAACTTGCGGGGGGTGAGAGGCGAGCGCCTGGTCTTGCATGCTCCGGGGGTGGGGTTGTCCCGTCCGGTGCGGGTGATGCATCCTCGTTTCAATTTGTTTTTGGTGCCGAGGCCGGGGCGCCGGATTCTTGTCGGGGCGACGTCGGTGGAGAGCGAGTCGGAGGATCCGGTTGGACAACCGGTGATCGATGAGTTGCTGGCGGCGGCCGCTTGGGTGCATCCGGGGTTGCGGCGCGCGACGTTGCTGGAGGCATGCGTTCATCACCGGCCAGCTCTGCCGGAGCCTTGTCCACGTATTTTCCCGGAGCCGGGATTGATCCGGATCAACGGGCTCAACCGGTTTGGTTTGCTGGTTTCACCGGCGCTTGCCGCGATCGCCGTGGATTTCATGACCGAGGGTTCGCATCATGACCTCGCCGAAGGGGTGATGGAGGAGTGGTCGCTCTAACCTGTTGAGGAAGGATAAAGCTATGTTTGACTTGCTTGGATACGAAACGATCAGCCGGGTGATACTGAATGTGGACAGTCTCCAACCGGAGGCGTTGATCGATGAGGTGGTCGAGGTGGCGGGAACGCAAACCTTGACCTTCCGGTTGGGGGTTCCCCGGGCGGTCATGGATCTGCCATCGAGCCAGGCCGGTTTACACCTGTTGCCGGTGTTAATCGGTCCGACACGGTTGGAGGAGGTGGTCGAGGTGGCCCGGGGGCTGCAAGAAAAACGGGGGGTGACGGGAATTGGACTGGAAGTGGAGCTGGGGCGGAACGAGTTGCCGGATTTGGTCGAGCGCCTGATGGGGGAGGGTATGAAGGTGATGGCAGACTTTGGATCTGATCCGGAGTTGATGCGGAATTTGGTGGAGGCGGGGGCGACGGCGCTTTCCACGTCTGATCTGAATATGGGGTTTGGGCCGGAGGCGAGGCTTGGGGATCTGTTGGGCGATCGGCCGGACTTTCCGGTGATCTATCGCGCGGGGTGCGTTTCGCCGTCGGTGCTGGTGGCGGCGATGGAGTGTGGCTTTGCGGCGGTGGAGTTACGGGGGACGCTTTCGCAGGCGCTCGATGGGGTGGGGCTGGCTGAACTGCTGGCCAACGCGGTGGAAACGGGGAGGGTGGCGTTTGAGCGTGGCTGGACGCATCCCGCGCCAGGGCTGAACTGGGATGTTCCGCCCTGGCATGGGTGAGGCGGGGGGGGAAAGGGGAATGATCAGGGGGTGAGCCCTAAGCATGGGGGCTATGCAAACAGGTGGTCGTTTGCGCTGCGAACCCTACACGAATCGTACCTTCTTTCGGTGGCGTGCCGAGGCGTA
>DAOLCW010000087.1:11453-12866 GCA_035327665.1 Kiritimatiellia bacterium
GCCTGCGGCCCGTATGCTTCGCCGCGGCAGTCTTCGTTCGCGCTGCGCTGCGAACGAAGACTGGCGGAGAGGGAGGGATTCGAACCCCCGGAGCTTTTCAGCTCAGCGGTTTTCAAGACCGCCGCAATCGACCACTCTGCCACCTCTCCGTATCGGGTTTCGAGGGTCGAAGTTATGGCGAGGCGATGACGGTTGGCAAGCGGGAATCGCAGGTCGCTTTCCCGGCCTTCCTTCCGGATGCTCCTGGTCAGGCCGGAGTGGTGGTGCGGATGCGCCGCCGAACTCCCATGATGCCGAGAGCGCCGAGGAGCATGAGGAGGCTTGTGGAGGGCTCGGGAACAACGGAGATGATACCACTGGTAAAATTTGCACCGGAGTTGCTGTCCCAAACCGTCACATTTCCATCCGTGGCATTGTACCAGACTTGAAGGCGGTAATCACCAGGTCCGATTCCGTTCAGTACGTCCACGTTATGGGTAATGCTGCCGGGTGTCTCACCAGGTACAGGGTGTTGTTCCCACCGGTCGTACCCGGACTGGGTGTTTCGATATGGCAAGGCGAAGTTTCCAGATGAAACCGTATTGGTGAATTGACCGGGGTCGCCTTCCGCCCGCAATCGCCAGAACATGGTGACGGTGACTCCGGCCCCGTTCACGGGATTCTGGGTGCGTGCCTGCCCGCCGAGGTAGAGGTTTTGTCCCACGTCCAGTTCGGGAGCAAAGGTGGAGAAGGCGGGATTGCCGGAGCCGCTGGCGTTGTACCACTGACGACTTCCGCCATCGATGCTGACAACAGCATAGGAGTTGTAAACACTGATCAAATTGGCCGGGGCGGTCTGGGGTATGTGAATGGCGATTGCGAGCAAGGCACTGCCCAATCGTAATGCATTGATTTTGGTTTTCATAACAACTTCCTTTGGATTGCAGGTGCAGGCATGAATTTCGTCCTTATCATTGGGCGGGCATGTTAAGAAAACAATCATGTCGGTATGGCAAAACTTGACTTTGTCATGAGAAAAGTTGCGGTGTGGGGTTGAATCGAGAGGATCTCCTTGGTTTTGCGGGCAACATGCGGGTTTGAGCGGGTGATTCGAGAAGATCAATGGAAGGCTGGCACAGGGATGGGGGACTTTGTTAGGGTTTAGCTATGAATTGGAATCTATCCGAACTTGGCGAGAAGTTGAGCGCGCACACCGGGATCAACGGGTTGATGCAGGATTTGGGGGAGGCGATGGCGGGGAGCCGGTCGTGTTTGATGCTGGGGGGGGGCAATCCGGCTCACATCCCGGAGGTGGAGCGGCTGTGGCGGGGGGGGGGGGGGGGGGGGTTGGGGGGGGGGGGGGGGGGGGGGGGGCGGCGGGGGGGGGGGGGGGCGGGGCAGGGGAGGCCGGGCTTTTTTGAGGGGCTGGCAGGG
>DAOLCW010000088.1:0-12797 GCA_035327665.1 Kiritimatiellia bacterium
GCCAGCGGCGGTTGCCGGGGAGGAAGGCGTCCAGGGCGGGGGGTGGGGGGGGGGTGCTCCTTGGATGGTTTGGGGGGTGGGGGTCATGGGAGGGGTGCGGGTTTGCGGAGGAAGGGGATGCGGAAGTGGCGGGCGCGTTGTTTGCGCTCGGCGCGCCAGCGAGCGCGTTTTTCGTCGAGGACGGAAAGGGCTTTGACGACGCCGTCGATGATGGATTCGGGGCGGGCGGCGCATCCGGGGACGTAGACATCGACGGGGATGACGGTGTCGACGCCGCCGAGGGTGTTGTAGCAGTCGGCGAAGATGCCGCCGCTGGTGGCGCAGATGCCGATGGCGATGACGACGTTGGGTTTGGGCATTTGCTCGAAGATGCGCTGGACGACGGGGCGGCTCTGGTGGTTGATGTAGCCGGTGATGAGGAGGATGTCGGCGTGTTTGGGGTTTCCGGTGTTGATGACGCCGAAGCGTTCGACGTCGTAGCGTGGGGTGAGGCAGGCGAGGACTTCGATGTCGCAGCCGTTGCAGCTTGCGCCGTCGTAGTGGATCATCCAGGGGGAGCGTTTGTGCATGGTCAGATTCCGGCCTTGAGGAGGTAGAAGAGGAGGATGAGGTTGAGGGCGCCGGCGGCGGCGACGATCCAGGAGGAGGTGAGGGTGAAGCGCCATTTGAGGCGGGCGTTGGTGTTGTCGACGAGGGTTTCGGCGAGGAAGAGGAGGAAGGTGGCGGGGAGGGCGATCCAGGGGTTCCATGCGAAGAAGAGGTAGACGAAGCCGAGGATGAGGACGGTTTCGTACCAGTGGGTGATTTCGATGATGGCGAGGGCGGGTCCGGAGAATTCGGTGGTGACGCCTTTGACGATTTCCTGGTGGGCGTGGTGGGACATGGAGAGGTCGAAGGGGGATTTGCGGAGTTTGATGGTGAGGATGTAGAGGAGGCCGAAGAGGATGGCGGGGAGGAAGAGGAACATGGGGCGATCGAAGGCGGCGATGTCGGCGACCATGAAACTTCCGGCGGGGAGGTAGAGGCCCATGGCGGCGATGAGGAGCATGGGTTCGCAGGCCATGATCTGGATGAGTTCGCGTTCGGCGCCGATGTGGCTGTAGGGGGAGGTGGCGGAGGCGGCGCCGAGGACGAGGAAGATGCTGGAGAGGGCGAAGGCGAAGATCATGAGGAGGATGTCGCCGCCGGCGAAGAAGATGGATCCGGCGATGATCATGAAGATGAGGAAGCCGGCGAGGTAGAGGTTTTGGTAGAGGTTTACAACGAGGTTTTCTTTTCCGTAGAGCTTGATGATGTCGTAGAAGGGCTGGAGGAGGGGGGGGCCGACGCGGCGCTGCATGCGGGCGGCGACTTTGCGGTCGATGCCGCAGAGGAGTCCGCCGAGGAAGGGGGCGAGGAGGATGAAGAGGAGGATGTAGAGGAGGGTTTGCATGGCTACCAGGTGGCGGCGGCGAGGATGACGAGGAGGATGGAGGCACCGAGGAGATGGCCGACGCGGTTGAGGAGACGTTCGTCGATGAGGTCGGCGAGGTAGTAATTGCGGAGGTGGACGGTGTGGACGGCTCCGGCGGAGCCGATGAATTGTCCGGCGCCGGTGACGTTGGCGGCGCAGAGGTAGGGTTCGACGGGGCGTTCGCGGCGGCTACGGTAGACGACGGAGAGGGGAAGCAGGGCGAGGACGCCGAGCATGATGAACATGGTGATGGCATTGCGGAGGCCGATCTGGACCTGGCCGGTGTAGTAGAGGCCGAGGAAGGGTTCGATGACGTGGGAGCCGACGAGGGGAAAGAGGGCGCAGATGCCAACGGTGAGGCAGCAGAGAAGGCCGAGGGCGGCTTGTTCGGTGAGGTGGACGGTGCGCTCGATGGGGCAGGTGGTGGGGCGGCAGGCGAGGATCTTGCCCATCCATTTGGTCCAGAAGAAGAGGGTGGGTGCGCTGCCGAAGGCGACGAGGATGGGAAGGAGGGGGTTGGCCTGAATGAGGGCTTCGATGGCGGCCCATTTGCTGATGAGCATACCGAAGGGGGCGAGGAACATGCCTGCGGCACCGATGAGCATGGCGAGGGCGAGGCGAGGGTTGCAGATGATGAGGCCGTGCATGTCCTCGATGTCGCGGCTGCCGAGTTTGTGTTCGGCGGTGCCGACGGAGAGGAAGAGGAGGGCTTTGGCGACGGCGTGGAAGATGATGAGGAGCATGCCAGCCCACATGGCCTGGCGGGTGCCGATGCCGGCGCAGGCGATGATGAGGCCGAGGTTGGCGATGGTGGAGTAGGCGAGGACGCGTTTGGCGTTGCTCTGGCTGACCGCGATGAGGGAGGTGATGAGGAAGGTGCCTGCGCCGATCAGGGCGATGAGGAAGCCGGCAGGGGTGCCTTCGAAGACGGGGCCGCAACGGAGGATGAGGTAGACGCCGGCTTTGACCATGGCGCTGGAGTGAAGAAGGGCGGAGACGGGGGTGGGAGCGACCATGGCGCCAAGGAGCCAGGAGGAGAAGGGGAACTGGGCGGATTTGGCGAGGCCGGCGACGGCGATGAGGACGGCGGCCATAAGGGCTCCGGGGGCGGCTCCGGAGGCGATGGTGGAGAGGACGGGAGTGCCGTGATGGACGGTTTGGTGGAGGATGGCGAAGCCGATGCCAAAGCCGCCGAGGAGGTTGAGGTTGAGGGCGAGGAAGGCGTTTTTGATGGCGGTTTTGGAACGTTCGTAGCTGATGAGGAAGAAGGAGCAGAGGGTGGTGATTTCCCAGAAGAGGAACATGAGGGGAAGGGAGTCGCTGAGAACAAGGCCGAACATGGCGGAGAGGAAGAGGAGGATCATGAAGAAGAAGAGGGGGGAGCGGTCGGGCTGGGCGGGGTGGAGGCGGTGATGGTCGCGCATGTAGCCGGTGGCGTGAATGGTGATGCCGCCGCCGACCACGCCGACGATCATGATCATGATGAGGGCGAGGGAGTCGAAGCGGAGGGGTTGGGCGAGGGGTTCGGGATGTCCGGCGCGATGGAGGCCGAGAAGGAGGAGGGCGTGGCCGATGACGAGAAGGAAGGTGAGGACGTTGCGGTGTTTGACGGCAACGGTGAAGAGAATGAGCAGAACGAGGATCTCGACGGGGAGCATGGCATGGCGTTCGAACCAGGCGAAGCCAGCGTCGATCTGGATGGGGTCGGCGCCGATGCCGCGAAGGAGAAAGAGGTGGGCGAGGCCGATGGTGGCAGCGGCGGTGGCGAGAATGATGGCGGAGCGGATGCGGGGGAAGGGGAGGGCGGCTTGGAGGAGGCCGCCGATGAGGGGAAGCAGGATGAGGATAAGGACGAGGGAGGACATTTAGGAGGGGTTCAGGAATATGGTTGAGGGATGAAAGCTGAAAGCTGCCGCCTTCGCAGGGCCTACGGCGTGCCATGGAGGGGGGGGAGGGAGTGGTTCAGTGTTCAGGGGTTCGGGGGTTCAGGATGGGGAGAAGGGGAGAGGTGAGAGGTCGGATGGGGATTGAGATTAAGATTAAGAGTAAGAGTAAGATTGAAAGGAAGAGGATGGGTGGGGGATTCGATTAGGATTACGAGTACGATTAGGATTAGGAGGGAAGAGATGGGGGGGCGGTCCGCGCTGTTATGAGCGCGGGGAGTGAGATTGCCCGGACACGGGGGAGCGCATCCGCGCTGTGGCCAGCGCGGCTACGGGGACGCTGAGAGGGTTAGTCCTGGATTTCGATGCAGGTGACGGGGCAGTTGTCGACGGCTTCCTGGACCTTTTCTTTGAGGGTTTCGGGAACGGGGTCGAGGATGACGCGTGAGATCATGTCGTCGCCCATTTCGAAGACTTCGGGGACGAGGTCGGTGCAGACTTCGCATCCGGTGCAGGTGGAATCATCAACGGTGACTTTCATGGGGTGGTCCTTTCGGTTTATTTACCAAGGCATCATGGAGGCATGGTGCCGCTTAAAGTGTTCGAGGGTGCGGATGTATTGGGCGCGCTCGAAGGCGTCGGGGTCGGCGACGGATTTCTGGCTGAGGGCGCCTTTCATTTGTTCGATGGAGTCGTATTCGAAGCGTTCCATCCACATGAGGAGGTCGTGACGGAAGGCTTCGATGACGGGGATGCCTTTTTTGAGTACGGCGGCGGTGGTCATGACGGCGTCGGCTCCGGCGAGGATGTATTTGATGATTTCGTTGGCGGAGTGGACGCCGCGGGTGGCGGCGAGGGAGCAGCCGAGTCGTCCGTAGAGGATGGCGATCCATCGGAGAGGGAGGCGGATTTCGGCGGGGGTGCTGAGGGTGAGGTCGTGTTTGACTTCGAGTTCTTCGAGGTCGATGTCGGGTTGGATGAAACGATTGAAGAGGACGAGGCCGTTGATGCCAATGCGGTCGAGCTGATGGGCGATGTTGGCGATGGAACTGAAGAAGGGGTTGAGCTTGACGGCGACAGGGATGGAGACGCTGTCGCGAACGCCCTTGGCGATGGAAAGGTAGCGATCTTCAATCTCGGCCCCGGTGATGTTGATGTCGGTGGGGAGGAAGTAGATGTTGAGTTCGAGGGCGTCGGCACCGGCTTGCTGGATTTGTTTGGCGTAGTCGATCCATCCTTCGCTGGAGATGCCGTTGAGGCTCCCGATGACGGGGATGTCGACGGCTTCGGCGGCGCGCTGGACGAGGTCGAGGTAGCGGTGGGGGGAGATGTTGTAGTCTTCGGTGCTGGGGAAGTAGGAGAGGGATTCGGCGAAGCTGTCGGCGCCCTGAGTGGTGTAGTGATCGAGGGCGGCGGATTCGAGGCGGAGCTGTTCTTCGAAGATGGAGAACATGACGACGGCGCCAGCTCCGGCATCTTCGAGGGCGCGGATGTTGTCGACCTGGTCGGAGAGGGGGGAGGAGGAATGGATGATGGGGTTTTTTAGTTTAAGTCCGAGGTAGGTGGTGGAGAGGTCCATGACGGGTTCCTTTCGATCAGGGTTTGGCCGGGGTTGCGGGGGCAAGGTTTTTGGCGAGGTTTTCGTGGGCGGCCCAGCGGGAATTGACGTCGGCCTGGGCGGCTTGGATGAGGCGGCGGGCTTCCTCGGGTTTGCTGTGGGAGAGCATGCGGTAGCGGACCTCGTTGTAGGCGTATTCCTTGAAGGAGATGGAGGGGGGCTTGGAGTCGAGGCTGAAGGGATTGCGGTCGGTTCCGGCGAGGGCGGGGTTGTAGCGGTAGAGGGGCCAATGTCCGCATTCGACGGCGAGTTTTTGCTGTTTGAGGCCGTTGACGATGTCGATGCCGTGGGCGATGCAATGGCTGTAGGCGATGACAAGGGAGGGGCCGTCGTAGGCTTCGGCTTCGACGAGGGCGCGGAGGGTTTGGCGGGGGTTGGCGCCCATGGCGATACGGGCGACGTAAACGCTGCCATAGGAGATGGCAAGGAGGCCGAGATCTTTCTTGCCGGTTTGTTTTCCGCCGGCGGCGAATTTGGCGACGGCGGCGCGGGGGGTGGATTTGGACATCTGGCCGCCGGTGTTGGAATAGACTTCGGTGTCGAGGACGAGGATGTTGACGTTGCGTCCGCTGGCGAGGACGTGGTCGAGGCCACCGAAGCCGATGTCGTAGGCCCAGCCATCGCCGCCCATGATCCAGACGCTCTTTTTGACGAGGGAGTCGGCGAGTTGGAGGAGCTGGCGGGCTTCGGGGAGATTTTTGCCGGTGAGGGCTTCCTTGAGACGGGCGACGCGCTCGCGCTGGGCATTGATGCCGGCGGTGGTGGTTTGGTCGGCGGTGAGAAGGCTGCCGATGAGTTCGGGGTCGAGTTCGCCTTTGAGCCAGCCGAGGAGTTCGCGGGCGTATTCGGCGTGTTTGTCGAAGGTGAGTCGGTAGCCGAGGCCGAATTCGGCATTGTCTTCGAAAAGGGAGTTGGACCATGCGGGTCCGCGGCCCTGGGCGTTGGTGGTCCAGGGGGTGGTGGGGAGGTTACCGCCGTAGATGGAGGAGCATCCGGTGGCGTTGGCGACGATCATGCGGTCGCCGAAGAGCTGACTGACCGCTTTGACGTAGGGGGTTTCCCCGCATCCGGAGCAGGCGCCTGAGAATTCGAAGAGGGGTTCGATGAATTGGACGTCGCGGGGGAGGGTGGGGTCGAGGGTTTCGATGGGGAGGTTGGGCAGGGATTCGAAGAAGGGGATGGCGCGTTTGTTGGCGTCGATGTGGGGTTCGCGGTTTTCCATGTTGATGGCGCGGAGGCCGAGTTCCTGCTTGTTGCGGGCGGGGCAGACGCCGACGCAGAGGGCGCATCCGGTGCAGTCTTCCATGTAGATTTGGAGGGTGTAGCTTTTGCCGTCGACGTTTTTGCCGCGGAGGGCGACGGATTCGAAGCCTTGGGGGGCTTTTTTGAGGGCGTCGGTGTCGTAGGTTTTGGCACGGATGACGGCATGGGGGCATACGAGGATGCATTGTCCGCATTGGGTGCAGATGTCGGGGTTCCACACGGGAACGGACATGGAGATGCTGCGTTTTTCCCATTTGGTGGTACCGACAGGGAAGGTGCCATCGACGGGCATCTTGCTGACGGGGAGGAGGTCGCCTTGTCCTGCCATGAGGCAGGCGGTGACGTTTTTGACGAATTTGGGGGCCTGGTCGGAGACGATGGGGGGGCGTTGATGGGTGCTGGTGGCGGTGGTGGGCACGGGCATTTCGTGCAAGTGGGCGAGGGTGGTGTCGACGGCCTGGAAGTTTTTCTGGACGATGTCGGCGCCTTTTCGGCTGTAGGTTTTTTCGATGGCCTTTTTAATTTTGGCGATGGCTTCTTCGCGGGGGAGGACGCCGGAGATGGCGAAGAAGCAGGTTTGCATGATGGTGTTGATGCGGGAACCCATGCCGGTGGCGGCGGCGACCTGGTAGGCGTCGATGACGTGGACGTTGAGTTTACGGTCGATGATGGTTTGCTGGATGTCGCGGGGGAGTTTGTCCCAGGTTTGGTCGGGGGGGTAGGGGCTGTTGAGGAGGAAGACGCCGCCGGGGGCGATTTTGCCGAGGACATCGGCTTTTTCCATGAAGTTGAACTGGTGGCACCCGACGAAGGTGGCGGACTGGATGAGGTAGGTGGAGCGGATGGGGTCGGGTCCGAAGCGGAGGTGGGAGACGGTTTGGGACCCGGATTTTTTGGAGTCGTAAACGAAGTAGCCCTGGGCAAAGAAGTCGGTTTCCTCGCCGATGATTTTGATGGAGTTTTTGTTTGCGCCCACGGTGCCGTCGGCGCCGAGGCCGAAGAACATGGCGCGGACGGCGCGGGAGGATTCGGTGATGAATTCGGGGTCGAGATCGAGGCTGAGGTGGGTGACGTCGTCAATGATGCCGACGGTGAAAGGGTTGCGGGGGGTGGGGGCGTCGAGTTCGTCGTAGACGGCCTTGACCATGGCGGGGGTGAATTCTTTGGAGGAGAGGCCGTAGCGTCCGCCGATGACTTTGGGGAAGGATTTGCCGGGGAGTTCGTTGCGGGAGGCGGCTTCGGCGAGGGCGGTGATGACGTCGAGGTAGAGGGGTTCGCCTGCGGCGCCGGGTTCTTTGGTGCGGTCGAGGACGGCGATGGAGGTGACGGTGGAGGGAAGGGCGGCGATGAGGCGTTTGGCGTCGAAGGGGCGGAAGAGCCGGACTTTAACGAGGCCGACTTTCTGACCTTGGGCGGTGAGGGTTTCGATGGCTTCGGTGGCGGTTTCGGCGCCGGAGCCCATGATGATGATGACTTTTTCGGCGTCGGGTGCGCCGATGTAGTCGAAGAGGCGGTAGGCGCGGCCGGTGAGGGCCTCGAACTGCTTCATGGTTTCTTCGACGAGGCCGGGGGCGGCTTGATAGAAACGATTCACGGTTTCACGGCCCTGGAAGTATACGTCGGGATTTTGGGCGGTACCGCGGATGACGGGTCGGTCGGGGGTGAGGGAGCGCTGGCGGTGGGCATTGACGAGGTCGTCGTCGATGAGGGATCGGATGACGGTGTCGGGGATGTTGTTGATTTTGTTGACTTCGTGGGAGGTGCGGAAGCCGTCGAAGAAATGGAGGAAGGGGATTCGGGTTTTGAGGGTGGAGGCGTGGGCGATGAGGGCCATGTCCATGGCTTCCTGGACGGAGTTTGAGCAGAGCATAGCGAAGCCGGTGGCGCGGCAGGCCATGACGTCGGAGTGGTCACCGAAGATGGAAAGGCCCTGGCAAGCGAGGGAGCGGGCGGTGACATGGAAGACGGTGGAGGTAAGTTCCCCGGCGATCTTGTACATGTTGGGGATCATGAGGAGGAGGCCTTGGGAGGCGGTGAAGGTGGCGGCGAGAGCACCGGTTTGGAGGGCTCCGTGGATGGCCCCGGCGGCGCCGCCTTCGCTTTGCATTTCGATGACGGTGGGGACGGTTCCCCAGAGGTTTCGGCGGTCTTCGCTGGCCCATTGGTCGGCGAGTTCGCCCATGGTGGAGGAGGGGGTGATGGGGTAGATGGCGCAGACTTCGCTGAGCTTGTAGGCGATGGTGGCGGCGGCTTCGTTGCCGTCGAGGATGATTTTTTCTTGGATGGGTGTGATCATAGGTCAGGCCTTGCGGTAGGTCGCGGTTTGCATGCTGGCGAGCCATTCGCCTCCGGCTTCGGCGAGGTGCCGGTTGGAGGTGATGTTGAGCTTGGAGCGGATGTTTTTGCAGTGGGTGGATACGGTTTTTACGTTGAGGTTGAGTTCGCGGGCGATGTCGGTGAGGGAGCGTCCGAGACCGAGTTGGCGGAAGATCACGACTTCGCGGTCGCTGAGGCGTTCGAGGGGGAGGGAAGAGCTTTTGCCGGGGGCTTCGGCCATGCCGTGGAGGAGTTCTTGCATGATTTCCTCGCTGAGGTAGCGCTCATTTCGGGCGATGGCTTGGAGGGAGCGGGGGATTCCATGGCGGATGTCGCGATGGAGGACCATGGCGGAAGCGCCAGCGCGGATGAGGCGTTCGGCGAGGACGGCGTTGGTGGTGTCGGAGACGAGGATGATGCGGTTTGCGGAGAATCGCTCAATGAAGAGTTTGAGCCAGTTGAGGGGGTCGCCGGAGATGAGGGAGAGATCGATGATGGTGACGGCGGAGGAGATTCGTTTTACCGAGAGATCTTTTTCGCCACGGAGGATGGAGATGGGGAGGTCATTTCCAAGGGTGGAACTGATGAGTTCCTTCATCTCGGCAGCCCATGCTTGATTATGGGAGAGAATGATGAGAGGGGCATCGAGTTGGGCAAGGATGTCGGAATCGTTGTAGGTAACCATGACGCAACCATCTTTGTGGGAAGATGTGGAGGTGAGCAATCGGGCGGTGGCCTGTAGATGTCATCGGGGAATGCCTTAGAACGGCATGGTGGTGGTACGGAGGGGAAAGGAACAAATGACGAAGGACCCACGTACCCAATGTCGAAGGAGGGACGAATGACGAAGGGGAAACGCCCGGGAGCCGCAGGATGAAGGGGGAGGTGATGGGGTCAGGAGGGAGAGCGTTGTTTGACGTGGAGTTCGGGGTGTTTGGCGCTGATGAAGCTGTTGGGGGGGACGCTGTCGAGGAGGAAGACGTTGCCGCCGATGGTGGAGCCGCGGCCGATGACGGTGTTGCCGCCGAGGATGGTGGCGTTGGCGTAGATGACGACGTCGTCTTCGACGGTGGGGTGGCGCTTGATGTGTTTGATGGGGCGTCCGTGTTCGTCGAGGGGGAAGCTGCGGGCGCCGAGGGTCACACCTTGATAGATTTTGACGCGGTTGCCGATTTCGGTGGTTTCGCCGATGACGACGCCGGTGGCGTGGTCGATGAAGAAGCCGTGGCCGATGCGGGCGCCGGGGTTGATGTCGACGCCGGTTTGGGCGTGGGTCCATTCGCTCATGATGCGGGGGAGGATGGGGATTTCGAGTTTGTAAAGTTCGTGGGCAATGCGATGGGTGGTGATGGCGGCGAGGCCGGGGTAGGCGAGTTTGACTTCGGCGAAGCTGAGGGCGGCGGGGTCGCCTTCGTAGGCGGCTTTGACGTCTTCGACGAGGAGTTTCCGGACGTCGGGGAGGCGCTGGATGAAGGAGCGGAGGAGGTCGCGGGCGAGGAGGGGGATTTGGTCGGCGGGGAGGGTGGGGGATTGTTCGACGCGGGCGGCTTCGCCTTTCCAGCGGAAGGGGAGGGCGCGAAGGATTTCGGGGAGGAGGGAGTCGGCGGCGGCGTTGAGTTTGTCGTGGAGGAAGGCGGGGAGGGATTCCTCGTTGACGATGTCGGGATCCCATTTGCCGGGGAACATGAGGTTGTGGAGAAGCTGGAGGGCCTCGATGACCTTGCAGGGATTGGGGTAGCCGGCGAGGAGGCTGTCGGGGCGGTCGGTGCCGGGGGGGGAGTAAAGGGGGAGGAGTTCCTTTACGGTGTCGGGGATGGCAGGATCGAGGGGGTGGGGATTCTTGTCTGTTCGGGTCATGGGGTTCATGATAAGGATTCGGCTTGGTCATACAATCATGGAGTTGGAGGGTTTTTATGAAGAGTTTCCGGAAGGAGTTGTGGTTCGAGACGCCGACGCGGCGGGCGTTGATCAATATCACGGGGCAGGTGGAAGGGTGTTTGGCGGAGAGCGGGATCCGGGAGGGGATGGCGCTGGTGAATGCGATGCACATCAGCGCGAGCGTGTTTATCAATGACGATGAGCGGGGGCTGCATGAGGATTTTGAGCGGTGGCTGGAGAAGCTGGCCCCGGAGAAGCCGTATTCGCAATATGCTCACAACGGGGCGGAGGATAATGCGGACGCGCATTTGAAGCGGACGATTATGGGGCGGGAGGTGGTGGTGGCGGTGACGAAGGGTCGGTTGGATTTTGGTCCGTGGGAGCAGGTTTTCTACGGGGAGTTCGACGGGAAGCGGCGGAAGCGGGTGTTGGTGAAGATCATCGGGGAATGAGCGGGGATTTTCCAAACCTTGGAAACAGGGGGTGTTTTGATTTCCAAACCTTGGAAAATCAGGGTGATATTTTTCCAAACTTTGGAAACGGATGAGCGAGTTGTTTCCAAGGTTTGGAAAAGGGGGGGTGGCGCGGGTGGTGGTGGATTTGTCGATCGACCGGGCGTTTGATTACGCGATTCCGGCGGGGTTGGCAGGGGAGGTGAAGCTAGGGTCGCGAGTGGAGGTTCCGTTCGGGCATTCGATGCGGACGGGGTTTGTGGTGGGGTTGGCGGAGAGTTCGGAGTTCGAGGGGTTGAAGGAGGTGCGGTCGGTGCTGGGGCAGCATCCGTATTTGGGGCCGGATGTGTTGCGGTTGGCGGAGTGGATGAGCGGGTATTATGCGGTGGCCCTGGAGCGGGCGATCCGGGCGGTGTTGCCGGCGCCGGTGCGGAAGCGGCGGGATGCGTTCAAGCGGGAGCAGGTGGCCCATGTTGCGGGGGGTGAGGTGGAGGGGCGGGAGGAGTTGCGGAAGAAGGCTCCGAAGCAAGCGTTGGTGTTGGAGTACCTGGAGCTGCATGGTCCGACGGGGGTGGCGGAGCTGGTGGAGACGTTGAAGGTGACGCGGGGGGTGGTGAAGGGGTTGGTGGAGAAGGGGCTGCTGCGGGTGGAGGAGGAGGCGCGGTACCGTGATCCGTTTAAGCATCATGCGCTGGTGCCGACGACGGCTCTGCCGTTGATGCCGCAGCAGAGGGAGGGCTTGGAACGGATTGTGGCGGCGATGGAGGCGGGGGGGGCGAAGACGGTGTTGCTTTACGGGGTGACGGGGAGCGGGAAGACGGAGGTGTATTTGCAGGCGATCGCGCATGCGCGGGAGAAGGGGAAAACGGCGATCGTGCTGGTGCCGGAGATTGCGTTGACGCCGCAAACGGTGGACCGGTTCCGGAGCCGTTTCGGGGATTGCGTGGCGGTGTTGCACAGTGAGCTTTCGGAGGGGGAACGGCACGATGAGTGGCACCGGATTCAGCAGGGGCGAGCGACGATTGTGGTGGGGGCGAGGTCGGCCTTGTTCGCACCGGTGGCGAATCTGGGGTTGATCGTGGTGGATGAGGAGCATGAGCCGACGTACAAACAGGATGAGATGCCGCGTTACAATGCGCGGGATGTGGCGGTGATGCGGGGGCATCTGGCGGGGTGTGTGGTGGTGTTGGGGACGGCGACGCCTTCGTTGGAGTCGTATCAGAATGCGCGGCGGGGAAGGTATGAGCTGGTGGAGATGCCGCACCGGGTGGACCACCGGAGAATGCCGGCGATCCGGGTGGTGGATTTGCGGCTGGAGGCAGAGCGGACGGGGAAGGTGTATATTCTTTCCAAGGATTTGGTGGATGCGATGGGGGATCGTTTGCGGCGAGGGGAGCAGGTGATGTTGTTTTTGAACCGGCGGGGGTATGCGTCGTCGTTGATTTGTCCGAAATGCGGTCATGTGCCGATGTGTGATTCGTGCAGTGTGTCGCTGACGTATCACAAGGCGGCGAACAAGTTGATGTGTCACATGTGCGGGAAGGAGCAACGGGTGCCGGAGGTGTGTTTGAATCCGGCGTGCGGTGATCCGGGGTTTAAGTTTGCGGGGTTGGGGACGCAGCGGATCGAGGAGATTGTGGGGAAGGTGTTTACGAAGGCGCGGATCCGGCGAATGGACTCGGATACGATGACGACGAAGGATGCGTACCGGAAGGTGTTGGGGGACTTCCGGGCGGGGGAGATCGATATTTTGATTGGAACGCAGATGATTGCGAAGGGGTTGGATTTTCCGAATGTGACGCTGGTGGGGGTGGTGTATGCGGATATGAGTTTGCACATGCCGGACTTCCGGGCGGCGGAGCGGACGTATCAGTTGATCACGCAGGTGGCGGGGCGGGCGGGGCGGGGGGATGTGGCGGGGGGGGGGGGGGGGG
>DAOLCW010000089.1:0-12787 GCA_035327665.1 Kiritimatiellia bacterium
TGGACTCATGTCCGCACCCCCGAGTCCAACGCAGAAAGCGCGGTGAATCCGGCGGACACCGAACGGCCCGAAGACTACAGGCATCATCTCACCCCACCCCACCCGACACCACCCACCCCAACCCACCCCACCCTTCATCCCCACATCCCAAACTCTCTCTCACTACCCACGACCTGATCCTCACGAGCTCATCACTACCTCTACCTCATCCTTGCTTCATCGCCTCACCCCACGTACCCTCTCCCCCACCATGCCACTCGACTCCATCCCATGACCCCTCCCGCCGTCAGCATCCTTCTCCCCGCCTACAACCGCGAGGCCCTTATCCAACGCGCCATCGATTCGGTCACCCGGCAAACCTTCACCGACTTCGAACTCATCATCATCGACGACGCCTCCACCGACACCACCCTCCAAATCGCCCGCCAAGCCGCCGCAAACGATCCCCGCATCCGTGTCATCCAAAACCTTCGCCCCCCTCACGGCCCCGGCCCCGCACGCAACGCCGGACTCCCCCACGCCCGCGCCCCCTGGATCGCCTTCCTCGACAGCGACGACACCTGGCACCCCGAAAAACTCCACCACTTCCTCGCCGCCACCACTCCCTCCACCATCCTCATCGGCAGCAACTACCACCTCACCGACACCCACAACCAAACCCGCCAAACCATGTGGGACTTCCTCGAATCCGTCATGTTCCCCTGGTGGACCCGCGACCCCCTCACCCGACAATTCATCCCCGTCGACGACTTCCGCCGCGACCCCACCCTCATCGCCGACCCCGCCAACCTCCGCGCCATGACCCTCGGCGGTTACCTTTGGCCCCACACCTCCTCCGTCATGGTTCAGCGCGAAGCCCTCCTCGCCGTTCGCGGCTTCAACCCACGCCTCCAGCGCACCGAAGATCTCGACCTCTGGCTCAACCTCCTCCCCCTCGGTCCCTTCACCTACCTCCACCAACCCCTCGGCGACTACTACACCTGCGGACGTCACCACGTCCACGGCCCGCGCTACCAACACCATCACCCCCGGCGCCTCCACACCCGCTACACCGAAATGCGCCACCACCTCAACTTCATCAAATCCCTACCCCGTCGTTTCCCCCTTTCCCCCCCCGCCCGCGACTTCTGGCGTGGCCGCATCCTCGTACATCACCGCTACTGTTGGCACGCCGCCCGGCCACACCATCCCCTCCGCGCCTACTGGCACTACTGGCAATCCGACCGCCTTCCCGACCCTATTCCGTAAAGCCGCCCCACCCGGGCTCACCACACATCGGCTGCCCCGCCACTCAAATCGTCACATCGAACTCCGCCACCAGATAGGTATGATCCGAGGCCTTCGCCAAGCGCCTCGGATCAAGATCGATCCGCGCCGCCCGCGCCTTCTCCGCCAATCCCTCGCTTGCCAGAATGTAATCAATTCTCCATCCCCATCCTCGCTCCAGCGAATCCGCCGTGCGGTAATCATAAAACGTATACTCCCCCCCCTCCGGATGAAACCGCCGGTACACATCCGTAAATCCCCACCTCACCGCCCCATCAAACGCCGCCCGCGCATCCGCATGGTAACACACATGCTTCGCCCGCTTCTCCGGGTTGTACACATCGATCGGCTCCCGCGCCACATTCATATCCCCCACCCATGCCACCAGGTTGCGGGGGGTAAACCGCCGCTCAAAATACCTCCGCATCCGGCCCAGCCAATCCACCTTGTACCGGTACATCTCGTGATCAATGTCCCGCCCCTGCGGAACATACGTATTCACCACATGCAACCTCCCGAACCGCGCATGCAGCAACCGCGTCTCATCCGCCGCACCCCCGTCGTCGAACCCGAACCAAACCTCATCCGGAGCCCGCCGCGATAACATCGCCACCCCGTTGTACGACTTCTGACCCCGGAACACCACATGGTACCCCGCCTCCCGCAGCGGCTCCGCCGGAAACTCATTGTCCTGCACCTTCGTCTCCTGAAGACACAACACATCCGGCCCGTGCTTCCCCAACCACGCCACCGTCGCATCCAGACGCGAACGAATCGAATTCACATTATACGTCGCAAGTTTCATATCCACTCCGGCAATGTGCGCAGCCAGCCCGGAAACGGGCACGCCACGCAACGGGTTCGATCGGCAAGACAGTAATCCTGAAAAATCTGCATCAACCCCTGACGGCGAATCCCTGACGCCAAAAAAACTCGCCGGTAAATCCGGGCCGAACAAAAAGAAACCCGCCTGACGAATCACCGCATTCATCGGCTCCACCGGAAGCGCCTCCAACCAACCGCGCTCCAATCCCTCCTCCTGGCCCGTCACCGCAAACAACGGCACCAGCACATTAATCACAAACACCGCCATTCGATCCTTCCCCAGCAACGCCGTCCGCGAACCCAAACGCTTCCCCGTCCATCCCGCCCGGTTCGACCAAAACGTCTCCCCACCCTGCTCCAGCCGCACCCCCAAACCCTCCACCAACCGGTCCGGACGCACCCTCGCCATCCTCTCCACAAACGTCCCGAATCGTTTCTCCCCCGCCACCAACCGCGCCGCCGCCATCAGCCGCCGCGCCGGATGATTCAACGGCCGCACCCCCGCAAGCGCCCAACTTCCCTCCCCCATCGGCGGACCGTCCAACCGGTCGCGAAGCCTCCAGAACCGGTCCTGGCACTCTCGCACAAACGCTCCCGCCTCACCATCCTCCCCCAACCCCGCCGGATCCGGCAACAACCCCGCCATCCCCGCCAGCGCCGCATACGCCGTCAGCTCGTCACCCCCCGCAACATCCCGCAGCCGTTCCACCGGAAGCCGCCTCGCCAGCATCCGCGCCGGCCCCTTGTTCTCCCGGTACCCCAGCGCAACCAGAAACGCCTCATAAAACGTCTGCTCCACCCCCTGCTCCTCCACCTGCGCCGCCAACCGTCGCGCCTTCCCCAACAAACGCTCATGCCCCGCCGCCTCCACCAGTCGCCCCTTCCGTTCCACCGTCCACCCTGCCAACTCCCCCCGGCACGGCGGCGACACCGCCCGCTCCCCAAACGGATACGCCGTCAAGTCGATCGCCTCAAAATCAAACCCCGGATTCGCCAGCAACCGCTTTTGCAACCCGATCTCCACCGCCCCCGGCGGCAGCTCCCCCTCCCCGCATCCCCCCTCGAAATACGTCACATGAAACCGCACCTCCCCATACCGTGGATCCTTCCCGTGCCCATGCGCCGACCAGTCATGCGGATGAATATGCACCTCCACATCCCCCGCCACCCGCCGGTTATCCGGCCCCAGCCGCACCACCGCCCCCAGAAAATCCGGCCCCGGCCCCAGGTTCCACGTCCCCGGATCCTCCACCCACACCTCATCCCCCTGACGCGTCGTCAGCCCCTCCGGCCGCAACATCCCATCATACCACACCGTCTGCAAATGCCGCTCCGAATACCGGAACCTCCGGCCATCCGCACGCTCCCGCAAACGTCCGTCCCACGCCGGCGACCCCACATACCCCCCCGCCAGCGGAAACCACCGCCCCACATCCACACCGTTCGCCTCCCTGCTCGCATAATCCATGCCCCTCACCTTACCCCGCATCCCCCCACCCCGGCAAAGGCTTTCCATCGCGACAGACCTGCGCGACAGGCTTGACCCCGCAAACCCCCTCCGGTTACGTTCCCCCCTCGCCAAACAACACTTCAAGAACGCCTTCGGGCCGGGATAACCACGCCATGACCATGCTCATCACCAAATTTCACAAACTCATCCGCTCCAAAGTTCTCTGGATCGGATTCTCCACCCTCGTGATCATCAGCTTCGTTTTCTGGGGCACCTACGACACCGGACCCAGCCGCGCCGAAGCCTTCTCCCCCGGAAACCTCTTCGGAAAACCCGTCGACATTGACGACTTCCAGCGCGCCCGCCTCAACACCTACGTCGCCGTCACCCTCATGCTCGGCCAAGCCCTCCCCTGGACCAACGAACTCAACGAACAACTCGACATCGCCGCCTGGAACCGCCTCGTCACCCTCGACAAAGCCCGCCGCCTCGGCATCACCGCCGACAACAACGAAGTCAACCAGGCCGTCATGCTCAACCCCATGTTCCAGCAGGAAGGACGCTTCGACCGACGCTTCTACGACGGCTTCGCACAACAATTCCTCAACCCCATGGGCATCTCCAAACGCGCCTTCGAAGAACACGTCCGCGAAGAAATCATCATGAACAAACTTCGCCGCCTCAACGAAAAACTCGTCCTCGTCACCCCCGAAGAAATCAACCGCACCTTCCACGCCTTCAGCGACACCTTCACCGTCGAATACGCCCTCATCACCCCCGACCTCGTCGCCGCCCAGGTCGACCTCACCGAAGACGACGCCCGCGCCTTCTTCGACAAAGATCCCTCCCTCTTCGAAGTCCCCGACCGCGTACGCGTCGAACTCATCGCCTTCTCCGCCGACGACTTCCTCGCCGACCTCGAAATCACCGACGAAGCCATCGAAGAATTCTACGACTTCAACCTCGACCGCTTCGAAATCGAAGTCGCCGAAACCCCGGAAGCCGGCGAAGCCGAAGCCGACGACCCATCGACCGACCTCGCCTCCTCCGACCCCGACAGCCCCTTCACCCTCACCGACGAATTCACCTTCACCCCCGCCACCGTCACCTACCAACCCCTCGAAGACGTCCGCGCCGACATCGAAGCCGAACTCCGCCGCGAAGCCGCCCTCGCCGCCGCCTTCGAAAACGCCAACACCTTCGTCAACACCCTCGCCCAGCGCACCCCCGGCCAGCCCCGCCCCCTCTTCGCCGAACGCGCCCGCGAAATCGGAAAAGAACCCATCACCCTCGAACCCTTCGCCCGCACCGAACGCCTCCCCTCCGACCTCGACGCCGCCCCCGGCATCCATCGCGCCGCCTTCCTCCTCACCGACGACTACGACTACTCCTATAGCGACCCCATCCCCGGCGAAAATGGCGCCTATGTCATCTCCCTCCTCGAACGCATCCCTCGCCACATCCCCGACTTCGACTCCGTCCGCGAAGAAGCCTTCGCCCTCGCCCGCGAAGCCGCCGTCATGGACCGCCTCACCGAATTCTCCACCATCATCCTCGACGAAGCCCGCGCCACCATCCAGCAGCAAGACTCCATCGAAAGCCTCCTCCTCTCCTACGGCCTCACCGTCGAGCGCCTCGAACCCTTCACCATGTCCACCGCCGACTACGAAGCCTCCTACGCCGAAGCCCTCATCCGCTCCGTCCTCACCCACAACCGCCGCGAAATTGCCGACCTCATCCCCGTCGAAAACGGCATGCTCCTCATCCACATCATCGAACGCCAACCCGCCGACCCCGGCGCCATCCCCGGACTCCGACCCCAAATCATCAACTCCGTCCGCCGGCAAAACGCCGGCCCCCTCTTCCAGGCCTATCAAGACTACCTCCTCGAAGTCGCCGGCTTCGAACCCCGCATCGTCGAACGCCCCGCCCTCGACGACGACGACCTCATGTAAAATCCCTACCCCCCGCAACCTTACTCGCAGCTTATACCATTACCTATAACTTTTGGGTGGAGGGTCGAGCTCCGCGAGACCGGGCATTTCGGGGCGAAAAACACGTCTTCACCCACAATAAGGCGCTGCTCTGCGTACCGTTCACGGGTGAGTTCGGCCTCGCTGATCGTCTTGTCATCCTCGCGGAGAAGCTCGACCCGGACGATGGGACCGATGGCGTGAATGCGGAGAATCGAGGCTTTGAACCATCCCCCGTTCGTGGCCTCGCGGGAGATTTCGATGTCGTGGGGGCGGGCGTGGATCAAGGCCTCCCCGGTGTTGATGCCAGCCTCGAAGGCGAGGTCACCGAGTTGGACCCGTCCATCGCGGACGCGGGTATGGAAGAGGTTCACGTAGGTAGACTAATAATCAGGGGTGTGCTTTGGGTCAAGGTATTTTTTGCGCTTATTTTTCCTCCAGATCGCCGGTCCGGGCACCGGGACATCCGGGGGCATCCCGTCCCGGGACCGCCAGGATTTTCCTTCACTCACGCCAGTACTCCGGCTTGTTCAGGACATCCGCGCACCGCACCGAACCGGTGAGAGACCCGAGAATCCCCGGGCGAAGCTCCAGAACCATCCATGCATCGGCGACCTTTTCCGGGATCGGGTAGGGCGCGAGGAACCCGTGTTGTTCCGCAGGTCTGAATCCAAAGCGAGGGTAGTACTCGGGATGACCCAGAACGAAAACGAGATCGCACCCCGACCCGGTGAGGAGCTTCAATCCCGAGCGCACGAGTTGCGTGCCCGCACCCTGACCCTGCCGTTCGGGTACGACGGCGAGCGGAGCAAGTAACTGGACAGACATGGAACGACCCTCCCCAGCAATCTGTCCACGGGTAAACAACACATGTCCGATCGGCTCTTCCTCCTCGAAGGCCAGGAGGGAGATGAAAGGCGACGCCGTCGGATCATGAAGCAGCGCGCTCGCGAGATCAGCGACCACATTCCCTTCTTGAGCGCCGAATGCGGCTTGGTGAACACGCCGAATCGCGGGCTCGTCAGCTTCGGTTGTGTTTCGGATCTTCATCGTTTCGCTGTCGGTTCATGGCGTGAGGAGACAATTGGATTATGCCCGTGACCCTTCATAAACCCCGTGGGCCCAGTTTCTTTCCTGTCGGTCTTTGCGATGGATTAAGCCTTTTCGCCCCGGAACGCGCCGAGGGCGTCGCGTCTACACTCAGCACTCGTTGCGCGGACATCGAACCGCCTGTTCACCACCCGCCTGCAACGCTTTGCCTAGCATTGCCGGCAGGTCCGTGGGACATACCTCCTCGACCACCCCGCTCCGACCTACTCCGCCTTCGGTGTGCTGACCTTGCTGATATCGGCAATAATGTCCGAAGCGCTTTTCAACTCCGGACGGTTGTTCGGCCAGTCGAACACCTGGATCCGTCCCGGAAACCTTCCATCCGGCGTCACCACGAAGACCGCTGGCGTCTTGTTGAACTTGTAGGCCGCAAAGGTCTCCTGCTCCCGCTTTTTCAACGGCATCTGCACCTTCACCTTGATGTAATCCTGCAAAAACTTGCTCACATGCCCGTGCTGCAAGCCCTTGGTCTCCCACCAACGGCAAAGCCCCTTCTCGTCATTGTGATCGTAGCGGAAGAAATACAGGAAGATATCCGCTCCCGTCTGCTTCTGAAGCTCCTTCGCCTGTTCATACCCCCTCTCCCCCTGAAACCATTGCTTCGCAGGAACCCGCGCCACTCGCTCCGGCTGCGCTGATACCAGTCCAACCCACCCCACCATCATCGCAAGTATCCATCGTTTCATAACCGCGCTCTCCTTCCTCTCACCAAGGGTAGGCAACCCCACCCCCAAACACAAGACCAACCCACCCTTGCCCCTTGTCCTTTTTCCCTCCCGGGTGTACGTTCCCCTCTTATGACGAAAGGAAATCCGATGATCCTCCGATCCTTCTACCTCTTGGGCGCCGGGCTCGCCATCCTCGCCCTCCCTTCCGCCTGCAAGCTTGAATCCGCAAACGATGTCATCCGGCAGATTGACGCCAATGTCGCCGGCGTATACCGAAACGCCGACTCCACCCAAAACGACGGCAAATTCGTCACCATCAACTCCGGACGCGAAGTCACCTTTCTCGATCTCCGCCAAACCGGCAACCAGCTCGAAGGCATCGACAACAACGCCATCATCTTCCGTGGCACCCTCGGCGATCCCCGTGAAAACCAAGTCCAATTCAATGTGGAAGGTCGCACCACCGCAGGCAACCGCGCCTTGATCTCCGGAACCATTTCCATCGGCGAAGGCCAGGGCACCATGCGAGCCACCTGGATCGAGGACAACCTCGTCGGACTCGTCTACGGTGTCGCCAACGGTCCCACCATCAACACCAACCAACCTCCTCCTCAGACCAACAACATCCCCACCAACAACACCGGGACCAACATCAACATCAACTTCCCCTTCGGCGCAAACCGCCTGATGACCCCCGAAGAAGTTCTCGCCTACAAACGCATCGCCCAGTGGTTCTGCGAACGCGACCAGCCCGCTCACGAAGCGTGAATCGACCCCTCCCGGTCCCGCAAATGACCAGGCGTCCGCCCGTTCAGCACCGCGAAAATCTCCGCGAGAATGCTTAACGCCATCTGCTCCGCACCCTCCCCGCCCACATCCAATCCCGCCGGACCATAAAACCTCGACCGCGCCGCATCCGGCACCTGCTTCAGCACATCCTCCCGACGGTGCTTCGGTCCCAAAATCCCCACATACCCCGCGTCCGTCCCCGCAAAAAACTCCGCCCATCCCCGGTCGATGTTGAGAGCATGGCTCTTCACCACCACTGCCGTTCGATCCGTCACCTTCACCTCATCCAAACCATCCTCCGGACGCCGCCGCACCCGGTTCGGCACCGGCGATGATCCGAGATAAGCCGGGCGATGATCGATCACCGTCACCCGGAACCCGCATGCCATTCCCAGCGTTCCCAGTAAATCCGAATCCATCCCCGCCCCGCACAACAACAGGTTCGGCGGAGGGGTAAAAGCCTCAAGAAACGCCCGACCCGCCACCTCGCTCACCCGCGTCCGCTCTCCTTCCTCCAAGACATCCGGCGGCAAAATCGCGATCGGCATCATCGACTCCGCCGATAACCCCCATTGCACCGCGAAAGCCTTTTCACCGTCCAGCCGGTCCAACAGTTCCGCCACCACCCCCAAGGGTTGGTCCGCATATACCGGCTGCAACCACAAATCCACCTCTCCTCCACACCCCAACCCCAACCCCCATGCCGTATCCTCATCCGATCCCGTATCGTAATGCACCGACACCGGCTCCCGCGAAGCCAACACCTGCATCGCCCGCTCCCGTAAATCCTCCTCCAAACACCCCCCGCTCACATTTCCCAAAAACGACCCATCCTCCCGGATCAAAAGCTTCGCCCCCGGACGCCGGAACGACGACCCCTTGATCCGGTACAACAAGGCAATCACCGCATTCTGACGCAACCCATGCAAACGCTGAACCTCCCCCATCACCGCCTGCGTCTCTTGCCACATCTTCATCTCAATCATGTCATCACCTCATTCCGTTCCAATATGGCATGAACCAATCATGCCTCTCCATCACAAAACCTTCCCAATTCGATTCCCGGTTGATATCCTTTCAACCATCCTATCCTCATCAACTTGAATCCGAATCTCGATTATTGTCCTCGTCATAAAAGGTTTTTCATCATGATCCTCTCCCCCCTCTTACCCCGCATCATCCTTTCCCTGCTTCTTCTCCCCGCCCTTTCCCCCGCCTCCGTTACCCTCTTCGAAAACGTCCGCATCTTTGACGGTAAAACCCCCGAGCTTTCCCCACCCTCTCACGTCCTCGTTCGCGGCAATCTGATCGAACGTATCTCCACCGACCCCATCCCCACCGACCGCCGCGCCGACACCCGCATCATCCACGGTCACGGTGCCACCCTCATGCCCGGCCTCATCGACGCACACACTCATCTCATGTTCTCCACCCTTTCTCAAACCGAACTCCTCACCGCCGACATCGGCTACATCAACATCACCGCCGCCAACGCCGCCCGTGACATGCTCATGCGCGGCTTTACCAGCGTTCGCGACCTCGGCGGTCCCATCTACGGACTCAAGCGCGCCATCGACCGCGGCCTCACCCCCGGTCCTCGCATTTGGCCCAGCGGCGCCTTCATTTCCCAAACCGGCGGTCACGGCGACTTCCGCCTCCCCAACGAACTCCCCTCCCCCTGCTGCAACTTTGCCTACAGCGAAAAACTCAACGCCGCCGTCATCGCCGACGACCCCCACACCGTTCGCAAGCGCGCCCGCGAACAACTTGCCCTTGGCGCATCCCAACTCAAACTCATGGCCGGCGGCGGTGTCAGCTCCCATTACGACCCCCTCGAATCCCTCGACCTCCTCGTCAACACCGACAACCTCCTCGTCATCATGAAGGACGGCGTCCTTCACAAAAACACGTCCTCCCACACCGCCCCCTAGAGGCATCCTACCCGGCCTTACCTGGCCGGTTGCCCCTAACCCAAGGTGGAGCCCTAACATCCCCGTCGAATCGCCTTGATCCTGCCTCTCGCCGGGGATAGTATTTTCCCCGATGGGAACATCGGACCCAGGGAGAGTTTTCCCCTCGGGTCCAAGACACCATCCTAAAGGAGGAAAACATGGCGAACAGGGAGGTCGACGATGAATCGTAACCCGATGGGACCTTGGATTCGGGCAAACGTGAGATCTGTGGCCGCGCACACACGTTCTCACCCGACTTGGCTAAAGCTCCTCACGTACTCGCAATCCTGTTCAAGCAGAAGGCCTGACAAGGAAGAATTCATCATGAAACCATCACGTCGACCGGGGCGAAGGCTGAGCGCCTTCGGGATTGCCGCCGCGACGATCATCACAGCTACCCCCGCCATTGCCTTGACCACCGTGTTCTACGAAACCATGGGAACGGTCTCCAGCACAACGCCGATCAACGCCCATCAAAACAACGGGGGATTTGACAATGATCAGTTGGTTTTTACCAATTCCAGTTTAGCTCAACCCGCAGATATTCGCCAAACCAGCATTTCCTCCGGGTATACCAATGCCGCCAATCAGGTGGCCTCCGGAGGCGCGAACATCTTCTTCTCTATGGCCAACCCAAACCCCTCGCGAGATATTGTCATTCAAAGCATCGATGCCTCGCAGTTCACCGATCTCGAATTGAGTTTCGGGTATCGCAAGGAAATTGCCAACTCGTTTACCAGTTCGGATATGATTGTCATGTGGTCCACCAATTCCGGTAGTTCATGGTTCAATATTCCCGTGACTCTTCCCGCGTTCGATGCGCCACAAGGCTGGTACCTGATCGGGCCGGTCTCCCTGACCAACCTGCTCAACAATCAATCCAATCTCTGGCTTCGCTGGGTAAAAGGAGAGGGGGGCAACAGCGGGCGAATCGATGACATTCTGCTTCAAGGGGTCACCGCTGATCCACCCGAAGTCATCATTACCACCCCACCTCAAACCGTACCTTTTTCCACCTCAACCATTGAGCTGACCGGCACCGCCAATACCAGTACAGTCGGTCATCTCACGTGGCAGAATCCGCTGGCGTCCGCCAGCGGCAGTTTCCCGGTCGCCACCAACTGGTCCGAGTCCGGCATCCCGCTCGCCGTGGGGACCAACCTGATTACGGTTAGCGGGACCAACACCGCCGGGTTCTCCGCCCAGGATATCGTGACCATCCTGCGTTCACCCGAGCCGAACCTCCCCCCCCTGATTTCCATCACCGGACCCTCCATCACCAACTACAATGTCCCCTTCGGCACCTTCATCAGCTTCAACGTGTTCGCGAACCAGCCGCCGGGCGATGCCGGACAGGAAACCGTGATCACCGGGTTCAACATCCCCGCCAGCGCCTCCTTCACCGGCACATCCGGACCCGCTCCGATTATCACGCCCTTTTCCTGGAGCACCGACGCCGTCGGAACCTTCGAGCCCGCCTTCGTCGCTTCCGACACCGATGGCGCCATCACCCAGGTGGTTTCGATCACTGTTCAACCGATCCCCCCCGCCCCCGAGGGCACGCTCGTGGTCTATGAGTTTGGATTTGTTGGCAACTTCATCCTCATGCCCACGTCCATCGACACCAACCTCCTTCCATCTTCATTCCTGGTCAATGCCGACCGGAATGTCTCCATTGCCGATGGCAATCCCTCCCCCGCCATCCGTTCCACTGGATGGAATGTCACCGATCGGTACTGGGAATTTACCCTCGGCATTCCCGAAGGTCTTTTCGTCACCGTAACCAATCTCTCCTTCCATGATCAGCGGGACAGCGCAGGCCCCACCAACTGGACGGCTCGCGCCAGCGTGGACGGCTTTTCGGCGGATATCGCATCCGGAACAACCTCAACGAACATTACCGGGGCGCCGCAATCCGCACTGCTGGACCTGACACAGGTCCAGACCTCCCTGACCATTCGCATCTACGGTGAAAACGCTTCCGATGGTGGGGCCAGTGGCGGATGGCGGATTGACAATGTCATTCTCAACGGCGTGGTTGAATTCTTTGCGCCTCCCAGCCTCGAAGGCCTCGACATCCAGCTACTCGGCGGAAGCGTGGGCATAGTCATAGAAACTCAAGAGGATGTTACCTACTCGCTCGAATACACCACTGATCCCACCACCGATCCGGTGACATGGATCGAGGTGGATTCGATTCCAGGTGATCCTCAATTCAATCCAATAACCCTCGAAGATTCCGGTCCCGTCGACGCGATGAGGATCTATCGAATACAAGCCGAGTAATTCCGTAATCGAGACCATCAAAGAAAGTGAGGTCCAGATGAACCTAAGGTCATCAAGCCGCCTGCTCACCCTCGGACTGGGAATATTAACCTCCACGGCCTTCGCCCAACCGCCTCACTCCATCCACTATCAGGGCCGTATCGTCGACGGCACCAACCTCGTCAACGGTGTTCTCGGCATGGAGTTCCTGATCTACGAGGTTCCGGTCGGCTCCTCTCCGTCCTTTATTCAATCCAATCAAGTCACCGTCGTCGATGGGCTGTACCACGTCTATATCGGTGAAGACGAAAACCTCGACGGCATGTTCAGCCTCGTTACTTTGGACAACCTCTTTCTCGAGATCCGGGTCAATGGCGTGCCCTTGTCCCCGCGTGAACCCTTGGTTTCCGTCCCCCGCGCCCTCATCGCCGCCGGCGTTCCCGACGGCGCCATCTCCACCGCCATGATTTCGGATGGCGCGGTCATGAC
>DAOLCW010000090.1:0-12715 GCA_035327665.1 Kiritimatiellia bacterium
AGACCGAAGTCTCTATCGGCCAAGTTTCATACCGAAAAGTTATAGGTAGTGGTATTATGGGTCAAAAGAGACGCTTTAGGATCCCTTTGGGAGGGACGAGCTCCTGCGAGTCCGAAAGCTTTATCTGCTAAACTCGGTCTCGCGAAGCCAGGCCCTGCCTGCCGGAAGGCTTTAGGTAAAGGTATGAAAACAAAAAAGGCGAAAAGGGAAATTTCCCTTTCCGCCTTTTCGAGCTTCAGCCTTGAATGGGCTTAGTAGCGATCGCGACGTCCGCCGCCGTAACCACCACCACCGCCGCCGCCGCCGTAGCCGCCACGGCCGCCGCCGCTACCGCCACGACCGCCGCCACCGCCGCCGCCACCGTAACCGCCTCCACCGCCGCCACGAGGACGTTCTTCGCGGGGACGCGCTTCATTTACGGTCAACGACCGGCCATCATGTTCCTTGCCGTGCAATTCGGCAATCGCCTTATTCGCTTCGTCCTGGGAGGACATCTCAACAAACGCAAAACCGCGGGATTTGCCGGTCATGCGATCGATGATCATGTTACAGCTCGTAACCGAGCCACAGCTGGAGAACAATTGCTCAAGGTCGCCCTCGGTGGTGCCATAAGACAAGTTGCCTACATACAATTTCGTTGCCATCTTACTATCTCTTTCTTCGTTTCTCTGCTGTGGAAGACTCGTGGGATTGTTCCCGACTCATTCGGGTTTCGGATCGACTACCAACCACGCAGTAACGGGCGATGGACAACCTACCAACTCACTAACTAACTTCCAACCGGCCCAAGAGTGGGGAATTCGCCATAAAAAGCAATGAAAATCCACCACAAATTTTCGCGCCCCGGCCCGGGGGATTTCCGCCTGTCGGAATAAAGGCTCAACGCCCCACATCGAAAAAGGTCTCCAGCAGGAGGTTGTCGGAGTCGATGGCCAGCCGTTCGCCCTCCAACTCAGGCCGGTCGTCGAAGAACTCCAGCGTCATCTCGTGAACCGAACCCAACCCTCGCTCCGCCGTTGCCAAAACCTCTCCGTCGAGAATCACCCAGTGGGCAACCAAAAGATTGTCCGGACCGAGATCCCCCTCCAGAACCTCGTACTCGTTAACCACCAATGCCCTCCGATAAGGTGCAATATCCTCCGGTGTTGGAATGTGGGACATCTCGACCACTCGAGCCCTCACCTGAAAGGTCCGGGGTCGTAACCGGCCGGTCAACATCTCAGCGTAGACCCGGGACTTCTCCCACACCTCCGCCGCCGTCAAGGCCCGATGGTAAATCGCAATGCCCTCGAGATGACCCGCCCAATTGTCGGTTCCATCCCCGTTCGCTCCGAAAACCATAGGCTCCGACGTCCACGAGGAAACGTCCAGCGAGGGCACCGCCAACGAAAGAACCTCACGGCCATCCAGAAAGACCAACAACTGCCCCGGCTCGATCGCCACCACCACATGGTTCGGCACACCCTCCTCGAGCCGCGCCACCGGCAATGTGGCCACGGCATCCGGATGTTCCGCCCCCCGCCACCACACCACCAACTCCCCGCCGCTTTCGAGCAGGGCAACGTGCCGCGATTCCCGCCGGTCGCCATACGCCATGATCACCCCGGTCCCCGATGAGACACTCTCCGGCGTAATCACCAGCTCCACGCTCAACGCCACCCTTTCCCCCAGCCCTTCCAACAGCGGCTCGGCCACCCCCGTCGCAACAAATCCGTCCTCCCGTACATCCATATCCAAAAACCGGCCGTAGCGGGCCCGCCCAAACGGCTCCGCTCGACTTTCCCGAACCCGGCGGCCCGCGTCGTCGGTAATCTCATTGGGTCCCCCCCGGTTTTGCCAGAGAAAAACCAACCCCTCCCGGGTCACCGGCCACTTCACCTCGCTCCCCATGCCACCCCCCGCAACTTCATCCGCCGTCCATTCGGGAAACGGCACCTCCCCGGGATCGATCCACACATCGGGGTAAATGTTAAGATAGGGATTCTCCGTGACCTTTACCCACAAATCAACTCCGGTAAACTCCTCGTTGAATCGGCCGAGGTACACTTCCACATCCGGCCCGCCCCCCCGAATGTTGTTCCCTCCGCTGCGAATCGTGTAGGGACCGGTAAGCGCAAAATAACCGGGATGATTCGACCACCGCGGGTGATACACCTCAAATCCCGGACGATCGGGCAACGTATTCACCGCCACCGTCGTCCGCTGCTGTGTCCGCTCATGAATCAACGTAAGGTTCCGATGGGCCCCGTCGAAGTACCAAAACCGGTAGGAATTGTCCGGACTGTACGACGTCCAGCATCCTCGCCCATAACGTTGAACAATCTGAGCATCCAAACGAACCACCCCGCACTCCGGCCACGGAAACACCCCCGAAGCCCGGGTGCCGTCCGCTGACAACTGAAAGGAATCCGGACCGACCAGCGAGCGATCCCACACCGGCTCCGAGGTCTCCGGCTTGTCGATCCTCCGTCGTTCGATCCGGGCGAACCGCTGCCCGGCCTCATCGCGCGGATCCCGCGCCACATACACCCACTCCGTTCCATCCTCCGGATCGATCCATACCGCCAACCCATATCCCGGACCCAGCGAGCGGCGGTTCCTTCCATCCCAGTCCACCACATCCACCCGCTCATGAGCCACATCGGAAAACACCACCCGGTCCCCCCGGCGCGTGATCAGCGGCTTTGAAAAACTGCCTGGACCCGCCAGCAACACCCTCTCGCCTGCCCCATCACGCGAATCATATCCCATCAAGCGAAGTCGATTCCCCCGTGCAAACACATCTGTACGATCCGTTGTATCCTGAACCCACACCACCCGGGTACGCCCTCCCGTAAGCTCCTCGACCCGGGAAACGGAGGCCGACACTTCCCGCGGCGCTTCCGCGCACGCCCCAACCAGCAATCCCATCAAAACAACAACAAACGAAACGAATGCATTCATACCACAACCCGAGAAAATTTACCGAGAACCTCCCGAACTGCGGTTAGACCGCCATCCGCAGCGATCGGTTCACACGGCGGAGGCGCGCTACGAAGTTGTTCGAGCGCGGCGCCAAGCCTCCCCGCATACAAATCGCGCCCGGGGAGGTACACATGCCGATGATGTCGATGAATCGCATCGACCAATACCGGATACTCCGCGAAATCTTCGCGCTCGGTGTAAACAATAGGCTTCTCGTTTACCGCACACTCCGACAACACCCCGTACCCCGGCTTGGTGATCACCACATCCACGCTCGCCATCACATCCGAATACGAAACGTCCCGCCGGTCCACCGGATGAAGGTTCGGACCGGTCCACGACAAGGGCAGCACCGTAAAAAACTCAACGTGATGGAGCGACATCACCTCCCCGAGAGCAGAGGCGTCCCACTCCAGCGTCGAGAAGGATAGCAACACCCAGATTTTTTCAGGATTGGCCCCCGTGCGCCGCGCAAGCTCATCGCGCCGCGAGATCCCCGGCGTCGAAACCAACGGGAGATCCACCCGGCGCGGGAACGCCGCCATCGGTTCGGCAAAGGGCAGCCGGAGAAGAAGGCTGGTCTGGGCATACGCGTCACCAAAGACATCGGCCGCCCGTGCAAAAGCCGGATCGCGGTCCCGGAGCGAATCATAGATCCAATCCCAACCGAAATTGCCCACCGCCAGCGCCGGACGCCCCGAACGCACCGCCGCGACAAGGGGAACCGCGGGAATATCCGCAACCACCAAAGCCACCTCATCCTCATCCATCCAGCGCATTTCCTGCTCAATCCAATTCGGCCAGGCCGCAAGCAGGAGTTCAAGATCGCGGGCCGTTGCCGAAAGATCGACGCGAATCGAATCCACCTGGACCATCCCCACATCAAACCGCCCTCGCCGAAGCGTCCACCCCGGCGCCCCGATCCGGTTCTCAAGAAAACTCCGGGGCAGATCCGTCACCACCACCACCTCGAGATCCGGACGTTGACCCAACAACGCACGCAGGATGTCACACGACCTCACCCCATGACCATACCCATGGGCCGTGATGTAATAGGCGAGACGCTTCACTGAACGCCTTTCCGCAGGGCCGGACGGATCACTCCAAACGCACTCGTGTACCCATGAATGTAGGTCGACCCGCCCACCGGACCGATCTCCCCGTTACAGAAAAAACCACCCACCGGCAACCCTCCCACCTGACGCCGGAAACAACCCGTGTCATGGCCAGCCTCCCCAAACAGATGACGGCCCCGGCCCAAACACGAAAACAACAGCGCCCCCGCGCCTTCGAGAACCGGAGCCTCCCGGGCATACGCGCCCAAGTGTTGATTCAATTCCTCCGCTGCCGATCCCCGGTCCCGAACATGAAACTGAACCACCTGCCCCTCATGAAGGTACGCCCCGACATTCAACGTCCCCTGCTGGTAGTTAGCCGCCATCACATTCCGAATCAGAAAAGGAGCGTCCTCTCCCACCTGAATTCCCAAAAACAACGAGTTCCGCATCAGGTCACGATCACCCTCGCTCGCTTTCTGGAAAACCCGGTTCAAATAAATCAACGGCGACTCATGATTCACTTCAAACAACGTGTTCTGGCGGCTATGCGTCACCACCAGCGGCTCCCCCAGCGGACGACATCCCTGAGCGACCACCGCATCCACCTCCACCTCACCCGACAACCCCACCGCAACCAGTCCCTGACGAAACACCTGATCTTGAAAAAACAACCCGTGATCCCCCGGCCTTCGCCCGCCACTCGCCAGCCCCCCCAGCCTGACCCCGGCAGGATACGCATAATCGAAGCCCGCCACAAACGGCTCGATCGTCGCGGTAAAGGGATCGGCGAGTAGAATCGCATGCCCTGCCTGACCGTGGTTCCCCATCCCCAGCCACGACCTCCACACCTCGGGCGCCGCATCTTCATCCGGCAAATCTTCCGTATCGGTGTATACCGGGTGTAGCTCCACCCCCGGCAAGTTCCCCGCCATCAAACTCACCGACGGATGATCCTCCTCCTCCCTGCCTCCACCAATCACTCCCCCCGCCGTGCATCCCGCAACCACCGCCCGCGGGAACCGGTCCTTCAGCAGCCTGGCAAGATGCGAAAACTCCCGCGCATAATGCGGAGTCATAAACGCAAACACCAAGTCCACCCGGGCCCCTTCCAACCGCTCCTCCACCTCATCCGCCCCCCGCCCGACCAACTCCCCCGCATTGGCCCCCGACCTCAAGGTAGACGCCCACTTCATCGCCGGGCCTCCTCCCGCCTGCCATGTTCCGCAGCCATCAAAACACGTACAACATCAGATAGATCAACACCCCCGTCACCGAAACATACATCCACACCGGCCACAGCCACTTCACCACCTTCACATGCCGGTCCAGCTTGCCCGTAAACGCAAAATAAAGCGCGGCCAGACACCCAGGCACCACAAAAATCGCCAGGGGAATGTGGGTAAACAAGATCGTGTAGTAAATCCACCGGTCCACTCCCTGCCCCTCATAGATCGTCATCGCCGGCGCATTATAGTGGTAGATCAGGTAACTGGTTAAAAAAAGCGCCGACATCACAAACGCCCCCACCATGTACTTCTTGTGCACCTCCGGCTTACCCGCCCGGATCGCCCGCCACCCTTGAAACAACAGGATCGTGGCCATTCCATTCAAGGTCGCATTCAGGGTGGGCAGATCGGACAACGTGAGCATGGCACAGACTCCAGGGGTTAAAACGAAAACGAGTGCAAGCCCGCGTCCACAAGAATGATCACCAGCAACGCGGGAAGATAAACCACCGAGGCCAGCAGCACCCTGCGGGCGTCCCGGACCGACCTCGAGTTCCATAGAAAAATACACGATGTCAGCAGCCCCGCCCCCGCGATCACCGCCCCGAACAAATACACCGTCCCCGCCAAACCCGTCGTGTGAAGCAACACCGAAACCAAAATCAGCGCCAGAGAAAAGACGATGGCCTGCAGAAACACCCGCCGACCCGTCGGATCCACCACCGATAACATTTTATACCCCGCCGCCCGGTAATCCTCACGGAACATCCATGAAATCGCGTAAAAATGCGGATGCTGCCACGCAAACAAAATCCCGAACAAAATCCACGCTCCCGCGTCCAGCGATTCCGTCGCCGTGGCCCAGCCAATCATCGGCGGAAGCGCCCCCGGGATCGCGCCCACCGGCGTGTTGATCCAATGCAACTTCTTTAGCGGCGTGTACACCACCACATAAAGAAACGCCGTGAGCAAAACGAGAAAACCCGCCAGCAGGTGAATCGCCCACGCCATCACCAACACCCCCGCCAACACCATCAGCACCCCGCCCCCCAGCGCCGCCGACGGGTCCATCCGGCCCGAAGGCAATGGACGGTTCCGCGTCCGGGCCATCCGGCCATCGCTTTCCCGTTCGAGGTAGTTGTTCAACACCGCCGACCCTGCCGCCGCCAAGCCCGTTCCCGCCAGCATCACCAGCGCCTCCACCACCGAAAACATCCCCCGGCTCGCCAGCACATACCCCAGCAAGGTGGTCACCAAAACCATCCCCACAATACGGGGCTTGGCCATTTCCAACCACATCGACAAAAAAGGAGACGCCTTCATGACTCGCCACTATAGCCGCCCCCCGTCCGGATTTCCACCCTCTTCCACGCCTCCGCGCAAAGGCGAAGAGGGCCCAGCTCACCGGCAAAAATAAACCGGCCTCGGTCCCAGCTCGCGGATCATCCCCACCGGCTTCCCGAACCCATCCCGTCCCGGCCCCCCCCCCACTACGTCGGGCACCGGCACCGCCCCGTCCGCGCTCCACCCCATAAACGCCACCTCGCCCTCCTCGTCCCGGAACTCCAGCAAATACGTCCTCGGATCCGTCCGGTGCCTCCGCACGAACGTCCGCTCCCGCGTAAACTCCAAAAACGCCTTGAACATCCAAAACGCCGGACGGGCCCGCCACCCCCCCTCCGTCCGGTCGTCGATCAACCCATACCCATGCGCAGCCAGCCGCCACCAATACACCCGCTCCGCCATTCCCGAGCAAACCGCCATTGCCAGATACCGGATCATATAATTCGCGTAAGCCTCCTCATCCACTCCCGGATCATGCTTTCGCGGCCCCGGCGTTTCATACGGCGAATTCACCGGCGAATACACCCCCGTTCCCGAAAGCGGCCAATTCACCTCGCTTACGATCAGTCCTCCCTCGCAGCCACCCGCCGCCTCCCCGATCGCCCGCGCCAATCCGCATTTATCCTCCGCGTCGAATCCCCCCTGTTCATTCTCCGGCGCCCCCCTCCGGTCCACATACAAATGGTGCGATACCGCATCGAAACGCATCACCCCCCGCAACCTCCAGAAAAGTCCCAGCAACACATGATACTCAAAGTCAATCACCGCCGGACCCGTCCACCGGAGATGCGGGTGCGTCTTCGCCGCCGCCACCACCGGACCCAACAGATCACGGTATTCCCGGTAGCTCCAGATTCCCCACTTCACCCGGTTCACCGCATGCCCCACCTCCACGAACTCCAACACATCCCCCAACCCCGCCACCACCGTCTCCACCAGCTTCGCCCACCGTTCCGGATCCAACACCGCCCTCCGGTCCTGCACCAGAGCCGCGCTCACCCGATGCCCTCCCTCATGCAACCTGCGCCCCACCTCCACCCCCTGCGCCCAACGCTCCCGATCTTCGTGATGATAAAACCGCAACATCACCGGAACCGGCCCCAGCCGTTCCAGCCACCCCAACTCCTCCTCGATTTCCTCCCGTGATCCCTCCATCAGCAACCCGAACCGGTTGCCCAGCCGAACCTCCCTCCCGTAGCGCTGACCGTCCAGCCTCCGGTACGCCCGCCACGCTGGCATCCCGAAACGGAGCGCCCCCAACACAACATCCCAACCATTGCCCCACGGAAACAGCTTCTTCCGTTCCCGCCGCTCCCACACCACGATCGCTTGTCCCGACCGGTCATCCCACACCCAGAGATCCCGACCCTTCGGCGGCCCGCAACGCCCCGCCTCCGCACGCCTCACCCGCCACTCCCGCAACGGATGCCGCCACCCCCGCGTACGCGTGTGCCGGGCAAACGCCCGCCGGTACCTGTCCTCCAAACGCAAGAACTCACCCGGCGGCGGCGCGTCCAGATAATACATCACCTTAAACACCCGTAGAAAATCCGACGGCAGGTCGATCCGCGAAACATCCCTCGCCCGTTCCTTCGCCGAGACCTCTTCCCGGATTCGCGCCCGGTTCAAGTCGATGAACCCCACATCCCTCCAATCCTCCTCTCCCGCCCGCCGCAAAAGGATATTCTGGTTCCCCAGATCATAGTGCACCACCCCCGCGTCATGCATCGCCCGGATCGCCACCGCCACCCGGCCCATCAACGTCATGATCTTCGAGCAAACCGGATCCTCCGAATACAGCCGGTACAACTCATCCCGGAAATTCGTCACCCCCTCCTCAAACCGGCTGATGTAGCAACCCTCGACCAGCCTCGCCCCCTCCCATCGCTCCACATAACCCACCGGCTCCGGTGTTCCCACCCCTGCATCCTGAAGGTGGCGGGCCACCCGCCACGACCGGAACGCCTTCGTCCCCCTCGCCCGGTCCACCCGGTCCTTCCACCTCCGCTGGACGCCAAACACCTTGACCGCGAAAACCTCCTCCTCGTGCCCGCGCGGCCCCTTCACCAACACCATGCGATGCCGACCCGGCTCACCCAGCAAGCGCCCCCCCGCCAGCGCCTCCGAAAAGCCCGCCAGCCAGACCCGCCAAACCTCCGTGTCGAACCCCGGGGACAACCTCCCCTCATAAGGCCCGAATGGGGTCACATCGACCACTTAGCGCAACGTATTCGCAACAAAAACCATCACAAACAGTGCCACCGTCTCCACCACCCCCAGCACCATCAGATAGTTTCCGAAACCCTTACCCGTTTCCGCAAGAGCATCCGCCGCTCCCGCCCCCGCCTTCCCTTGCGCCCACGACGACAACCCCATCGCCGCCCCCCCGAACACCCCCGCCGCAATCATCGCCGGCCACAACGCCGGATTCGCCACCGACGCCTCCAGAATATTGTTCATCAGAATCATTCCGTAAATCGTCTGCGACAACGGCGCCCCCACAAACGTCATCAAAATGAACGGCGCCGTCTTGCTTTGCGCAAAACACTTCTTCCACACCCCGATCACCGACGAACCCGCCGCCCCCGTGCCCAGCGCCGAGCCCATCGCCGCAAACGCGATCGCCGCCGCCGCCCCGAACTTCCCGTAACCCGTCATTACTTCGCTTACCACTGCTTCCATGATCATATTCCTTTCATGCCTTCAAGTTCTCTCACATCACACCCCCCGCGGACCCGCCGTCGACTCCCGCTCCACCAACATCCCTTGCCGCCACTCGCCCACCGAGTCCGTCTCCTCCCGGTTCATCGCCAGGATTTGCCGGACCGCCAGCCGGCCCAGATCATGCAGATCATGCCGGACCGTCGTCAACTTCGGCGTGGTCAACTGGGCCAAAGGCAAATCCTCCACCCCCACAATCGAAACATCCTTCGGCACCGTCAGCCCTTGCGTATATACATACCGCAACGCCCCCAGCGCCATCAAATCGTTCCCGCACAAAATCGCCGTGATCTCCGGATTCAACGTCATCACCACCCGCGCCGCCTCAAACCCTACCTGTTCATTAAACCGGCCATCCGCCCACGGACTGTCCTCCGCCGAAATCCCCGCCGACCGGAACGTCTCCTCCACCGTGTCCAGAAAATCCACCGCCGCCTGCACATTTGTCCCCGTGATGATCCCGATCTTCCGGTGCCCCAGCCCCAGCAGGTGCTCCGCCGCCAGCTTCGCCGCATGGCGGTAGTCCATGCTCACATGGCTCAATCCCCACTTCGGAAAATGATTATTCACCAGCAACATGCTATAGCCCTTGTCCTTGAACCCTGACAAATACTGGTCGTAGTTCGTCGTCCCCAGAAAAATCATCCCGTCCGCCTGACGCGTATCCAAAATGTTGAAATACTCCTGCGTCCGGATGAAATTCATATTCGCCAAGTCCACCAGCATCTTCAGCCCCGCTTCCGCCACCCCGGTGTACACCCCGCTCAACAGCGCCCCGAAATAGGGATCCCCGAACACATTCGGAATATCTGGCAACACCACACTGATCACCCGGCTCGACCGCATCGCCAGCCCCCGCGCATGAATATTCGGCTTGTACCCGTGCTTCTCGATCGCCTGAAGCACCTTCTGCCGCGTGTCATCGCTGATCCGCGGATTGTTGTTCAACACCAGCGACACCGTACTTTGGGAAAACCCGCTCTCCTTCGCAATGTCGCCGATCGTTACTCGTTTGGGGATATTCACTCGTATTCCTTGGTTAATTCCCGCGCACTATAGACCCTCCCCCCGCCAATTTCCAGCACGGAACACCACCAATCCCCACCCTGACGTAGATTTCATCCGCAACCCAAGATCGAGCAACAATGCCACCACCGGGGCCGCGTGACGAGCTCCTCACAGCTACACCATGCACGCTTTTCCCTATCATCTCCTTTCGGAAGACTCTTTAAGGTAGACAATCCGTAGGGCAGCCGTTTGGAGTGCGGAATCTTGATTCCGCTTTGTTCCTCGCTTCTCGAAGCGAAGGAGAACCAAACGACACCACAACCTCGCCGCAACGAAGCCCCGCAGGCGCAAATACCATTGGCATCATCAGACCCACCTCGCATGCCCATCATTGACAGCCCTCCCCACCCCGCTTATGGTTTTTCCCTGAACAAAACCCCCGTCCTTCCTGACCAATCTCCATGATCGCCACCCCCTCATCCCGGCTTGAAGCCCTTCTCGAAAACACCAAGGTCCTCAACCGGGAACAAATCGACCTCATCCTCGCCGATCACCGCGAGTCCGGAAAACCCATCTCCGACATCGTCATCGACCGCGGCCTCGCCCGCGACGACGCCTTCCTCCGCGGCCTCGCCGAGGCCATGAACATCCCCTTCCTCCGCCTCAACAGCGCCGTCATCGAAAAAGAAGCCCTCGAATGCCTTCCCACCAAAGCCGTCTTCCAGCACAACGTCATCCCCGTCTCCCTCGAAAACGGAAGCCTGCGCGTCGCCACCCATGACCCCTTCAGCCCCGGCCTCATCGACGCCCTCCGCCTCGCCTCCGGCATGCGGGTCAAACTCGCCCTCAGCCCCCTCAACGACATCGCCCAGGCCGCCAAACAGTATTACGGCGTCGGTGCCGACACCTTCGACCGCATGATGCAGGACACCCGCATCGAAGTCACCGCCGAAGACGACATCACCAAACAAGATCTCTCCGAACTCGACCAGGAAGCCTCCGTCGTCAAATTCGTCAACCAAATCATCTGGGAAGCCCACAAAGACCGCGCCACCGACATCCACCTCGAACCCCAGGAGATGGACCTCCGCATCCGCTACCGCGTCGACGGCGTCCTCCACGCCATCTCCGTCCCTCCCCAACTCAAACGCTTCCAGGCCGCCATCATCTCCCGCATCAAAGTCATGGCCAACATGGACATCGCCGAAAAACGACTCCCCCAGGACGGACGCATCAGCCTCCGCGTCCAGGGAGAGGAAATCGACGTCCGCGTCTCCACCATGCCCACCGTCTATGGCGAAAGCGTCAGCCTCCGTCTCCTCATGCGCAGCAGCGGCATGATCGGCCTCGACAAACTCGGCATGGCCGACCGCGACAAACAAATCCTCCTCAAACTCATCACCAAACCCCACGGCATCCTCCTCGTCACCGGCCCCACCGGCTCCGGAAAATCCACCTCCCTCTACGCCTGGCTCCACACCATCAACTCCACCGACCTCCGCATCATCACCATCGAAGATCCCATCGAATACGAAATGGCCGGCGTCAACCAAATCCAGGTCCGCTCCGAAATCGGCATGACCTTCTCCATGGGCCTCCGCCACATCCTCCGCCAGGATCCCGACGTCATCATGGTCGGGGAAATCCGCGACAAAGAAACCGCCGAAATCGCCATCCGCGCCGCCCTCACCGGACACCTCGTCTTCAGCACCCTCCACACCAACGACGCCGCCGGCGCCGTCACCCGCCTCATCGACATGGGCATCGAACCCTTCCTCGTCGCCTCCTCCGTCGAAGGCCTCGTCGCCCAACGCCTCGTCCGCCGCCTCTGCGACGGCTGCAAACGCCCCCGCAAACACGACTCCACCTTCCTCCAATCCGTCGGCTTCCCCATGGATCGCCTCGCCGAAGGCACCATCTACGAACCCGTCGGCTGCGAAGACTGCCGCGGCACCGGCTTCAAGGGCCGAACCGGCGTCTACGAACTCATCGTCATCAACGACACCATCCGACCCCTCATCGTCGCCCGCCAATCCTCCAACGCCATCAAAGCCGAAGCCCTTCGCCTCGGCATGCATACCCTCCGCGACGACGGATGGAACAAAGTCCTCGCCGGCGTCACCACCGTCGAAGAAGTCCTCCGCGTCTCCGAAGAAGACGAAGCCCTCAGCGAGGGCTGACCCCCCATGCCCACCTTCACCTACAACGCCCGCACCACCGCCGGCGAAAAATCCCAAGGCGCCATCGACGCCCCCGACCGCCGCTCCGCCCTCGTCCAGCTCGAACGCCGCGGCCTTGTCCCCGTCAGCGTCACCGAAGCCGCCCCCGCCACACCCCCCCACAACGCCCAACACCCCGCCACAGCCACCCCCACCCCCCCCGCCCCCCCCCCCC
>DAOLCW010000091.1:0-12687 GCA_035327665.1 Kiritimatiellia bacterium
GTTGGCGGGGTTGGTGATGGCGAGGCCGGTGGGCGGAGGATCGCCTTCGTCGCAGTCCGTGATGTTCACGAACCAGTCGGCTCCGTTGTTGTTGTCCCAGGTGCCATCGCCGTTATTGAAGACGAAGTTGAGGACTTCGGTTCCGGGGACGGGGGTGTAGGTGTAGGTCCAGGAGCTGCCCTGCTGGTTCATGGGGGGGTTGGGTACTTGTACGCCTTGCCAGCCATTGTAGCCAATGTGGATGTAGACTTGGTTGGCTCCAGCCAGTGGGCGTCCGGAGGGGTTGTAGGTGATGGTAACCGGACCACATCCAACGGGGGATTGGGGATCGGTGGAGACGGTGGGCGGGGGGCCGGAGGTGGAGCAGTTGGCGACGGTAACGTTCCAGTCGTTACCGCTGTTGTTGTCCCAGGTGGTTCCGTTGTTGAAGACGAAGTTCACGACGAACGTTTCGTCTGGGGTGTCGTAGGTGTATTCCCAGTAGATGCCCTGGTTGGTCATGGGGAGGGTTTCGGTGCCCACCCAGCCATTGCGCCCGATATGGATGTTGATCTGGGCAGAGCCTTGGAGAATGCCTTCATTGGGGTAGTAACGGACGGTGACGGGGGTGCAGCCATCGGGGGCCTGGGGATCCCAGGTGACGATGCGGGGACCGACGGGGGCGTCGCAATCGCGGATGCCGGTGGTCCAATTGAGGCCGCCACGGCTGTCGATGATGGAGCCGTTGGAGTTCTGGAACCAGACCATGGCGGAGGTGGGTTTGCCGGGGACGGGAACGGTGTAGTTCCAAACGTTGGCAACCGTGCTGGTCATGGTGTAGGGGGTCCAGGTGGCTCCGTTGTCGAAGCTGAGCTGCATGACCACGGGGCTGACGCCTTCAAGCACGCCATTGGCGGCGAAATAGGTGACGCCGAGGGGGGCGCAATCGCGGGGATCGGCGGAGAATTGAACGCCGGAGGAGGGGACTTGGCCGTCATCTTCGACAAAGACGTGCTGGATTTCGGAGCGGGAGATGTTGCCGCGGGTGTCCACGGCTTCAATGTAATAGTCGAAGTAGCGATTGCGGAAGTTGGGGTAGACGGTGTCGTCGATCTTCACGAAGTACTGGTCGGCGATTTCGGGGGAGGTGACGACGAAGTCGATCTGGTTGTGGTTGGCGATCGCGTTGAGTTCGGCGCGGGTGTTGGGAAGGACGCGCCGGGTCATGGGGATGGTGGTCCATGAGGCGACATTGGCCCCGCCGGCATAGGTCAGGTTGTGGTTGTGGCCGTTGCGGAAGTTGTTGTTGTCATGGGTGTGGCGGATTTTGAGGTTGACGCTCTGGATGCCGGACACGTCATGGGCGAGGGTCCAGATGTAGAACTGGGAGGGGTGGGTTTTCAGGAAGTTCTGATCCGCCTCGGGAACGCGGTTGAACCATCCGAAGGTGCGTGCTCCGGGATTGTAGGGAAAGCGCTGGGGCTTGAGCACGGTGGGACCGGTCTGGTCGAGGTGCATGCGGGTGCTCATGTAGCTCTGGAGGGTTTCGATGGCGCGGCGGGCGGCGAGGCCGGGTTTGGTTTCGTCGTCGTTGCCGAGTCCGCCGTAGTACTGGAAGCCGGAGTCGAGGCCCTTGAGGTAGATGTGCCAGGCGAGTTCGACTTGGTTGGGGCTGGTCCAGGTGCCGTCCCAGTCGTAGGGGGCCTGGATCTTCCAGGCTTGGACGTCGCCGCCCTCGGCCCGCAAAATTTGCTCGGCGGTGATGACCCAGTTGGCCCCGGCCATCTTGGGGGCGTAGGCGAAGAATTTGAGGGACCAGCCGTTTTCGATGTCGATGACGGTGTTGGGGTAGGTGGTGGGGCTGTTCTGGGTGAGGCGTACGGGGGGCTCGATCCACTTGAGGAAGTAGGGGGAGCCGTAGCACATTTCGGGATAGATCCAGGCGCCTTCCTCGATGTGGGTGGTGGGAGCGGCGGCGCCGTGCTGGTTGACAAAATCCTGGATGGAGGTGATGCGGTAGCCCCGGCTCTGAGCGGATCCGAAGAAGGCGGGGGTGGATTCCATCCATGAGGTGAAGCCGCCGCCCCAGGCGTTGTCGCCGTCGGTGGCAGGCATGACGATCACGGGACGGTTGGGGTCGGTGGCAAAAGGAGCGATTTTCGAGTCGACGAGTCCGATCTGGGCGCCGCTGTATCCGGCCTGGTAGCTGAGAACGTCGTCGGAGGGGACGGCAATCATGGATTTGACGTTGCCGTTGTTGGGGTTGACGTATTGGACGCGGTGGAGCTGATACGCGAAGGGGGCGACATTCCAGGCGGCCTGGCCGGGGTTGGGCTCGTCCCGCCACCATTGGCTGGCGTTGTCGAAGCGGGGACCGATCATGTCGGCCCGGTTCGGGGGGCTGGAGTTGATGTTGAAGTTGGGGGTGACGCGGTCCATGTAGGAGGGACTGGTGCGGCTGATGTGGTGGCTGGCGACGATGACCCAGTCGTAGCCCTCGTCGACGAGGACGTCGACGATGTCGCGGGAGTAGGCCATTTCGGTGGGGAAGAAGCCTTTGGAGTGGTCGCTAAGGTTGGGATTTCCGCCCCAGGCTTTCCACCAGGCTTGTTTGAAGATCTGGACTTCCTTGCGGAACACTTCCTTGGGGAGGAGGGGGGTGAGGGAGTGATGGTAGGCGAAGCCAACCATGTCCATGCGGGGGCCGCCGGAGGGAGTGGTCCATTGGCGGGCCTCCGTGTTGCCGGAGTTCCAATTGCCACCGTAGTTCCAGCCGTTGGCGGCGAGGTTACGGATGTTGTCGATGAGGGAGCCGGAGTAGCTCATGGCCATGCCGCCGGCCTGGCCAATGTTCGAGACGGAGTCGCGGGGGCGGCCCTGGTAGGCGGAGATGCGGTCCTGGTTGCCGAAAATTTCCTGAAGATCGTTGTGGGGGTGGTTCCAGGCGGCGCCGTAGTTTTGGGTGGGCTTCAAGCGCATCGAGTCATGAGCGTATTGAACGCGGCTATCTTGACCGACACCGCTGTTCCATTCCGGCCAGTAGATGGGCTGGTGATTGTGCCAAAAGCGGGTAATGGCAACATTGTTGTTGGCGACCGCGATGGAGGCGCCAGCCGCGAACAGTGAAACTCCGGATACGAATCCGGCCAGCCATCGATTAAAACGTTTATTCTTCATGACGAAACCTTGGTTTGTTAATACCTTTTACTGACAACAATTAAACCGCTACACCAAATGTTCAGGTGATGTGAAGCTTTTTTTGTGAAAATCTTTTTATGGGAGGGGCTAGCGGGATCGGGTGAAGTGGAGGAGGCCGTCGATTACCGCGTTTACGTATTCTTGGAAGATGTTGATCATGAGTTGGTTGTCAAATTTCATCTCTCCATCGTACATCCCGGCCTGGATGCGTTGGTAGATGATTCGATTGTTCATGAAGTAGGGTTCGAGGAAGAGGACGGGACCGGAAAACTGGCGGTTGGCGGCAAGGTTTCGGGCGTAGATGTAGTCATCCGCTCCAACGGGGATCATCACGCCTCCCCGGACGCGGTAGGCCGGGTCGAGTCCGGTATGTTCAACAAAGCCCTTAACGAGGTGTTGGGCGAGTTCGAGTTCGAGTTCATGCTGGTTTTGGAGGAGTTTGCAAAGCAGGAAGAATTTTTGTTCATCGGAGGCGACTTCGTTGGCGAGGTAGTTTCCGTGGATGAAAATCACGAGCCCATTTTCTTCATAGAGGGTTTTTTCATCGCCGTAGCCGGTCGCGTTGAAGTGAATGGCGAGGGTAAGGTGAGGGTTGAGTTCTTGATTCAGGTAGCGGGCCCGGGCGCTGATTTCGGCGGTGCGGTAGAAGAGGCGTTCGGCGCGTTTGCGGATGGCGTCCTGGCGGGCGGATTCGCGCAATCGTTCGGGAAGATGGGGAAAGCGGGTATAGGTTCCGATCTCGCGTTCGGCTTGTTCGAGGAAGTCTTCGGGCCGGAGGGGGGTGACGGGATCGAAGGTGGATTTGGTGGGGAGGACGATGGCTCCGAGTTCCTCGAGGCGGGGAATGAGCATGTCCATGACCTCGAGGTTTAGGGCGGCTTCCATGACCGGCCAGTCGGCACGGTCCACGAGGAAGAAGCGCTCTTCCATCCGCGACCACGCCCCGCCAATGTGGCCGGGATCGAGAGCGACACGAAGGCCACGGAGGGGCTCGTCGGGGGTTCCACCCGTCCACCAGGGGGCGGGTGCGTCCGGTGTTTCGGAAAAGGCGAGGGTGGCGAGGGGAGGTTCGGCGTGGTCGCGGGTGGAGAAGACGCGGACGGTGGAGTGGTCGAATTGGAGGTAGTCGATCATTCCGCCGTCCGGGGAATAGACGGTGGAGAGGAGGTGGTGAAAGCGGTCGAGGGTCATGGAGCGGGCTTGGGTTTCGAGTTTGGCCCAGTCAAGGGTTGCTCCCCACGCTGCGGTGGATAGTAGGCTGGTTGCGAGGCCGATCCATGTTTTCATGTGGTTACCCTGATCGATGGTCATGTTTTGTTGAACGAAAGAAGACTCATGTTGCCCATAAAAACGAGCGAAAAAGAAGATCTTCATGTTTCGCTCATTTTGTGAAGCATATCTCCGGATTTGCGCATCTTGTCCCAAATGCGGCGTCGCGGAGCTCCGCCCTCCAAACAAGCGGGACGATCTGGAAGGTTTCCGGCCACCAAGGTCTCATGGGGTGATCAAGCTAGGGTGGAAACACATAGGGGCGCCATACGCCCTTGATGCGGATGTTTACGTTCTCGACCGGGGAAGGATTCACGGGTAGATTGCGCGGCCGGAATGAAAACACCTGTATCTCAGCGTATCGTAGCGATCGTCGGCCGTCCCAATGTCGGCAAGTCGGCTCTGTTCAATCGGATGGTGGGACGGCGTCTTTCCATTGTGCATGAAGAAATTGGCGTGACCCGGGACCGGGTGGTGGCGGAGGCCTCGGTGGGCGGTGAGCGGTTTACGATGATCGATACCGGAGGGTTGGGAATGCTGGATGGGGAGCTGGTGACCGACCGGATCGAGGCGGGGATCCGCGGGCAGATTGATGCCGCCCTTTCGGATGCCCATGTGTTTCTATTGGCGGTGGATGTGATGGCAGGGTTGCAACCGCTGGACCGGGAGGTGGCGGGGTTGCTCCGGCAGTCCGGCCGCAAGGTTTTTTTGTTGGCCAACAAGTCGGACAACGATGACTTGGAAAAAGCGGCGGTGGACTTCAGCGATCTCGGCTTTCCGGTTTTTCCGGTCTCGGCGTTGCACAACCGGGGATTTGAGCCTCTGCTCAAGGAGCTCCTGTCGGTGTTGCCGGAAGAGGAACCGGTCACCGTGGCCGAGCCGGTGCGGGTTGCCGTGGTGGGGCGTCCGAATGCGGGGAAGTCCTCGTATTTGAACCGGATTTTGAACGAGGAACGTTTGATCGTTTCGGATGTGCCGGGCACGACGCGGGATACGGTGGAGTTGCCTTTTTCAATCGGGGAGGGGGAGCAGGCGCGTCACTATCTGCTTACGGATACCGCAGGGCTCCGGCACATTCGACGGGCTTCGACGGCGGTGGAAAAGTTCAGTGTGATCCGGGCGGAGCGGGCGATCGAGCGTGCCGATGTGGTGGTGCTGATGCTGGACGCGCAGAAGGGTCCATCGCGACAGGACAAACGGATTGCTTCGATCATTCAGGAGGCACGTAAGGGTTGCTTGATCCTGGTGAACAAGTGGGATCTGGCGGAGGGCAAGGTCACCCAGCGGGAGTATCTGGAATCGTTCCGGGCCGAGCTGCCGTTTCTGGCCCATGTTCCGGTGCTTTTTGTCTCTGCGCACAATGGGTATCAGATCCGGAAAAGTGTGGATGCGATCGATGAGGTTGCGGCGGCGGTGACGTCGACCTTGACCACGGGGACCTTGAATCGGGTGCTTCGGGATGCCATGGAGAAGGTGGGTCCGCCGTTGGTCAAAGGCAAACGATTCAAACTTCTTTATGCGACCCAGCTAGGTATGCGGCCGATACGTATCGGACTTTTTTGCAACGACCGCGCCGCGTTGTCACCATCCTATGAAGCCTACTTGATTGGACGGCTTCGCCGGGCGTATCCGCTCGATGGGGCTCCGGTGATTTTTGTGTTGAAAGCACGAGAACCGCGAAAAAGCGACCAAGCGGTTGTGTCCGGTCCTTCCTTGCGGCGTGGGGCCGGCAAGCCCAAATCGGGGAAAAAGGCGGAAAAATCCGAACGTCCGGTCCGGATCCGGCGGGGGGCAAAGCGAGCCCTCGGCAAGGACGAGGAAGCGCCCATCCGGTCCCGGCGAAGCAAAAAACGTTAATCAAGACACCCGGCTTTCACGGTGGGCTAACGCGTAAAAAACACAGGGCAAACGGGATAGAACTTTGTTCAGAAAAAGTCTTGATCACCACAACCTGTAGTTGTATCCCTAACGAGTCAGCCATAACCTTACTACATGTAGCGGTTATGGCTTTAACGTCCTTATAGGTAGGCAATTAGGAAACAGGAGGCACATTTCCATGCTCGATACCCGCGAAACCGACCGCACCCGGAGCTCCAGATTAACCACCACGCGCACGAAAGGAGCCCGTAATGGAAGCGGCAAGACCGCCTCCAAACCCAAGGGGTTGAAGATTTCTGCGGTCTTCAGTCAGCCGGGGGTAAGCCCGTACGATCAGGTGGAATGGGACAAGCGCAAGGCGTCGATCACCGACGACAAGGGGAATACGATATTCGAGCAGAACAACGTGGAGGTTCCGAAGTCGTGGTCGATGCTGGCGACCAACGTGGTGGCCTCGAAGTATTTTTACGGGGATGTGAATAAAGCGGAGCGTGAGTACTCGGTGCGCCAGCTTGTGCACCGGGTGTGCCGGACCATCGCGGACTGGGGGGTGCGGGACGGGTACTTCGCGAGCGCGGCGGACGGGGAGACGTTTTACAACGAGCTGGCCTTTCTTTGTTTGAACCAATATGGAGCGTTCAATTCCCCGGTATGGTTCAATTGCGGGTTGTTCCAGGAATATGGTATCGGCAAAGAGAGCGGGGCGGGAAATTACTATTACGACCGGCAAACCGGGACGGTAAAACAAGCCTCGACCCAATATGAATACCCCCAGTGTTCGGCGTGTTTCATTCAGCACGTCGACGACACGATGGAAAGCATCATGGAGTTGGCCCGGAGCGAGGCGATGCTGTTCAAGTTCGGGAGTGGAACGGGTTCGGACCTTTCGACCATCCGCAGTTCGCGCGAATTGATGAGCGGAGGCGGTCGGCCCAGCGGGCCGTTGTCGTTCCTCCGGGTGTACGACTCGATCGCCAGCGTGGTGAAGTCGGGAGGAAAAACCCGGCGGGCGGCGAAAATGAATACGCTTAAAGACTGGCACCCCGACATCAAGGAGTTCATCGAGGCCAAGCCGAACGAGGAGCGCAAGGCGTGGGCATTGATCGAGGAAGGCTACGCGGGGGATTTCAACGGGGAGGCCTATGGCTCGGTGGCATTCCAGAACGAGAATTTGAGCATCCGGGTCACCGACAAGTTTCTTCAGGCGGTGATCGACGATAAGGACTGGCATACCCGCTGGGTGACCCAGCCGGGCAAGGCCGGCCCCTCCTACAAGGCCCGGGACATGATGACGTGGATAGCCGAAGGCACCTGGTTGTGCGGGGATCCCGGCGTCCAGTACGAGGATACCATTCAAACCTGGCATACCTGCAAGAAGGGGGGTCCGATCAATTCGAGCAATCCGTGCAGCGAGTACATGTTCCTCGACGACACCGCCTGCAATCTCGCTTCGCTTAACCTGATGAAATTCATGAAGGCGGACGGGACGTTCGATGTGTCGCGGTTCACCTCGGCGGTAGAGATTTTTATCACCGCGCAGGAAATCGTGGTAGACAACGCGAGCTACCCCACCGAGGGGATCGCACGGAACAGCCACATGTACCGCACGCTGGGGTTGGGGTATGCGAACCTCGGGGGTCTTTTGATGGCGCTGGGGCATCCCTACGACAGCGATGAGGGGCGCTCGCTGGCCGCGTCGATTACCGCGATCATGCATTGTCATGCCTTCACCCAGAGCGCCCGGCTGGCCGCGATCACCGGGACCTTCGAGGATTACGACCGGAACCGTGAATCCATGCTCGATGTGATCCGGCTTCACCGGAAGGCGGCCCATGCGATTGATGGCCATGCCCCCGACTACCTTCGCAAGGCGGCGGCCGCCTGCGCGGACGAAGCGCTGGCCGAAGGGGAGAAGCATGGGTACCGCAACGCCCAGGTTACCGTGCTGGCCCCCACGGGCACTATTGGGTTCATGATGGATTGCGACACCACGGGGGTTGAACCGGACATCGCGCTGGTGAAGTACAAACTTCTTGCCGGGGGTGGTATGTTGAAGATCGTCAACCGGACCGTGCATCCCGCCTTGCAGCGACTGGGGTACAGCAGCTCTCAGGTTGAGGCGATCATCCGTTACATCGACGAGCATGACACCATCGAGGGGGCGCCGGACCTCAAGGACGAGGATCTCGAAGTCTTCGACTGCGCGTTCAAGCCCCGCAATGGATCGCGCTACATTCCCTACACCGCACATGTGCGGATGATGGCGGCGGTGCAGCCGTTCCTTTCCGGCGCGATCAGCAAAACCGTGAACATGCCAAATGATGCAACGGTTGAGGAGATCATGCAGACCTACCTCGAAGGGTGGCGTCTGGGATTGAAGGCGCTCGCGATCTACCGCGACGGATGCAAGCGCAGCCAGCCGGTCAATACGGGGAAGAAAAAGGAAGAGGAGAAGAAAAAGGAAGAGCCGGTGATCACGGCGGTGAGCAAGCCGCGTCCGCTGCGCCGGCGCATGCCGAGCACCCGGAGATCGGTGACGCACAAATTCGACATCGCCGGTCACGAGGGGTACCTCACGGTGGGGTTGTACGACGACGGCAAGCCCGGCGAATTGTTCATCACCATGGCCAAAGAGGGAAGTACGGTCGGCGGTTTGATGGATGCGTTTGGCACGGCGATTTCGATGTGTTTGCAGTACGGGGTACCGGTGAAGTCGCTGGTCGAGAAATTTGCCCACACGCGTTTCGAGCCGAGCGGGTTCACCAAGAATCCTGACATTCCGATTGCGAAATCCCTTCCGGATTATATTTTCCGCTGGCTTGGGATGACCTTCATGGATGGCTACAAGGAACCGGCCACGACCAAGGCGATCGAGGCCGAAGATCTGGCTTCGGTTCCCGCCCCTGATCCCGTGGAGCCGTCCCCAGCGTCCCCGGCGGCGGCCAAAAGCCGCATTGACGCCCAGTTTGAGCACATGATGGAAGACGCTCCGGTCTGTGACAGTTGTGGTTCCATCACCGTCCGCAACGGCGCGTGCTACCGGTGCTTCAACTGCGGGAACTCCATGGGTTGTTCCTGATTTCCCTGTCCACCCCAAACCCTGCGGGCCGTATTCCTCCGGGAATGCGGCCCGCTTTTTGTTTTTAGCAAAAGTCTTGATGTCCTGGGTTTGAGGAGATAGGTTTGTGAATTCGGGATGCGGCAACAAAGGGTTGCCGTCCGCAAAGACCAGGCTTGGTTTGGAACCAATCTCCGCCTCGCTTTTCTCGCCAAGGGCAGGGGGATGAAGGATCTCACCTAAAGGGACAGTCACCACCTTCCGGGATCCGGACGAGGTGCGGTAGGCTCCATTCAGCCGAAGATAAACAAGGAACATCTATGAGTGTGATGAGCGCGTTATCGTCCCTTTTTTCATCAAAAGGGGCCAAGGAAGTACGGGGGAGCGAGTATGTGGTGGATGGAGAGGCCCTGATGCCGGGGGGGGACCGCAGCGGCCCGATCGAGCGGGTGCAGCTTTTGCGGCGTCTGGGTGCCTTTGCCGTGCGTGAGCAGATGACCCTGAAGGTTGTGTTGGGTGGCCGCCCGTTGCGCGAAGCGAACCACGGAGACGAGTTTTCCGGAGTTCACGTCTATTACGGGGGTGAAGGCAAAGGGGTCTCCGAGCAGATGTTGGAGTTGTCGAAAAGCGCAGGCCGTAAAGGAATGGTGATCACCGGCGATGCGAAGCTCGAGTCGGGGCTTCGTGAAAAAGGGATACCCACCCTCCGGGTTAGCACGTTTCGCCGTGCGCTTGAGTTGGGTGATGGCGATGGCGCTCAGGGTCATGGTGGCCGGGGCGATTCGATGCGCGGGGGCAATGGTTCCCGCTCGCGTCGTCCGAGGAGCCGCCGCAGCGGCCCGCGCGGTGAAGGCGGTCCCCGTGGGGAAGGCCGACGGCAACCTCAGGAATCGCAGCAGCACGTGACCAACGATGCTCCTCCTTCCTCCTCCTCGGTTAAAAACCTGATCGACCTTGTTGATTAACCTTACCTTGATCCCGGGACGTGAACGCAGGCGTCTTCCCGGGGTCCAAGGTTAGGGAGTTGGGCGGAGATTTTTCTCGGGAAGCAGCATGCGAACGGTCAAGACAGTTTCCGGGTTGACGTGGCACAGGTGGGCGTGGTTGCCCGTTTGGGTTGTCTCTGGTTCGGTTTTAATTTTTCCTGCGAACGGAGGGGGGGAAACGTTGTCGACCCGGGCAGAAGAAGCCGCCGCTTCATCGGAGCCTCGGCCGCCGCCTATGCGGGGACAGCGTTCGGCGATGGAATACCGTTCCACGCTTCGGGTCTACGATGTGGATCTCGATTCCCGGTTTCGCCCTGTGGGCCGGCGGGAGAGTCAATTCGAAGTTCCGGATGTGGATTTCCGGGAAACCCCCTCGTCCAATTTGGCCGTTCCCTTGACGCCTCCACCTGCACCACCCCGGATCCCAGCAACTCGCGGGGGGGATGTGTCGGGAGAAGAGAGGGGCGAGGGGGGATGGGGTTGGCTGGCCGAAGAGATCGCGCGGGGTCGAGAGCGTGACGAGTCCCGGACCACGTTATGGGATGATGATCATCAAGATGGCCATAATACAGAACGCTCCGTTGAAGGTCAGGAGTCGGAGACCCCATCGCAAGACCGGGAGGCGACATCCCCCCGTCGCGAGCCCCAGCACTTTTTTATCAACCCGGAGGTTGCGGTTCGTTTTTCGGACGATGAGGCGGCAACCGTGGAGGGAGTGGAGACGCGCGGGGCCGAAACCTTGCCGGTTGGGTCATCGGATGAGTTTGCCTCTCCAGTGAATCTTCTGCCTTCGGATCTGCGGGAAGATCCGATCGCGAGTTTGTTCAGGCTTAATCCACGCGAAGAAGCAGGTTGGGTACCGGGAGGTTTATCCAGAGATCGGATGCTCGGCCGGGAGGAGAGTTCGCTGGCCGCGGCATTTCCATCAACCGGAGAAGGTGCCGACCGTTTCCGTGCCGACCGGACAGGTGTGCAGCCTGGAGAGGCGTCACGTTTCGGCAACAACCGTGAGTTCATGCCCGGCAGCTTCGACCGTTCCGAGGGGTATCGGCCGGGGATGTTTCATCATGACGGCGGGACGGGCTCAGGCCTGGGAAGTGATGGGTCCGGTGCGCCTTCCCCGGGCTGGGGTGGTTCGGGAAGTTTTGAGCCAGCGGGATGGGGTAGCGACCGTTCGTTTGCCCCGGCAGTGGCTTCTCCGGGCTTTGGCGGTTTGAGTTCGGGCTCGGACGGGGGCGGGCGTTTCGGAACGCCGTCGTCCGGGCAGGGATCGTTTTCGATTCAAGACCGGCCGTTGCGCTCGCAAGGCTTTGATGACGGACTCCGGTCTCCGTCGGCCTTGCCCTGGTAAGTCAGGACTGCCGGAGGTAGTCGACGGCATTCTGAAAGAGTTGCAAGCCGGTGGGGCTTTCTTGAAGCGAGGCCCGGACATCGGGGAACTCCCAGCGGGGATGGTTTTCAGGAAACAGGAAGGCTTCCGGATGGGGCATGAGGCCGAAGCACCGTCCGCTTGGGTCGCAAAGGCCGGCGATGGCCTCGAGGGAACCGTTGGGGTTATGAGGAAAGGTTTGGGTGGGTGCCCCGGTATGCGGGTCAAGGTAGTGGCAGACCGCACAACCCTTCTTCTTGATGGCGTCGAGCAGGGTCCGGTCGGGCACAAGCAACTTGCCTTCGCCATGGCGAACCGGGAGGTCGAGGGTGCTGAGGCCGCGGGTGAAGATGCAGGGTGACGCGGGATCGAAGCCGAGAGTAACCCACCGGTTTTGGAACGTGCCGCAATCGTTTTGGGTGAGCGCGACCTGTTGCGTCAAGGACGCGTCGAGGCCGGGCAAGAGTCCGAGCTTGGTCATGATTTGGAAGCCGTTGCAAACCCCGAGAGCGAGCCCGCCGGCATGGATGAAGTCGAGGAGGCGGTCGCCGAGATGATGGCGGATGCGATGGGCGAACATATGGCCGGAACTCAGATGGTCGCCGAAGGAAAAGCCCCCGATGAACATAAGGATGCGGGCCTCGCGGAGAGGGGCGGGATCTTCGACAAGGTCGTTGAGATGGACGCGGTGGACGGTGGCGCCGACCTGCTCCCAGGCAAAGGAAGATTCGACCTCGCAGTTGAGGCCAAAGCCGGTAAGGATGAGAACGCGGGGTTTCATCGGTAGGGTTGTAGGCCAATCGCCCCGGCAACGTCAATGGACGAAGCCGTGTCGGCATTTTTTTCTGGATTTTGCCGGTGGTTTCAGGCCAAGGTACGAGCTTTCCCGAATTGCGGGCGATTAGCTCAGTTGGTTAGAGCGCTTGCTTGACATGCAAGAGGTCACAGAT
>DAOLCW010000092.1:0-12476 GCA_035327665.1 Kiritimatiellia bacterium
CGATAGAGACTTCGGTCTCGCGGAGCTCGACCCTCCAAATTGCGGAAAGAAACGTATCTTTATACCATAAAGTAGTAGGGATTGGTATAAGTTTTGGTGAGTGGTATTACTGGCGAGTGCGGTCGGGGTTCCGCTGGAGAACGAGGATGCGGGTTTGGCCGGGCTCAAGGGGAAAGGACAAGGACCCTTCTCCAGTGGCGGTGAGTTGTTCGTCGGAGAGTGCATCCAGCCACGGGCCGCGCATGCGGGGGGTGAGGACGACGGTTTGGGGTTCGCGGCTGAAGTTGACCGCTACGGTCACGGCGGCCTGCCAGGCGAGGCGTTGGTAGACCATGACCCCGTCAGGGAGGTTGCGATCCGGTTCGAAGAAGATGTTGGGTGATTGCAGTGCGGGGTGGGAGTTCCGAAGGCGAAGCATCCGGGTGGTGACCTCGTGGAGGCGCTTGCCCTCGCGGGTGTTGAGTTTGCGCCATTGAAGCGGGTTGGGTCCGACGAATTTCGGGGTGTCCTCGCCAAATTCCTGGCCGGCATAGATCATGGCGGGACCGGGGTAGGTGAGGGGAAGGATGATGGCGGTTTCGGCCCGGCGCAGGCGCTCGGCGCGGGAGAAGCCGCGGGCGGCAAGGTGATTCATGACGCGTTCTTCGTCATGGCTTTCCGTGTAGGCCATGCGCTGCAGGGAGGAGGTGTAGCCGATTCGGGTGGAGTCCATCATGTCTTTGAAGGCGGAGCGGTCGAGAAAGGCATGTTCGATCATTTCACGGATGCGCCACCGGAAGGTCTCGTGCCAGGAGGTATCCATTTCGGTTTGGTTCATGAGGTCGGGATCGGAGGGTAGATGTTCGGCGATTTGGATGCTGCGCGGATCGGCTTGTTTGGCGGCGTAGGCGAACCAGCTTGCGCCCCAATCGTTGTAGCCTTCCCAGTCGGTGAAGCGGGTGGCATCGTAACGGAAGCCGCTGACCCGGTATTCTCGGATCCAGTAGTGGAGGACATCGGCGAGGTAGCGCTTGAGGGCGGGGTGGTCCTGGCGGACTTTGGGGAAGCCCCAGTTTTCGCCGTAGTATTCGCGAAAGAAGGGACTGTGTTCGTAGTCTTCGCGATAGAGTTGCCAGAGGGGTGCGGCCCAGTCCATGTGATTGAATACGGTGTCTTTGATCACTGCGAGCCCGCGCTGGTGGGCGGCATCGATGAGTTGTTTGAGTTCGTCAGGAGTGCCATAGGAGGACTCGGGGGCGAAGTGGAAAGCGGGGTTGTAGCCCCAGCTGTTGTCGCCGGGGAACTCGTTGACGGGAAGGGGGCCGATGGCGGTGAAGCCCATGTCGCGGATGTAATCGAGTTTGGAAATCATTCCGGTGAAGCCGCCGGATTGCATGTCGGCGAGATGGAATTCGTAGACAATAAGGTTGTTGAGGTCGGGATGAGGAACTTCGGAGGAGGACCATTGAAAGGCGGGGGCTCCGATATCCAGGACGGTGCGGGCGAGTTCGGGTTTCCAGTGTTCCCGGCCGCGCTCGTCCTGCCAAAGCACGTTGCGGGCGTAGGGATCGGCGAGGGGGCGTTGGAGGTCGATGAGGTATTGGTAGTAGTGTCGGCCGGGAGGTAGGTCGAGGGTGGTCCACCAGGTTCCGTCTTCGGTGACGTTCATTACGTGGCTGGTGGAGTTCCAGTTGTTGAAGGATCCGATCAAGCTAACGGTATGCTTGTGAGGAGCGTGAAGGGCGAACAGGGTCGATCCGTCAGGTTGGGGGGTAGCGCCCCAGGGTAGCTCGTGATCGGGTGTGGAGACGTGAACGTAGGGACGAATGTCGAGTACGCGGGTGTCCATGGCAATCCGGTCGTTGCGAAGCGCTCGTGCGGTCAGGGTGTGGATCCCGTAATCAAGGTCGTTGAGGCTAAAGCCGAGCATTTGACCCGCCCGGGCGTGGGAGGGGGCGCGCTTTCCGTTGAGCCAAAGCTCGAGTCGATCATGGCCGTTGGCGGTGACGGTGACGATATCGTTGGTGGATTGGCGGCGAAAGATGGAGGTTCCTTCGATGATGACTTCGGGACCCCCGGGAGGCCGGTTATCCATGGTGATGCCGACATTGTAGTTGCGGCCGTGTTCGGTGTCCCATGTGCGGCCCCAGCGAACTGCGACGTGGAGGGAGGTGACGGTTTGTTCGGGATGATTGAAGGGGCCGAGGTATAGGGTGGATACACCGTTTTGGTCGGGTCGGGGGAGCGGGGTTTCGATGGCGGCGCCGTCGTCGGTGGGTTTGCTTCGGGGAGGCCAGTGAACAGGGTGGGGCTGGGTCCATCCGGACGCGTCGGATCGGTTGACGCCCCAGCGGATGACCCCGCCGCGGCGACTGTCATGAACGTGGATGGCAATTCGGTCCGATGTGGTGGGTTGGGCGGGATCGAAGGTGACCCGTCCTGCGCTAACGGGAATTTCGTAATCGCGTTCGTTGTTGTTGAGCCAGGTGTTGTCGGAAAGCTTCACTACGAAGCGTACCCACGCCACGGATTGGGCGTGGTGGTTGAAGGGACCGATGTAGGTTTCCCAAAGAGGTACACCGTTGGCATCCGAGCCGGCTTCGTTAAAGAGGGTGGTTACCGCGATATCCTCCTGAGAGGAGGCAGGGGTAAGATAAACGCTTGCTGGAGCCTCCCAGTTTCGCCGTTGTCCGTTGACCCCCCACAACATGAAGTCGGGGGGGATGGAACTGGCGACGAGAATGCGGATCGGGTCATTGCGGGTCGGTTGTGGGGGTTCCCATGAAATGGTGGCTGCGTGCAAGATGTTGGCGGAAAAAACGAAGGGAAAAAGTGTTCGAAACAGGATGTGGATCATTGTTTTCTCCATGGATCGTGAGCTCGAGGACATCGAAGTTGAGCGTTTTTGTTTAGCCTGATTGGCGATGGTTGTGAATCCTAATCGGTTCGATGCTCGTCAAACCGATTGGGGTCGACCCTTAAAAACCAAATTCAGAGTACCCTTGGGTTTCGTTTAATGTTTGCAAGCAATTGTATGACAGCGGGTTGCGGGTTGGTTGCTAGATTTGGTTTTTAAGGGCTGACCCCGATCAGGGCGAGGGCGATGAGGGTTTTTCGGGAGGAACTTTCGGGGATGGGAGCAGTCATGGGGATGGGGACGTGGGGAGGGGGGAGGATTCGATCCACGGCGGATGGTTCAAAGAGGTTGTGAAGGATGGGGCGGAGGGGCTCGATTCGTTCGCGGAGTTGAATCCACAGGGGTTGGTTGATGTCCATGGTGCGGATGTAGCGGAGTTGGTGGGTGGACTGGATGGGGTTGACGCGGGCGGGGGGGAGTCGTTTGAGGCGAGCTTTGAGGTCGTCGAACCAGGTTCGGGGGAGCAGGGGGGAGGTATCGAAGGTGTTGCGGTCGATGGGTAGTTTGGCGAGGGAGGGAAAATGGTTACGGAGGAGGTTGATCTGGAAGCTTCGGTTCTGGCGAACGGTTTCGGGTATGGCGAGAAGGGTTTGTATGAGGATGGCGTCGTAGGCGGGGGAGACGGGCCAGGTTGACCAGCCGATCCGCCACGCGTTGGCTCCGACGTGGAGGCGCTGGCGATAGCGCATTTCATAGGCTTGAGCCTTTCCGTAGATGGTGGAATCGGGAAAGGCGTTTAGGATCTGTGTTTGTTTTTCGCGGAGGTTGAGGAGGGCGTCACGAAAGGAGGGGTCGGGCCGGAGAGCGAGGCATTGAGAATGAGATAGTCCCCATCGTCCATAATGGTCCAGAATGTGGTCGTTGGTGCAGTTTTTGGGGAAGGTTGCGGGGGAGAGCTTGTTCATAAAAACGTCCAGCCCGTAGCCGGTGAAGGTGGTTCGGAGAGGAGGAAGGCGTTGTCCTGCGGCGTAGCTGAGGGCGGTGTTCATGCCGTTGGAGGCGAGTTCGAGGCGGGCGTTCCATTGCATGGCCTCGAAGAGTTCGTCCGGGGTGGACTCGCTGACCTGCTGTTGGAATCCAAGGTGTTGGCTGACCAGTCGTGCGCACTGAACTTCAAGGTCGGTGTCCATGCCGCTGGTGCAGGCGATCACGGGTTGAGGTTGGGCGGGGTGGAGGAGTCCGGCGATGAGGCGGGAGTCCATGCCGCCGGAAAGAAGGATGGCCTGTGGGGCATGTGGGAGTTCGAGGGCGCGCATGATTCGGGTGAGGCGCTCGATCACGGCTTGTTCGGGATCGGAGGGGGGGGCGGTTGCAGGAAGCGAGGTGTAGGGTGGGCTCTCGTTGATTTCTATGGGGGCTGTCCGGGCGGTGAGCCGTGCGCCGGGAGCGAGTCGTTTGACATGTTTCCAGAGGGTTTGTCCGCTGATGGTATGCATGGTGCGGAGGATAGCGGCGAGGCCGTCGAGATCGTATTCTGGGGTAAAGGAGGGGTGATGGCGGGCGATCCAAGGAATGGACGTGACCATAAACCAGTCGGCGCCGGTGACATGGTAGAGGGGAAAGATGCCGAAGGCATCGGTGGTGGCGCGCAGCGTGGAGGATGTATGGTCGATGGAGAGAACGGCGCCATACCCGCTCACGGGTTGATCGGGAAGGTCGTCGAGGGAGATGGGGTCGAGATCCGGGGTGAGAAGTTTGCCGCAGAGGAAATTGGTTTGTCGTGGGGTGGAGGCTTGTTGAACCGGGGTTGTGCTTGCGCAGCGGCAGAAGATTTGCCAGGGGCCATGGCTCCATTCATGGTCGACGAGAGGATGCCGGGTTGGGAGGGGTTGCTTTCGGATGGCGTCGAGGGTTTCCCGGGCACGTTGGGGCGAGGGGTCGTAGATGGCGGCAAGCAGGGCCACGGGCGGGGCTCAGGAGGCGGGTCGTTTTTCGGTTTGAAATCGCTCGTAGATCCGGGGGTAACTGGCGGGGGCATAGGTGAGAAAGAGGGACCGGCGGGAACGGGTTGAATGATTGATGCCACTTTTGTGGGGGGTGAGGGAGTGAAAGAAGAGGATGTCGCCGGGGTTCATGTCGATCCGGGACCAGGGTTTTCCGGCGAGGCAAGCGGGGTCGGTGTCGAGGGGGGCATCAGGTGGGGAAGGAAGGCGCTCATGGTGAAGTCCGGGGTAGACTTCGAGGGCACCGTTGTGTTCGTCGCAGGGGTCGATGGCGATGAGGGCGGATACCAGATGGTGGGGAGGCAATCCAAGGTATTCCCAGTAGGGGTAGTCCTGATGGGGAAGGTAGCCGTGGGTTCCGGGTGGTTTGGTGATGAGTTTGTCTTTGGCGAGGGTCGCAGGAGTTTCGAGTAGCTGGGAGGCGAGATCGAGGATGCGTGGATCGCCGGCCAGGGTTCGAAAAAGTGCGGAGCGGGCGGCGGCCATATCGATGCGATCAAGGACAAAGCCTTGGGTGAGATGGGTGCGTCCGGAAAGGGCGACTTGTTCGGGTCGGGCGTGGGCGGAAGTGATGGCAAGGTCAGCCTCGTTGGCCCACGCGTCGATTTCGTGGGGTGCGAATGGGGAGGGCACTACTACGAAGCCAGTTTCACGATAGGGTGGAAGAAGCGATGTCGTCATGGTTAGACCTTTCTTGGTGTCCATTCGAAGCATGAGCCGAGCCGGGTGAAGTTCAGAGATTGATAGAGTCGCAGGGCGGGTGGATATTGCAAGGCGTAAGCGATGAGGCTTTGGGATGGATCGGCGAGGGAGGCAAAGGCGCGAATCATGGCGGCAGCATAGCCTCGTCCGCGGTGTTGGGCGTGCACGACGAGATTTTTAAGGCGGGCGGCAGAGTGAACGTGGAGAAGTCCGGCGGATCCGACGATCATGCCCCCGGAGGTGGCGGCGAGGTAGAAGGTGAGGCCGCCGTTTTGGGCTTTTTGTTGCTCCATGTCCAGATAGGCGTTGAGGTCGGAGCCGTGTCCATCGGGGACAGTTTCTCCGGAGCCGAGAATGTTTTTTCGGATTTCCCACTGGTCCGGAGTTTGAATTGGGGTCAAGTGGAGGGAGGAAGACTGCTCCCAGGATGAGCGGGTGGCGTGGGATGCGCCAAGAATGAGTTCTTCACGAGAGGTGAAACCATCTTGTTGAAGTGCGGCTTCCCAGATGGGGTCGGGATTCATGAGGTAGAGGCGAATGAGGGGAAGTCCGCGTGTGTGAACTTCGGCGCGCATGCGTTCAAGGGCATGACGCGGGTCGGGGGTGGATTGGACGCGATGGAAGACGCTTGCGGAGTCGAGGTGCTCAAGGCCGGGCATGGTGGCAAGCTGGCAGCCGGGAAGCGGGGTGGAGGTTGCCCCGAGCTCAAAGTAGAGACTATCGCTTTCCTTGGCGGCTTCGATGAGGGTCATTGGGGGCGCTTGCTCCGATTTTTCCAGTTGTTCCAGTGAAGGCGAAGATGCATTTCGGGTTCGTGGCGGAAGGGGGGGAGGTCGAGGGGGGCTCCGGGGAAAGACCGCTCGATCAGGTGGAGGATGGCCGTCCGGAGTTCAGGTTGAGACGTGAATGCGTAGATCGAGCTCCAGTTGCGGATGAGACTTTTGCGGGGAATGGTTGGCATAACGAGCATGCGTTCGACAAGAGAGGGATGCCGGGGAAAGGTTAATGAGGATTCAAGCGCCCCGACGGCGTGGAGGGCGGCCATGGTTCGGATGCATTTCTCGCACTCCCCGCAGTTTCCGGTGTCGGCACGATTTTCCCAGCAGACACGGAGGTGTTTTTGAACAAGGGGATGATGGGAGATTCGGTTAATTTTTTTAAGACGGTATGCCGAATGCCCATTGTGCTCGAAAACGATTCGGGAGGATGAGTGGAGGGGGTCCGTTTTCCAATGGGAGCCCCATGGATAATCCATCTTTAGATAGTAGCTGGAGGGAATGAGGAGTCGACCGATGGCCGGGGAGGCGGCGTGACCGGCTGCGGCGAGGGCGGCCCCGTGGGTGTGCCGCCAGTCGGCCTGGCCGAAGAGATGATGGTTGCGCAGGTTGGTGCGGAGGATGAGGGATCGCTTGCCAAGCGCACGGGCAACGGTGTGGAGGGAGGAGCGCATTGCGTCCATGCGGGGGGTGTCGTCGAGAGGGATGTCGAAGCCTTGAACGAAGAGGAGAACATCGATTCGGTTGAGGTTTTGTAACAGGGTGTCAAAGGAGTCGACACCGCAGGTAAAACAGGTGGCGACACTGCGTGCTTGGAGGTTCTTTCCGGTGGTCTGGGGAGCCTGCTCAATGGGGAAGGGTTGGTCGGGGTACCACCAAAGACGATGCCATTCAGCGAGTTTCCGCTGCCGAGACAACCAATGGGTGTCGACAGGAGCGTGGAGTTTAAGTTGTGCGCCGACAGCGAGGGCAGGGGTCATCATGGCACCGGCGAAGGCTTCGATGCCGGGATAAAGTTCGGTGTCATCACTTTCAAGCCATGCGTCCTCGTGGTCGATTCGACAAAGGATGCGACAGGTTGAGCCTGACCTTTCCACACGGGGAGCTTCCAGGGTCCATACCGGTGATGGTTGGGCTGGGTTCATGGAGTTTGTAAGCCCGGGCTATGCGCGAAGATCGTTCCTGAGGCTTCGTGCAAGGTCCGCCGCATGTTTGGGGTCGTTTGACCAAGATGCGGTGCAAGCGGTTCGGGTCCATGTTTGATGGAGGGATCGCAGTTTTCCATAACTGTTGTCGAGGATGACGTGAGGAATACCCATGAGCAAACAAAGAATGTGGCCGTGAAGCCGGTCGGTTACGACGGCATGACCTTTGGCAAGAACGCAGCATCCCCGATGGATCCAATACCGGGCCATGCCGTGGAAGGTGGCGGCGAGAAGTTTTCGCTCCCGGGGAGTGCCTTTGGTTGGGTCCATGGAGCGACGGTGAAGGGGGGGATTCATCATGCAGGCGAGACGTGATGCGAGGGGGATGTTGTGATCTTCAGGGAGTGAGCCAAGCCAGTCGATGACCTGAATGTCCGGATCGTCATGGGGGGGCGTATATCCGGTGGATTCCGGATCTTGCCGGGCCAGCCAAAGGATGGGTAGGGAAGGGGTGACGGGTCGGGGAAGCGGGCCGAGGGCAAAGGCCATGTCGGGGCAAAGTTGGGAGGGTACGTTGAAGTGTTTCTTTGCTTCGTCCAGACTTTGCTGGTCGCGAACGAGGAGGGTGAAGTCGCGATGGGCCTCGCACAGGCGTTTTACCTCGTCTCGGTTTTCAGGGTGAATAAACCAGATGCTTTGGGGCAGTTGGATGATCCGATGAGCGGGGAAATCGCGAAGCAGGCGGAGCCGGGTGGCGGCCTGCTGAAGGGGGTAGAGATCGCCGAAGTTGCCGCCTCCATTGATGAGAATGAGATCGTCAGGTTTAAGGATGCGGGCAAGTTCATCGCGCCGGTAACTTGCCCACGATGAATGGTAAAGAAAGGTGGCGCCTGCGCGTTTCAGGGCCAAGACCTGGCCGAGCCAGAGGGCACTATCCCCGGCATTGGCGTGATTGGGAAAATTTACGAGGGCAACGCGTTGGCCGGGCTTGATCAGGGCGGAAAGGGTCGCATCGATTTTCGACGATAGATCGCGCAGGAGGTGGGTGTCAGGGTGGATGAGGTCAGGCATTCAAACTATAGTCCTAATGATTTATCCACGAAGCGTTAGGTTTGGGGTCTTGATGTGCTAGATTTGGTTTTTAAGGGTCGACCCCGGTTAGACGGCGAGGTCGACGACGAGGTTGTCCATGATGTAGCCGCGTCGCTCGGGGGTGTTTTTGCCCATGTAGAAGTCGAGGACGTCGGCGATGGCGTGGGTGTTATCGACTTCGACGGGGGAGAGGCGCATGTCGGCGCCGATGAATTGTTTGAATTCGTGGGGGGAGATTTCGCCGAGGCCTTTGAAGCGGGTGACTTCGGCGGCTTTGCCGAGTTTGTTCTGGGCGGAGGCTTTTTCTTTTTCGGAGTAGCAGTAGATGGTTTCTTTTTTGGTGCGGACGCGGAAGAGGGGGGTTTCGAGGATGAAGACGTGGCCACTGAGGACGAGGGGTTCGAAGAAGCGGAGGAAGAAGGTGATCATGAGGTTGCGGATGTGGAGTCCGTCGACGTCGGCGTCGGTGGCGAGGATGATTTTGTTGTAGCGGAGCCATTCGACGCTGTCCTCGATGTTGAGGGCGCGCATGAGGTTGTAGAGTTCGTCGTTTTTGTAGATGGCATCGCGTTTGAGGTCGCAGACGTTGAGGGGTTTGCCTTTGAGGGTGAAGATGGCCTGGGTGTTGGGATCGCGGCAACTGACGATGGAGCCGGCGGCGGACTGGCCTTCGGTGATGAAGATCATGGATTCGTGGCCGCGATTTTTGCGGAGGTCGAGGTGGAGTTTGCAGTCCTTGAGCTGGGGGATGCGGATGGAGACGGATTTGGCGCGTTCGCGGGCCATTTTTTTGACGGACTGAAGTTCGCGGCGAAGTTTTTCGGTTTCGGCAATTTTGAGGAGGATTTTTTCGGCGATGTCGGGGTTGCGGTGGAAGAGGTCGGTGATGACTTGCTGGACTTGTTTGACGAGTTCGCCGCGGATTTCGGTGTTGCCGAGTTTGTTTTTGGTCTGGGATTCGAACATGGGATCTTTGAGGCGGATGGCGATGGCGCCAACCATGCCTTCGCGGACGTCGTCGCCTTCGTAGCGTTTTTTGGAGTATTCGTTGACGGCTTTGAGCATGCCTTCGCGGAAGGCGCTGAGGTGGGTGCCGCCGTCGCTGGTGTACTGGCCGTTGACGAAGGAGAAGTGGGTTTCGTTGTAGCGGGGGCAGTGGGTGAAGGCGATTTCGAGCATTTTGTCGCGGTAGTGAAGGGGGCGGTAGAGGGCTTCGTCTTCGGTTTCTTCTTCGATGAGGTCGAGGAGGCCGCCGGTGGAGATGAATTTCTGGCCATTGTAGACGAGGGCGAGACCGGAGTTGAGGTAGGTATAGAGGCGGAGGCGGCGGGTGATGAGTTCTTCGCGGATGGTGAAGTCGCCGAAGATTTTGTCGTCGGCAACGAAGTTGACGAAGGTGCCGTCGGGTTCGTTGGGGGCTTTGCCTTGATTTTCTTCGACGAGGGTACCGCGCTCGAAGACGGCTTCGGCGAATTTGCCTTCGCGATAGCTGCGAACGGTGAAGCTGGCGGAGAGGGCATTGACGGCTTTGGTGCCGACGCCGTTGAGGCCGACGCTGAATTGGAAGACGTCGTCGTTGTACTTGGCGCCGGTGTTGATGGTGGAGACGCAGTCGACGAGTTTGCCGTGGGGGATGCCGCGTCCGTAGTCGCGGACGGAGACGACGCCGTCGTCGATGGCGATGTCGACTTTTTTGCCGTGGCCCATGATGTATTCGTCGATGGCGTTATCGACGACTTCTTTGACGAGGATGTAGATGCCGTCGTCGTAGTGGGAGCCGTCGCCGATGCGCCCGATGTACATGCCGGTGCGCAGTCGGATGTGCTCGAGGGAGGAGAGGGTCTTGATCTTGCTTTCGTCGTAGATGGGGGTTTCGCGTTTGGCCATGGGGTTCCTTGGGGGTGTGAGGTGGTATGTGACGCGGGGAGCGGGGATTCGTCAAGTCCGGGCTCCGCAGGCTGGCGGGCTCGCTCACTCCATACGGTTGCCTTACCCTTGCTGTCCGGTATGTTTCAGGGCATGGAGGGCGGCGGTGTAGCCGGCGTTGGAGGCTTCGGAGTAGCGATGGAATTCGAGGTGTCCGATGTCTCCGAGTTGGGGCTGGATGAGGAGGTCGGCGGGGTGGCGGGAGAGGGTTTCGCGGGTGAGGCGGGCAGCGACGATGTCGATGGTATTGGTCATGACGGTGATGATGGAGGGGCCGGGGGCGGGGCGAAGCCATTTCCGGAGGGCATCTTTTGAAGCGACTTTGAGGTGACGGCGTTGTTTTTCGATCCACGAGGGGGTGGAGGGCGGGCTGGGTTTGAAGGTTGCGGGGGGTGGAGACGCGGGATGACGCCAGCCGCCATGGAGGTCGACGGCGATGACGTAGTTGACGTTGAGGGTGCGAACGATGTTGATGGGGAGGGGGTTGACGAGACCACCGTCGGCGAGGTGGCGCCCGTTCCAGGGAACGGTGGCGAAGAGTCCGGGGATTGCGATGCTGGCACGGATGGCGGTGGAGAGGTCGCCTTGGTCGAGGACGATTTGTTCGCCGGTGATGATGTCGGAGGCTACGGCCCGGAAAGGAACGGGGAGGCGGGCGAGGTCGGTGGCTTGGAGTTTTTCGCGAAGCAGGGCGGTGATTTTCTGGCCTTCGATGAGTCCGGAGCGGGGCAGGGAGGGTTCGGCGAAGAGGGTGAGGAGTTGTTTGAGGTCGAGGTGTTCGGCGATGTCTTGGAGATGGTGAAGTTTGCCGGCGGCGAGGAAGCCTCCGACGAGGGCCCCGATGCTGGTTCCGGCGATGGCGACGGGCTGGATGTTGTGTTCCTTGAGTGCGCGAAGGACGCCGAGGTGAGCCCAGCCGCGTGCGCCACCGCCTCCGAGGGCGAGACCGACGCGGGCACCGGGGGGCAATGGGGGTGTCTTCATGTGGGGTTAGGATGCATGGAGGGGGTTGGTTTGTAAAATCGGGAACTTGGTTTATTTTGTTGGGGCCCCGCTGCGGGTGTGGGATTGTAATGCTTTTGCCTTGTTTGATTTCACCATGTTCGATCCGGAATTACATGAATCCTATGACGTCGCGCTGCTTGGGGGCGGGCTTCAGAATGGTCTTCTTTTGCTGTTTTTGCTAGAGCGGCAACCGGGTGCGCGGGTGGCGCTGGTGGAGGCGGAGTCACGGCTGGGGGGCTGTCATACGTGGAGTTTTCATGACAGCGACGTGCCGAAGGGGGTAGAGGGTTTGCTCGATCCGCTGGTTGAGCATCGGTGGCCATCGTACCGGGTGATGTTTCCGGGGTTGGAGCGGGAATTGGTTGGGGGGTATGGATCGTTTTCGGGGGAGAGTCTGGACCGGGTGGTGCAGGCGAAGGCGAAGACGGCTCCGGGGGTGAAGCTTTGCTTGGGATGCCGGGTGGAACGGGTGGAGGCCGGCGAGGTGGCGCTGGAGGATGGACGCAGGATCCGGGCGGGATTGATTGTGGATTCGCGGGGGCCGGATGCGTACGGGATGGCGGGGCGGCCAGCGTATCAAAAGTTTTTGGGGTTGGAGGTGGGTCTGAAGAAGCCGCACGGGATGAGGGGTCCGATTTTGATGGATGCGCGGGTTGGACAGGAGGAGGGTTACCGGTTTGTGTATGTGCTGCCGCTGGATGATCGAAGGCTTCTGGTGGAGGACACGTATTTTTCGGATACGCCGGATGTTTGCCGGGAGACCTTGCGGGGCAGGGTGTTGGCGTATTGCGCGGACGAAGGATTTGAGGTGGGGGAGGTTTTCAAGGAGGAGGTGGGGGTGTTGCCGTTGCCGTGCCGGGATTTGGAGTTGAAGGCGGGTACGGGATGTTTGCGGGGGGGGTATGGCGGGGGGGGGGTTCATCCGACGGCAGGCTATTCGTTTTCATGCGCGGGTGCGTTTGCGGGTGAAAGGGGCACACGGGGGGGGGGG
>DAOLCW010000093.1:0-12076 GCA_035327665.1 Kiritimatiellia bacterium
CCGTCTGTCTCCGACTCCACAACTCGCTCACGCTCACCCCAAACCGTGATGCCGCCTCTCGCCGATCCCCACGACACATCACCTGACAAACGGCCCCCGCGTATTCAATGCGTATGCTCCTTGGCATCCCCACAACACGTGATGACCAACCTCTCTGACTACAATGGGAAACTTTAAGACGTGAGGTCTTGACCACAAGCATCACCAACGATTTCATTTACCTCTCGTTTCAAGGAGAACCTACATGGCCAAGAAAACCACCCCCCGCAACATGGAAACCGCAGAATCCATGGCCAAGCGCCAGCGCGAGATTTCCGTTTCCGAATTCTTCCTCAAAAACCGCCACCTTCTAGGCTTCGACAGCCCCCGCCGCGCCCTCCTTACCGCCGTCAAGGAAGCGGTCGACAACTCGCTCGACGCCTGCGAAGAGGCAGGCATCCTCCCCGAAATCGCCATCGATCTTGAACAACTCGCCGAGAACCGGTTCCGGGTCACCGTCCAGGACAACGGCCCCGGCATCGTCCGCAACCAAATCCCTAAAATCTTCGCCAAACTCCTCTACGGCTCCAAATTTCACCGCCTCCGCATGTCCCGGGGCCAGCAAGGTATCGGCATCAGCGCCGCTGGCATGTATGGCCAGCTCACCACCGGCGCATCCACCCAGATCCTCTCCCGCACAAAATCCGGGAAAGCCGCCCACCGCATCGCCGTGCAAATCGACACCCGCAACAACAAGCCTGCCATCCTCAGCGACACCGAAGTCGACTGGACCCCAACCTTTCACCCCGTCGACCCCGAAGGCGCCCGCCTCGACCCCATCCTCCAGCCCCACGGCACTTCCGTCTCCATCGAGATGGAAGCCGCCTACGTGCGCGGCAAGCTCTCCGTGGACGAATTCCTCAAACAATGCGCCATCGTCAATCCCCATCTCCGACTCCATTACCGTGTCGCCCTCATCAAAGCCGGCCAGGAAGCCCTCGACGAAACCCGCATCACCTACCAGCGCGGCACCGAGTCCCTTCCTCCAGCCACCCTCGAAATCAAACCCCATCCCCACGGCCTCGAACTCGGCCTCCTCATGCAGATGCTCAAGGACACCGACAGCCGAACCCTCCGCTCCGCCCTCGCTTCCGATTTCTCCCGGGTCAGCGACCGCGCCGCCCTCGAAATCTGCGAAGCCGCCGGCCTCGATCCCAAGGCCAAACCAACCCAGGTCGCTCATCGAGACGTCGAGGTCCTCTACAAGACCCTCCAGAAAACCAAGCTGATGCGCCCTCCCACCGACTGCCTCGCCCCCATCGGCGAAGCTGAAATCGAGACCGGGCTTCGCAAAGAAATCGACGCCGACTTCTACACCAGCCTCACCCGGGGTCCCACCGTGTACCGCGGCAACCCCTTCCAGATCGAGGTCGGACTCGCCTGCGCCAAACCCAAAGCCGACGACGAACTCGGGGCCGACTCCCCCATCCGCCTCCTCCGTTTCGCCAACCGCGTTCCCCTTCTCTACATGGCTGGAGCCTGCGCCATCACCAAGGCCGTCACCGGGGTCAACTGGAAAGCTTATGGCCTCACCCAGCCCAAAGGCTCCCTCCCTCAAGGCCCCATGGTCCTCATGGTCCACATCGCCAGCGTATGGGTTCCCTTCACCAGCGAAAGCAAGGACGCCGTGGCCAGCTACCCCGACATCCTCGCTGAAATCACCCTCGCCCTTCAGGAGTGTGGACGACGCCTCTCCGTCTTCCTCAGCCGCCGCGAGCGCCAGGCCGAAGCCGACCGCAAACGTAACTACATGGAACTCTATATCCCCCACCTCGCCCTCGGCCTCAAGGACATCCTCAACCTTAATGAAAAGGACAGAGAGAACGTCGAAAACGACCTGAAAAAAATGCTCGAACGCACCCACCTTGAGGTCTGAATCGATTTTTCTTCAACGCAAAGGCGCAAAGGTACGCAGAAAAACGCAAAGGAAGAATAGAATGAATGAAAATGAGATCAGTCATGCGATCATCGGCGCAGCTCTCGAAGTCCACACAACCCTCGGTGGCCCGGGATTGATTGAAGACATCTACGAAGAGGCTCTGTGTCATGAAATGAAGCTGAGGGGCCTGGTGGTTGAACGACAAAAGCCTGTGCCCGTGATCTACAAAGGGATCACCCTTAAAAAGCCGTTATTCCTCGACGTCTTGGTCAATGAGAAAGTCGTCGTCGAAGCAAAAGCTGCTGAAGCCTATCACCCCATCTTCAGCGCTCAGCTGCTTACCTACCTTCGCTTAGCCAAGAAGAAACTCGGCTTGGTCATCAATTTTGGCGAAACATACCTTAAAAATAGAATCCATCGTGTCGTGAATGGACATTAAGTTCTTTCCTTCTCCTCTTTGCGTTCCTTCGCGTTCCTTTGCACCTTTGCGTTGAAAGAAAAAAACATGAAAACACCCAAAACCACCCCAGACGTCATCACCAAACAAGCCGCCGCCCGCAAAATCGTGGACACCGCTAAGGCCATTCGCGACGACATCGTCAAAAAGCGCAAGAAGCCCTCGATGTCCTTCCCCGTCCGTTCCCTGGCCAACGTGAAATACGACGTCAAGCGCGGCCACTTCGAGATCCTCAACAAGGTCTCCACCCGCACCCTCTCCTACAACACCATCAAGACCTTCGCCCAGTCCATGCGATTGCTCGCCACCACCAAGAATGACCTCCTCGACAAGGACGACATCGCAGGCAAACGCGAAGTCTATTACAACTCGAAAAGCTGGGGCGAATGCCGGTTCAACGAGCAGCCCGAAAGCGACACCCTCCTCGACGACATCGAGGCTATGCTCGGCATCAATCGCGAACAGCTCGGCTACATCCCCGAAGAGCGTGGCGGCGACGTTTGCGGACCCATCACCGTCATCGACCAGGATCCCTCCACCGGCAAGGACATCCCCATCAACTGCCTCAAGCTCGGCTCCGGCGCCTGGAGCATCCCCTCCCGCGTCGAGCATTTCCGCTTCCAGAGCAAAGCCAAGTTTGTCCTCGTCGTCGAAACCGCCTCCCTGTTCCAACGCCTTGTCCACCATCGCTACTTCGAGAAAGCCAACTGCATCCTCATCTCCATGAGCGGCGTCCCCACCCGGGCCTGCCGACGGTTTATCCGCCGCCTCGCCGACGACCAGAACCTCCCCGTCCTCGCCTTTACCGACGGCGATCCCTACGGTTACTGCAACATCTACCGCACCCTTAAAGTTGGTTCCGGTCAGGCCGCCCACATCAACCGCTACTTCTGCGTCCCCCAGGCCCATTACCTCGGGGTCACCCCCCAGGACATCCTCGACTACGACCTCATGGACGCCACCCATCCCCTCGAAGAACAGGACATCAAACGTGCCCGCGACGCCCTCAAAAACGACCCCTTCATCAAACATCACAAACCCTGGCAACAGGCTCTTGAGCACATGCTCAAGCTCGGCGTCCGTATTGAACAGCAGGCCTTCGCCAAGCACGGCCTCAACTTCGTCCTCGAACACTACCTCCCCGAAAAAATCAAGAAGGGTGCCTTCTTGCCTTAAGTCAGACCGCGATCCAACCTGTTTGACAGCACCCTCGGAGACTGGGATGATTACGCCATGACCACATCCAGTCCTATCGAATGGACCGAGCAAGCCGTACCCTACATTTGTTGGGACCGGAACTGGACGGTTGGCGACATAAAACAGCGCCTGACCGACGCCCAGGGATCGTCCCGCCACCAACTTATGGCGTGGTTGATGCGAGAACTAAAAACCTCTGAAGTCTGGTATTTCCTCAAACCGACCGAGATCTACCAAGAGTTTGACCATATCAAGCGATGGCTCGGTCCGGCTGAATCACGATGGACTTTTTTACTTAAAACGTGGCATGAGCTGGGAAAAGTCTAACGCGTGTACCACGCTTAAGCGGGACTTCCTGAACGCCTTCTTTCTCCGGGAGCGGCGATTCTTTCTCACAGGGGGCAGTGCTCTGGGTCTGTTCTATTTGGATCATCGTAAATCCTACGACCTCGACCTTTCCACCCCGGAAAAAATTGACTGGATAGAAGTCGATGGGCTGATCCGCCTTTGCACGGCTGAAATCAACGCAGCCGTCATTTTACTTTGAGAAGCTCCGACCTTCAGGCGTTACCAACTCAAGCGAAGCGACGATGTGGAGATCGTGGATGTTGTGATCGACCTTTCACCTCAAATTGAACCCCAAAAGGAATGGATCTGCGGCATTTGTGTGGACACCCTCCGCGAAATCATGGCGAACAAACTGACCACCCTGTTGAGCCGGTGCGAGCCCAAGGATCTTGTGGATTTGTACTTCCTTGAGCAGAGTGGTTTGCCCATTGAAGTGGTGTGGAGTGATGCACTGCAAAAAGATGGTGGCCTCGACGCAGGCATGATCGCCTTACTTCTCGACACCATAAACCTGACCAACCTTCCAGACTTCATGATAAAGCCCCTAACGCTTCCAGATCTGCAAGACTACGTCGATGCCTTGAAGAAGCGTATGGCCATAATGGCACTTCCCAAAGCCTCTTCGTAGGGCAAGCTCGCCTTCCGATCCTGACCCGCCCCGAAACGAGCCGAAACACGCCTTTACAAAACCGCCCCGCCAAGGCTAGGTTTGATGGCAAGGAAGACGACTCTTTGCCTATGTCACGCGACCTGAACAAGGAAACCCGTTTGTGAAGTTGGTTACCCGGCGAAAACTGTGCCGTTGTTGCGGCAGCCGGAAGCTGGAGCTTGTCGTCCAGTCCGCACCCTCCCCTCTCCCGTCCTATGTGGAGGGTGGTCCCGAATTTGGCAATGTGGCCAACGATCTTTTTGTCTGTACCAAGTGCGGCCATATCCAAAACACCGACGTCATCATTCCCGGCCGGGTCTACCCCCGCGCCCCGGTCTCGTCCGACCCCCAGCGCGACAAAGTCCTCGCCGAACTCGCGCGCGCCATCCTTAAAATCGGCGGAGCGGGTTCCGACGCGACCCTCGTCGATATCGGTTCCGGTGATGGAAGTTTTCTCGCCCACCTCAAATCCTCGGTCAAAAAGGTGCAAGGCATCGAACCCTCCCTCGCCGCCGCCAAGGCTGCCGAAGCCAAGGGAATCGCCACCCTCCCCAGTCTGTTCGACGCCCAGATCGCCTCAAAACTCCGGCGCGACGGCTGCTTTGCTGATGTGGTCACCGTGCTTTCCGTGGTCCATCTCATGGACAACCTTCAGGCCACCATCAACTGCATTCGCTACTTCCTCAAGCCAGGTGGACTCATCGTGATGGAGGCCCCCGACGCATTAAGTCTTTTCGAGCACAAAAAGCCGGCCCCCGCTGGACATGGTCGCCTCTCCTTCTATTCCCTCCACGAATGGGCTTCCGCCTTCGAACGCAACCGCATGACCCTTATCCATGCCGAGCGTACCGGCGCGGAAAACGGCTCGCTCCTCTGCTTCGCTCGCGACCACGCCGCCGCCGGCAAGGCCGACGACTCGGTCAAACAACTCCTCGCCGCCGAGGACAAGGCCAAACTCAACGACCCCGCCACCTGGCGGGCATGGGCCCGCAAGGCCTAGCCTGGCGACTTCCCGGCCCGTCCTTCGCGCATTACCATCGCCCCCGCCGCAAGCAATCCCACGAATCCGGCGATCAATAGCCACAACGTCCCCAGCGGGGGTTGATACGCCAGCACCACCGTGCTGCGTCCGGCTGGCACCACCACGCCCTGAAACAGATAATCGCAACGGAACACATCGGCGGGCTTGTCGTTGATCGTCGCCGTCCAATGCGACATGTACTTCTCCGACGCCCGCAACACCGCCGGCCCCGGAGCGCTCACCCGAAGCTCCACCCTCCCCGGTCGATACCTCTTCACCGTCACCTCACCCACCGGGCCTGATTGACCCCCCGCAACTTCCGGCAGGGTCGCCGCAACCTCGGACGGCACCACCACCCGGCTCAAGGGCGGGTTCACATCTCGCAATCGGGCCAACGCCTGACCCGGCTCGGCGGCTTCCCAGTGGGAAAACAAGGCATAACGGAACCACGTCTCGCGGGGTCGGAGAATGGCCTCCCGGCCCGGCTGCTGAGGTGTGGCCGCAACCGTCATCACGCCGTCGCGAAACGGAACAAAATTAAACACAAAGGCAAGGTCAAACCGGTCCCGGAACGTCGGGTCGCCTTGAAACTGGTTGTAGAACTGGGCCGGCCCCATCAACAACCCGACCGCGAAGTGCGGCCACATGTGCATGGGACGCGCCCCAAACGCCGCAAAGTAACTCTTGTAATCCTCGGGCATCCTCATCTGGGGAATGTTGAAGGTTGGAATATTCCGGTATGGCATCTGAATGGTCAGCCAATTGTTGTAAATTCCCTGGGGGGATAGAAGCATCAGCCGTTGATGTCCGAGATTCTGCTCAATGAAGGTCAACGCCTCCTGATCCCCCACCAGGGACTCCTTGCTCACCGATTTCACGTAGATGCCCCGGTGCACAAGAACATCCATCGCGACCACCGCAACGAGCATCAACGGCAGATGCCGCACCCACCCCTTGATCGCGCCTTGCGACTTCAGCCACCACAAACCAATACCCCATCCCACTGCCAACATCATCGCCGCCCACCCCATCGCCCGGATCCGGTTGGCCACGATCACCTCGGCATACTGACCCCAATCCTGGGCAAAACGGCTCAACGCGTTATCGCGGGCCAGGGCCAATAGCAGGAAACCAACCAGAAACAACACCGCCACGCCCAGCCCGGCACGGAAAAATCCCCGGTAAAAACGGGCTGAATCCGCGTCCGGTTTCGCTTTCAAGCCATAGCGAATCCATGCATCCAACCCGAACCCGGCGAGGATCGCCATCCCAAGCTGGGTCACTTGGAGAAACTTCACCGGATTCCGGATCGAGGACATCCCCGGCAACATCCAAAACAATTTGTACAACGGGAAAAATTTCCCGAAGCCGAGCAACAAGGTTACCCCGACCGCGACCACCCAAAACCAGCCCTCGGCCCGGTCGAACGAAAGTGGCACCTTCCTCGCCGCGATCACCGCAACCCCCAAGGCAAAAAACAGGAGGGGAATCCCTCCCATATAGAAGGTCTCCAGCTTGAAATTCTGGAAGCCCCGTCCGGTCTCCTCCCAGCCCGCCGAGCGCCCCAGTCGCCCCCAGTATGGACCTTGCTCCTCACCGGTTCGCCATCCGAAATATCCGGGGGCGATCCATTCAAGAAGTTCTTCCGGAGGCAGGCTCCATTGGGTGCAATACTCCCACAACTCCTGTAAATGGGCCTCCCTCGAGGTGGCTTCCGACGCCTCCGGAGCCTCCATCCCGAACATCACATACCCCGAAATCACCGCATGCAAACCGATCATCGCCGACAGCGCGACCACCGGAACGACAATCCGAACCATCGCCGGCACCAGCGGCAACCCCATCCGGACCGCCCGCAGGATCGCATACGGACCCAACACCAGAGCAAAGAACAACCCCGAATCCGCCTGTTCCAGGAACATCGCCCCCATCGCCCCACCGGCCAGCGCCGCCCACCCTGCCGACCTCCGCTGAACCGCCAACTCAATCAGATAAAGAAACAGGGCCGCAAACAATAGCACCCCGAATTTTCCGATGTGCCCCGCATAGGTCAGATAAAAATTGCTCCCCAGCCAAAACGCGGTCAGCGCGGCCAGCCCCGCCGCCTCCGGACGCACCCCCCGCAACTTGAGAAACAACATCAGAAACAACGAGGCGAGCCCAAGGTCGATGTAATGAATCCAGTTGATGAACACCGGCACCGGAAGCAGGGTGAGCAGCGCATTGGTGAACGAAGGCATGACCAGATTCGGCTGTCCCACCGCAATCGAGTCGTCCCACCCCCCGAGAAAAGCGTGGGGAAGAGTGTTCTTCCGCATCGAAATCGCCCCGATCCCGTCGTCGGTGGTGAACAGGATCTGGCCGGGAATCAGCGCTTCCCGGTACACCAACAAGCCGAGCAGCAACACACCGAGAATCCAGAACCGCCACGGTTTTCGTTCATCCGGGGCTTGCGTTTCCACCGATTTTTGAGACGTTTGCTTCATCGCGTTTCCTTCCTGGACCAAACGGAGAACCATCGGAGATGAGGACAGCCGGATCAATTCTTTTTCTTCTCGCCATCGCCAGCACCGCCTTCATGGGATGCGGCCGCCCCGGAACGTCCGGGGAGGTCCGTCCCTGGACCGCCTTCGTCGAGGATCTCGTCGATCTCGCCGCCCTCCCCGTGCTCAACGACGCCGCCATCCGCATGGTTTCCTCCTCCGACCCCCAGCCCGGGGGCAACAACGACTTCAATAACTTCCAAAGCCGCAGCCAGGAACCGGGCTGGGTCGTCCTTCTCGACGAACAAGGCCCCGGCGTCATCCGCCGGTTCTGGATGACCGGAACCGACCCCGGCCACCCTGTCCGCATCTTCATCGACGGCGAACGCACTCCCCGCATCGAAGGCGTGCTCGAGGACCTGTTCGGCCACATGGATCCGTGGCTCGTCCCACTCGCCCAGTACGTGAACATGTGCTTCTACAGCTACGTGCCCATCCCCTTCAACCGGTCCATCCGCATCGAAACCCGCGAGCCCAACACCCATCCCTTCTGGGGCCCCCGCCGCATCTTCTATCAGCTCAGTGTGGAATCCCTCCCCGGGCAGCGGGTCGAATCCTACCCCCGGCAACTTACCCCCGAGCAACTCGCGGTGGCCGCCAAGGTTCGCGACGCATGGACCCACGCCATCGAATCCCGCGACATCCCCTTCACCACCGCCGCCGAGCAACACCTTGTCGAACCCGGTACAACCCAAACCCTCTTCGCCCATGAAGGCTCCGGCACCCTCACCGCCGTTCACCTCAACCTCACGCCTGCGGAACCCGCCGCATGGTCGCGCATCGACGCCGAATTCCTCCTCCAGGACGCGATCCTCAACGTCTACTATGGACGTCAGGCCCTCCCCTCCATCTCCGTCCCCGTCGGCCATCTTTTTGCCAATGCCTGGCGCAAACGCGAACTGGGCAACCTGTGGATGACCAGCGGCCCCGATGGTTACACGTTGCGCCTCCCCCTCCCCTTCACCTCCGGCATCCGCATGGACCTGGTCAATGGAGCCGATCGCCCCATCGAGGTCCGGTTCGAAGCCGAACTCACCGACCATGTTGCGGGGGGTGCTGGCTACCTCCATGCCGAATGGCGGCGCTCCGGTCCCACCGGAGCCCAGCATCATCCCATCACCCAGATCGAAGGCCGGGGCAAATTCCTCGGATGTTTCCTCGGGGTCAGTGGCCTCGATCAGTCATGGTGGATCCTCGAAGGCGACGAACGGATGTGGGTGGACGGTGCCACCGCCCCGACCTGGGACGGCACCGGCCTCGAGGATTACTTCAACGGTGGCTGGTACTACCGGGGCGCGGTGTTCGGCGCCCTCAACGCCAGCTTCGACCGCGCCCCCTTCCGGGTCGCCCAATACCGGCTCCAGCACCCCGACCCCGTCTCGTTCCGACGCAACTTTCGCATGGAATTCGAGCGGATGCGCATGCCCCAGACCGGACAACCGGTGCAAGGCTACTTCGAGAGCATTGCCTATTTCTACCTCGAGACCCCCACCCCGGTTCGCTCCCTGCCTCAGGACCGGACCGCCCGCCGGGCCACCGAAGACCCCCTCCACCGTCAAACCTTCATGCTCCAACTGCTCGAACTCGAGCGGGCCAACGATTTCCGCGGAGCCATGCACGCGGTGGAGGAATACTTCGAGCGTTTCCCCGGCGCCGAGGAGGAAGGCATCTACCGGCTCCGCCACCTCGAATACCGCCGCCTCCTCGGCGAACCGGTCACCGCCGCCCACTACCAACCCTTCCTCGATGGAACCCATGGCCCCGGGGCCAAGGAGCAGGCTACCCTCCTCGACTGGTTCTATGCCGCCCCCAACCGGGCCATTGTCGGCATGAATGTCAATGGTCGAGGGCGGCTCTTCCTTAACGGTCGCGGCATCCTCACCGGCGATCATCCCTACAACCTCTTCGTGGCCGGTACCGAGCTGAGTCCCGGTCCTCAACAAATTGCCGCCCAAGTCGAATTCCAGCGCGACGAACCGTGGTTCCAGGCCGGCATCCGCTCCCATACCGGGGTCGCCGGTACCGGTCCCGGAAGCTTGTCCACCCAGCAACCCGAGTCCGGGTGGCGCACCGGCCCCGTCGCCTCCCCGCCCTGGCACACCATCGGCATTCGCGACATCCCCCGTGGCGCCCCCGACGCCCCCTACATCGGCGGCATCCCCAACGCCTTCATTCTCGTCCAGTCCAAAGCCTTCCCCATCCGCGCCCTCGACTGGGGCTACCATCGCGGCCAGGCCTACTACCGCCAGGACTTCACCGCCCCCCTCGAAGGCTGGCCCGCCTTCTCCATCGAGATGACGGGATTGCGGCAATAAAAAACAAAACCTAACGCAGACGACTGCCCTCAACCCAAAATTGAGCCCCGGCAGCGGCGCGCCGGAGTCCTTGGAAAAGGAACGAAGGTGGCTGCCCCCACTTAATGTGCCGCGCCGGTAAACTGAAGCCCCCGGGTCAGCGATTGGCTGTAGAGCCAGGTCGTCATCACGTCGGTGTGGCCGAGGTTGCGATGAAGGTCGGGAATCGTCGCCCCGTGGGCGAGACGCCATTGGGAATGAATGTGGCGCAAACTGTGGGAATGAACCGGCTCGCGAATGCCCGCCCGCCGCGCCGCCACCATCAAGGCGTTCACAAAATCCGCCGGATGCCGGGCCGGACGAAGCCCCGACCCAAGAAAGCGCCGGGCCGGAATGCCTTCATCGGCAAATAAAAACATGTCCATCCATCGCCACCCGGATTGCTGGCGGTCCCACCCTCCGCGCCCGGCCTTGGCCATGTCCTGCTCATACATCCATCGCATCCGCTGAATCTGCTGGTGAAGGTCACCCGCCAATTCCTCCAGTACCTCGACCTCGATCCGACGGCCTTCGTCGTAAAGGGTCAGCCGCCGTCGAGACGGATGAAGGTCGCGAATCCGAAGCGCCAGCAACGCGTCGAGCCGGGCCCCCGTGGTCAACATCAGCTCCGCCACCAATCGCTCCGCCCCCTTCATGCTCCCCACCCATTCCAACGCCTTTTCCATTGTGCAGTTCATAGCTTTCCTCCCGCTTGACAAACAAAACACCATTAACTATACATTTGTATAGTACGCATGAAATACCATTGTCAAGAACGCAGTGTTAAACGAGCGCACCTCGAGTTTTGCGCGAGCGGGCTTGCGGTGTTCGCTCCAGTTAACACCCAACCCCCTCCTGGAGGGCGGAGCTCCGCGACGCCGTATTCGGGACAAGCTGTACAGAATCGAAGATGGGCCCAATCATGACCCTTACTGAAAAACAAAAAGCCGTCCTCGACTTCATCCGGGATACGATCACCGGGGCCGGTTCCCCACCCACCATCCGGGAAATTGCCGCCCACTTCCGCTTTCGCTCCCCCCGGGCCGCCTCCGATCATGTGGCCACCCTCATCCGAAAGGGATTCCTCGAACGCGTCCCCGGCCTCGCCCGAAGCCTCCGCCTCACCGCCCAAACCGACGACCTCTATCCCCCCGGCATCCCCCTCGTTGGCAATGCCGCCGCCGGATTCCCCGTCTTCTCCGAAGAACACATCCGGGACCACCTCCACTTTGACTCCCTCTTCGGCCAGAAAGATTTGTTCGCCCTCCAGGTCCAGGGCGACAGCATGATCGAGGCCGGGATCTTCGACGGCGACTTCGTGGTCGTCCGCCGCAGCCCGGTCCGGGACACCCGCGCCATCGTCCTCGCCTACGTCGAGGGGGAAGCTACCATCAAATACCTCGAACGTTCCTCCTGCGGCATCCGCCTCATCCCCGCCAACCCCGCCTATCCCGTCATCGAATTGCCCGCGAATCACCCTTCCTTCGAAGTCGCCGGACCGGTCATCGGGGTGGTGCGATCCCTTCAACGATTGTAGTCATCTCGTCTTCAAACGTTTGGAGTGCGGCGGTTTGCTTGCCCGCCGTAGTCCGACGAAGGAGGGACGCCGC